>JBCDHQ010000380.1:0-2167 GCA_038749815.1 Pseudomonadota bacterium | reverse complement strand
TGCCTCGGGCTCGAGGCGGTGCTGCCCGACGGGCAGATCCTCCACGGCCTCTCGCGGCTCCGGAAGGACAACACGGGCTACGACCTGCGCCACTTGCTGATTGGCTCCGAGGGGACGCTTGGCATCATCACCGCGGCGAGCCTCAAGCTCTTTCCCCGCCCGCGGGAGCGGGTTGTGGCCCTGCTGGCCGTCGCATCGCCCGCTGCGGCGCTGGCGCTCCTCAACCGAGTGCGGGACCAGGTCGGTGAGGCGCTCTCGGCCTTCGAGATCCTCGCCGAGACCAGTTTCGCGTTCCTGGCAGAGACGATGCCGACACTGCCGCGCCCGTTCGACACCCAGCCGGCCTGGGCGGTTCTCCTCGAGGTGGGGTCCGGCGAGGGATCGGCCCTCGAGGCGCGGCTTTTGCCGGCGCTTGAGGCGGCGATGGAGGCGGGCGAGGTGGTCGACGCGCTGATCGCGCAAAACGAGGCGCAGGCCACCGATTTCTGGACCCTCCGCGAATCGGTCCCTGAGGCCAACCGCAAGATCGGCGCGATCGCGAGCCACGACATCAGCGTCCCGATCTCCCGTCTCCCGGACTTCATCGCCAAGGCGCGGTCGGCACTCCTCCGGGAGGTGCCGGAGCTCCGAATCAACTGCTTCGGACACGTGGGCGACGGAAACCTTCACTACAATCTCTTCCCGCCGCAGGGGGGCTCTGGGTCCGATTTCGACACTGATCGGTCACGGCTGACCGCGATTGTTCACGATCTCGCCCACGCACTGGGCGGGTCTGTCAGTGCGGAGCATGGCATCGGGCGCCTGAAGCGGGGCGATCTGGCCCAATACGGCGATCCGGCGAAGCTCTCCACGATGAGGGCGATAAAGGCGGCCCTGGACCCTCTTGGGATTATGAACCCGGGCGCGCTCTTTTCCGATCCTTAAAGAAAAGGGCGCCTCTCCCTTGGGGGTGGGAGAGGCGCCAGAATTCAGACCAAAGTCTGAGGGGGTGCAAGCAGCGCCCGATTGGGGATCCGGGCATGTGTGAGTCTGGCTGGATATGGTTACCAGTTCGTTACTTAACCGGGACCGACGCACGAATTCTCACGCGCATCTTTGCGCGCGCTCCCAAGGCGGATCAGGCCCCGTTCGGGCATAGAGGAACGGCGAACGGTCCTGCAGCCGCCCGGTCGCGGACCCGGACCTCGCCGCGGATCGAAGCAGCGGCCTTGCCCTCTGAAGCCCGCAGAGCGCGACCTAGCGCTGAGCGCCGAGGACCCGACCTGCAATGCAATCGAGCCGGGCAAGGACCGCCGGGTCCCGCGCCTCGGGCGGTGTGATGATTGCCGTGTCGAGCGCGCGGTCGCATCCCGCAGGGCAAGGCGTCCGCTCCGCGCTCAACGTCTGAGGCAGGGCGCGGACAATGCGGCGCGCGGCATCGGCATTGGCCCCGAGCGTCGCGATGACCTGGGCGACATCGACATGATCGTGGTCGGGGTGCCAGCAGTCGAAGTCGGTGACCATGGCGAGTGTCGCGTAGCAGATCTCTGCCTCACGGGCGAGCTTTGCCTCCGGCATGTTGGTCATACCGATCACATCCGCGCCCCAGACCTCCCGGTAGAGGCGCGACTCTGCCCGCGTTGAGAATTGCGGCCCCTCCATTGCCAGGTACGTGCCCTTCGGATGCAGCCGGACATCGCCCGCGGCGGCCGTCACCGCGGCACCGAGATAGGGACACACCGGATCCGCAAAGCCCACATGGGCGACGCATCCAGGGCCAAAGAACGACTTCTCGCGCGCGAAGGTCCGGTCGATGAACTGATCGACGAGCACGAAATCCCCCGGCGCCATCTCCTCCCGCAGCGAGCCGCAGGCCGAGACAGAGAGGATCTCCGTGACGCCGAGCCGCTTCAGCGCGTCGATGTTGGCGCGGTAGTTGATCGATGTCGGGCTCTGGACATGGCCGCGCCCGTGCCTCGGCAGAAACGCCACGGCGAGTGTGTCGAGCCGGCCGGTCAGAATTTGATCGGAGGGCGCGCCCCAGGGTGTTTCGACCGTGGTCCAGCGCGCGTCTACAAGTCCTTCGATGTCGTAAAGACCGCTGCCGCCGATGATCCCGAGACGTCGTTTCATGTGGCCCTCCTGCCGCTCACCGGCACATGAGGGACAGCCGTTCGCTCGGTCAACC
>JBCDHQ010000379.1:0-2895 GCA_038749815.1 Pseudomonadota bacterium | reverse complement strand
CTCTGCGGCGTCGACAGTGATCTGATCGTCCGTCCGATCCCGCTCCTCGATGCCAAGGTCGTAGTAGAGCAGGTCGATGTCGAGATAGGGCAGGATCAGCTTCTGCTTGATAAAATCCCAGATGATCCGGGTCATCTCGTCCCCGTCGAGTTCAACGACGGGGTTATCTACCTTGATTTTGGTCATGCGAGGTCCCTCGGCTTCGGTTCCCCCGCCCTATAGCCCATGCACGGGACATGTCGAAAGAGGGTATTCATCGGTATACCATTCCATCCTAGGTATCGCGCGCGGGTGGCCCATGCGCAAAAATGCGTGTAGGGATCGGAGGTCTTGCTCTCCTCTTGGCATGCCTTTCCCGATGACAGCATCAAACGCAGCTTGGGACACATCGCCGCATATGGGTCCGGTCTTTGTCCTCGTGCGTCCCCAGATGGGCGAGAACATCGGCGCGGCGGCGCGGGCGATGCTCAACTTCGGCCTCACCGAGATGCGTCTCGTCGCGCCGCGGGATGGGTGGCCCAATGCGCGGGCAGTGGCCACGGCCTCTGGCGCCTCCCGCGTGATCGATGGTGCCCGCGTTGTGGACACGGTCGATGCAGCACTTGGCGATCTGACGACGGTTTTTGCGACCACAGCGCGGAGCCGGGAGCTGACGAAGCGGGTTCTGGATCCCGCAAGCGCGATGGCCGAGGCGGCAGGGCGGATCTCCGCGGGCGAGCGGGTCGGCGTTTTGTTTGGGCCCGAGCGTGCCGGTCTTGAGAATGCGGATCTTGTCGCAGCCTCCGCATTGGTGTCGGTGCCGGTGAACCCCGACTTCGCATCAATCAATCTGGCACATTGCGTGCTGCTCCTCGCCTATGAGTGGAGGCAGAGGGCAGGGGCGGGTCTGCCGGCGCCGGCGGGGCGCGCGCTGCCGGCCTCCGCACTGGACCGCCAGCGCCTGGTCGAGGGCCTAGAGGACCGGTTGGCCCGCGCGACCTACTTCTGGCCGGAGGCAAAGGAGGCGAGCTTGCGCGAGAACCTGCGCAACTTGATCGGCCGGCTGGAGCTGACGGACGCGGATGTGCGCACCCTCCATGGGGTTTTTCGCGCCCTGGCCGATCGGCATCCGACGCGGGCCGACGCGCCACCGCGCACGGGCGACTGATCGACGCGCCCCCGGTTGTGGGATTGGACACTTCCGTGTGATCGTATTTGGAGCAGTACCGACTGTAAGTTGAGTTGAGGGCGCACCTGCCCTTGGGAGATGATCATGTTGACCAGTGTGACCCAAACCTCGGCGGAAGCGCTCTCTTTGGGCACGCCGCCCCCGTCGATCAATTTCCGGGAGGCGATCGCGTCTGCGCGGCTGTCGGTCGACACCCTGCCGACCCCCTTGTCGCGACTGGCAGAGCGGATTGCGCAGACGCCGCCAGCCGTCGTCTTCGAGGTGCTGGAGCACATCGAAGACGCCCGGTGTTGTTGCCTCGGCTGTCTCCGTGCCGAGGCTCTGCCCGGTCCGGGATCCGAGATCGCGGCGCTTCCCGAGAACTCAATCACCGAGGCGATTGACTGGGGTGGGCAGGCGGTGTCGTCCGGCGCGTTCAATGTCGAAGGCGACATGATCATCGAGTACTATTTCGAGCCCGCGGTCGGGAACTTTCAGTTCTTTTTCGAGAGGCTCGCCTGGACCGACTACGAAGAGGCTCAGGTCCGGGAGGCATTCGATTACTACGAGACCCTGATCAACGTTGAGTTCGTCGAGACGAACAACAGCGCAGACGCGGAGTTCCGGCTCAACAAAGTCGACAGCAACGTCCCGATTGTGGGCGGATTTCTCGGTTTCATGAACCCGCCCCAGGAGGCCGGCGCGGGCAGCGCGGCCTTCGCTGGTCAGCCCGGTGCGGCCGGCTGGACCGATGAAGCTGGCGGTGGGCTTGAGCAGGGCGGCTTCGGGTGGATCACCCTTGTCCATGAGTTCGGCCATGGTCTCGGTCTTTCGCATCCGCACGATGTCGGAGGAGGCTCATCGATCCTGCCGGGCGTCGATGGCGACCCGCAGTCGGACACCGGCGACTTCGATCTGAACCAGGGCGTCTACACGATGATGTCCTATGTCGATGGCTGGGCGCTGAACCCCGACGGCGCGCCTGGGCGCGATGATTGGGTCGACTACGGCTACATCGCCGGTCCCATGGCGCTCGACATCGCGCTCTTGCAGGACAAGTACGGCGCCAACACGGACACGGCGGCCGGGGACGACCTCTACATGCTGCCCGATGTCAACGGACCGGGGACGTTCTTCACGTCGATCTGGGACGCGGGCGGTACGGATGAGCTGCGCTATGAAGGGTTCAGCGACGCGACGCTCGATCTCCGCCCGGCAACCCTCCTCCTTGAGGAAGGCGGCGGCGGGTGGGTTTCGACCGCGTCTGGGATCTATGGCGGCTACACAATCGCCAATGACGTGGTCATCGAGAATGCGACCGGTGGCTGGGGAAACGACCTCATCACGGAGAACGCGGCCGACAACGTTCTGACTGGCTGGTTCGGTGCGGACACGTTCGTGTTTGTCGAAGAGGGCGGCGGGATCGACACGATCACCGATTTCGTGAACGGCGTCGACATGGTGGATCTCAGCGATCTCGGCCCGATCCGGCGGCGCGATGTGACGTTCTCGCAGGAGGAGAACGGCGTGAGTTTAACAGTGTTCGACCACACCATCGTGTTCGAAGGCGTCAGCTTCAGCGATTTCACCCGCGACGATTTCATTCTGGCCTGACGGCTGCGGACATTTGACCGCTTGCGGGTCGAGAAGCGCCCCCTTAAGTCCCGGCACACGGAGGGCGCGGTCACGGTATGAGCGACAAACGCAGTATTTTCGAAGAGGTTGCGGCGCCGCGCAAATCGGTGCCG
>JBCDHQ010000378.1:0-3015 GCA_038749815.1 Pseudomonadota bacterium | reverse complement strand
GCTGTCGTCAGCAGAAACTCCCAGTTCCGCGGCACCCAGGAGATCGCGATGAAGGCGATGAAGAAGATCGCGAGGACGGAGCCGAAGAACTCCGTCACGGCGCCGGCATTGGCGCTGAGCTTGCGGAGTGTCATGCCGATCGCGACCGGGATCAGAAGGATCACGAGGGTCGCGATGATGTTCTCGCGCGGGATCTGGAGGTCGAGCGCAGTCGCGTAGATCAGAAGGACCAGGGGGATCAGGATCACGCCGAAGACCGTCGACGTCACGGTCATCAAGACCGACAGCGCGAGGTTCCCCTTCGAGAAATACGTGAACATGTTGGACGTCGTGCCGCCCGGCATACAGGAGACGATCAGGAGGCCGATCGCGATCGGCTCCGGCAGCCCGAGGACGAGCGTCATCACGAAGCCGATGAACGGCATGAAGCCGTATTGCGAGACGACGCCGATGGCGAGGCCATAGGGGCGGCGGAGCGCGAGGTAGAAGTCGCGCGGTGTGAGGGAGGCGCCCATCCCAAGCATGATCACAAAGATCATCGCGGCGAGGAGGGCTTGCTCGAACGCGCCGACCACGTGGGCTACTCCGCCGCTTCGGTGCTGAGCGCCTCGGCGCGGAGGTCTTTGCGGAGGATCTTGCCGACATTGGACTTCGGCAGGTCCTCACGGAAGACGACGCGCTTTGGCACTTTGTAGGGTGTCAGATGCTCTTTGCAGTGGGCGCGGATCGCCGCCTCGGTCAGCGTTTTGTCCTTCAGGACGACATAGGCTTTGACAGCCTCGCCCGTGCTGTCGTCGGGGATGCCGATCACGGCGGCCTCGAGGATGCCGGGGTGGAGGGCGAGGCAGTCCTCGACCTCGTTCGGGTAGACGTTGAAGCCGGAGACGAGGACCATGTCCTTCTTGCGGTCGACAATCGAGAAATAGCCGTCGGCGTCCATCACGCCGATGTCGCCCGTCAGGAACCAGCCGTCGCGGAGGACGGCGGCGGTCTCCTCGGGTTTTTGCCAGTAGCCCTTCATGACCTGAGGGCCTTTGGCCGCGATCTCGCCCCGCTCGCCCTGGGGGACCGGGGCGCCGGCATCGTCGACGCAGGCGAGGTCGGTCGAGGGAACCGGCACGCCGATGGAGCCGTCGCGGGTCTTGCCCATCGGGTTGAAGCTGAGGACCGGCGAGGTCTCGGTCAGGCCATAGCCCTGGAGGAGCGGCCTGCCGGTCACCTCCTCCCAGCGCTGGGCAACGGCGGCCTGGAGGGCCATGCCCCCGGCGGAGGCGAGTTTCAGGTGGCGCGGCGGGCTGTCGAGGAACCAAATCTCGCGCGCGAGCCCATTGAAGAGCGTGTTGACCCCGCTCATCCAGGTGATGCGGTAGTTCTCAAACGCGCGCTTCAGGTTCGAGAGGGGGCGCGGGGAGGGGATCAGGATGTTGCGCCCGCCGAGCCAGTAGAAGGCGAGCAGGTTCACCGTGAAGGCGAAGATGTGGTACATCGGAAGGGCGGTCAGCGCGACCTCCCTCCCCTTCTCGAGCGCCGGGATTACTTCGAGGGTCTGCTCCATGTTGAAGATCAGATTGGCGTGGGTCAGCATCGCCCCTTTGGCGATGCCCGTTGTGCCGCCGGTGTACTGGAGGCAGGCGAGGTCGTCGGGCTCGAGCGCCTGGGCGTAGGCGCCGACCTCGACCCGGTCCTTGGTGATCCGCGCGCGGCCGGCATCAAGCGCATCGGGCAGCCGGATGTGCGCGCTCTCAATCGGTGTGATCGAGCGGTCCCAATAGCGCTGAACCAGGCCGATGATGCCGCGGGGGAGCGAGGGCAGAAACTCCGCCACGCGGGTGACGATGATGTTGGGGATCGGGTGGCCGCGGGTCACGGCTGGGATCTTGTGCGCGAACATGTCGACAATGACGAGGGCCGAGGGCGCTGCGTCCTGAAACTGCCGCGCCATCTCCTCGGCTGTGTAGAGCGGGTTGACGTTCACCAGGATGCAACCCGCCTTCAAAATGCCGAAGGCCGCGACCGGGAAGGCGAGGCCGTTCGGCATCTGGAGCGCCACGCGGTCGCCTTGCGTGAGCCCTGCCACCTCGCGGAGGTAGACCGCGAAGGCGTCCGACATCTCGTTGACCTCGGCATAGGTGAGCGTCCCGTTCATGCCGTTCGGCATGCACGCCGTGAAGGCCGGCGCGGGGCCATATGTGTCCGAGACCGAGCCCACCATATCGCCGATCGTCCGGTATAAGGCCGCGTCGATCTCGGCCCGGGTGCCCGGCTCGTAATACGCGCGCCAAGGGCGGCCCTCTGGTCCCATGCACCCCTCCCGTTGTCTTTTCCCTGCGCCAAACCACAAATCCGGGACGGCTGCCACAGCTTTTGCGGCGGACGGCGCGCGTGACGTTTCGTGAAGGGCGAGCGACTGCACAGCGAATGCGCAACGACGTGTGCGCCGCACACTCTGTGCGCTGAGCTGTGCCCAACGGATCGCGATGTGAGAATTCCTGACCACTTGCGCTCCGTTTTGGGTCAGAGTTTCGCCATTGGACGTGGCTCCGGTGGTGCACCGGCATGGTGTTTGGATCAGCCAATTGGACGTGAATGACGGCCTTCGGGTGACTGTGTTCTTTCATGCGCTTGAGGGGACTGGACCTCTCTGGCGGAACGGGTTTTGGCCGCTGGTGAACCTGGTGTCGGAGTTTGGGCCGATCCACCTTCTTGAGGCGCCGTGGCAGTCGACCGTTGCGGCGCGCACGCCGGTGCAGCGCGTGCGCCGGCGGATCGATCTCCGCCGCCATGCGCGGGCGCTCGAGGCGGATGTGCCGCCGGAGACGGAGCCGCAGGACCTCTTTTTCGCGGTTGCCCTCAACGAGCAGATGGCCCGGCTTGCGGCGCACACGGTGAGCGCCATGGCCGGGCGGGTCCGCCACCGGGTGCTCTCGATTTTTGAGAATGTCGAGGCGGAGAGCGTCCCTGTCGAGAGCTGGCGGTGCTTTGACCGGATCACGTGCTTTTGCCCCGATCTCGCGC
>JBCDHQ010000377.1:0-3083 GCA_038749815.1 Pseudomonadota bacterium | reverse complement strand
GTGAAGCTCGATGCCAAGTGGTTTGTCATCACGGGGCAAGAGGCTGGAGCCCACTCCGCCTATGCAACATCGCATCCTGGCATTTTCGCCGTCGGAGATGTCCGCGCAGGCTCGGTGAAGCGGGTGGCCAGCGCAGTCGGCGAGGGGTCCGTCGTGATCAGTCGTGTCTGGGACTTCCTGAACGCCTGACGCACCCGGGGATCGGCGATCGCCGCGGCGGCCCGCGGTCTGTCCTTCAGAGAGACCTTTGGGTCTGGCCGGACAGGTCCGCCCACACGAAACCCCGTCTGCACCGGCGGGATCTCAATCGGCCAGCGAGCAACGCAGCTGAGGGTCTGGAGCGCCCCTCGCAGGCGCGCTTGCTGGTACGGACAGCGCCCTAGTACGTCGCCTCGTAAGCCCGGCACTGAGCTTTGGTCTCAAGGCCCGCAACATGGGCGATCTCCGCCAGCTTGTGGAGGCGGTAGACCTCGCAAAAGGGGTCACGGAACCATGTGGCCACCACTTTGTTCGCCGCGAACCGGTCGAGTGCCGCGTCCAATGTCGTTGGGAGGCGCTGAAGACCCATATCCGACAGCGCGGCGTCCGACAGGAGGGATACATCCTCCTCAGTCGGCGTCGGCGCCGGCAGATCCTCCTCGATGCCCTGGCAGCCGGCGTGAACGATCGCTGCGAGGGCGAGATGCGGGCAGGCCGCGGCATCGCCGGCCCGGTACTCAAGATTGAACTGCCGGGCGATGCTCGCGGGGTCCTTCGCCGTCACGGGGCAGACCCGCAACGAGGCTTCCCGGTCGCGGAAGCCGAGATTGTTGTAGGCCGCCGACCAGCGGTGCGGCGTCAGGCGGAGATACGAGATCACGGATGGCGCGGTGAGTGCCAGGATCGCGTCCAGATACTTCAAGACCCCCGCCGCGAAGGCCTGGGTCAGGCGCGACATGCCGTATGGGGCGGCGTCATCGTAGGTCACGGGCGCCCCGTCCGCGTCAACGAAACTCATGTGGATGTGGACGCCATTGCCGACGCTCGCCGGATCGCGGATCGGCGTGAACGTCGCCACCTCCCCCAGATGCCGGGCCGTGGATCGGGTGAGCTCCCTCAGGATCACGGCGGCATCCGCGGCCCGCACGCCGAGCTCGGGACCAATGACAACCTCGTACTGGTTCCGCCCGTACTCCTTCATGATGCTGTCGGGCGCGAGACCCGCCTCCGACAGACGCTGCATCAGGCTCTCGCAGAGGACGCGGTTGGCTTCGAAGCCGGCGCGGCCATAGGCCTCGCCATCCCGCACGGGGTCGGAGAGGAGCTGGAACTCGTGCTCGAACGCGGCGAGGAGTTGGACACCCGCCACCCGCTCGAGCCGGGCGAGGGCGTCTTTCAGGATCGACCGCGTGCAAAGCGCCCAGGGCTCGCCATCCAGCGAGACGATGTCGCCGAGGATGAAATGCTCGGTCTGCGCGTCGTAGACGGCGCGGACATCCGCTGATCGGTCCGGGATCAGGAGGAGATCGCCGAGCGCACCGAACGGGCTTTCGCCGATCCCGTCGAAGCAGTTGATCTGGACGTTTGTGGGCGTCCAGCCCACGCCGCGGATCAGCCGGCGCTCAAGATCCTCGGCCGGGAAGGCTTTGCCCCGAACCTTGCCCGCCAGATCGCAGGTTGCCGCAAAGATCAGTGGCTTCATGACCCGTCCCCATCCATCGTCCGTGCCGCGTCCCACGCGGTGATGCGTGCCCGCACCTTGTCCCAATCCGCGCTCGCCACTCGGGCGGCAAGGGCCTCTGTCACGGCGAGCGCCGCAGCATAGCTGTCCCAGATCGTGCCGGTTTCGATCGGAACGGCAAGCACTTCGGCGGCAGAGCGGTTGATCGGCGAGAGCCACTTGTCGGTGATGACCACAACCTGGGCCTTCTGGTCGTGCGCCGCCTTCCGGGCCAGCGCCTCCAGATTGGCCTCGTACCGGCGGAAGTCGAAGACCACCAGAACGTCGCCCGGCTTCATCCGCAGAAGATCCTCCGGCCAGACCTCCGGATCGCGGGACATGTGAAAGACGCCCGCGCGGGCCTGGCCCAAATGAAAGGCCAGGTGGCGCGCGATGTTGTCGCTGACCCGACCGCCGATGGTGTAGAGCGTGCGCCGCGGGTCCGCGGCGAGCGCGCAGATCCGGTCGAACTGCGCCTCTGTGATGGCCTGCGCGGCGCGGTTCACTTGGGCCGCAGCGCGGGACACGAACTCCGCCAGGTAGCCCCCCTCAATTGTCTCGGAGGCTTCGTGGATCTCGACCGGCGACATCGTCCCTTCGCGAAGCTCGGCCAGGAGCTGGCGCTGCATCTCGGCATAGCCCGAGAGACCGAGCTTGCCCACAAAGCGCGAGATCGAGGGCGGGCTGACCTCCGCCCGCTCGGCCAGTGTCTGCATCGGCGCGAGCCCTGCATAGGGGTAGTCCGACAGGAGGGCCGCAGCCAGTTTGCGCTCAGTTTGAGTCAAACTGTTCGAATAGTGTTCAATCAGAGTGCGCACCGACATCCGTGCCAGGGTTGTTGGCGAATTTCTTTCAGTCAACGCAAATCCGACTCGCCTTGAAAATTTGATTTCGACAAGATGGCGGTATGCTTGCTGTGGCGCATCACGGGTTGCTTGGCCCGGCCGACCCCACCCCTGTCGAGGTTCTGAACCCCGAGAGCCGATCGCAGATCCTCTTGGTCTGCGAGCATGCGGGGCGCGCGGTGCCGGCGGCCCTCAACGGCTTGGGCGTCACGGAAGAGGTCCTCGCGAGCCATCGCGGCTGGGACATTGGCGCCGCCGATGTGGCCCGGCGTCTGGCCGACGCGCTTGGCGCACCGCTGATCCTGCAACGCTACTCGCGGCTTGTGATCGATGCGAACCGTCCCCCAGGGAGCCCGACCTCAATCCCCGAGGTCAGCCACGGCGCCTCCGTTCCCGCAAACCGCGGTCTGACCGACGCGGAGCGCGAGACCCGGGTTGCCCAAATCCTTCGCCCCATGGACACCGCCATCGCCGAGGCCTTTGCGCGGCATCCGCGCCGCGCTGCCATCTCCATTCACAGCTTCACGCCGCACCTCAAT
>JBCDHQ010000376.1:0-3177 GCA_038749815.1 Pseudomonadota bacterium | reverse complement strand
GTTTCGACCGTGGTCCAGCGCGCGTCTACAAGTCCTTCGATGTCGTAAAGACCGCTGCCGCCGATGATCCCGAGACGTCGTTTCATGTGGCCCTCCTGCCGCTCACCGGCACATGAGGGACAGCCGTTCGCTCGGTCAACCGCCCGGTGAGGTGCGCGCGGCCCGCCGGCGCGCGGCGCAACGCTCAGCGCTGGCCGGGGCGGTTCAGGCTGAAGAGCTCCGTCACCGCCGTGTAGTCACGATAGCCGAGGCGCGCGAGCGGTTGGACTTTGGTCAGATCGTAGATCCCATCGGTGAGCATTGCGTCGTCGATGTGGATGCCGACGACCTCACCGATGACCAGGATGTTGGCCTCGCCCGGCAGATCGATGATCTGCCAGAGCCGGCACTCAAGCGTCGCCGGAGCGGCCTTCACGCGGGGCACGTCGATCATCTGGCAAGGGGCTTTCTCGAGGTTCGCCATTTCGAACTCGTCCTCGCCGGCTGTGTAGGATCCGGAGGTTGCGTTCATCGGGTCGCGGAGGGCTTGGCTGACGAGGTTGGCCGCGAAGGCGCCCGTCTCCCGGATCGCGCTGACGCTGTCCTTGCCGGCGCTTCGATCCGGTTTCGAGCCGGTGTTCGAGAAGAGGACCATCGGCGGCGCATCGGCGATCGCGTTGAAGAAGCTGTAGGGCGCCAGGTTGACCCGGCCCTCACCGTCAACAGCCGAGATCCAGCCGATCGGTCTTGGTGCAACAATCGCCTTGAATGGGTTGTGAGGCAGGCCGTGGGGGTCGATGCCGGGCCGGTAGAACATGGGGGACGGTCCTTTTTCGCTTTGTTCCCCCTTAGCCCGCGTGCTAGGGCGCCGTCCATGCAGAGGACACGTGCGCGCACTGCTCTCCGAGGGCGACGAGACTGGGTTTGAGCGGCCGCACTCCGCGGTCCGCGTGCACGCAACGTCTCCCGTCCCAAATCTCCCACGCCGCAAATGTATGTGCTCGCCCCAGAGACGACCGCCGACACACCTGAGATCGAGGATCTCTATGACGCGGCGTTTGTGCCGGGCCGGACGGCGCTCAGTTCGTACCGTCTGCGAGACGGGGTCGCGCCGCTCCACGATCTCGCACGGGTGGCGCGTGACCCGGACGGCGTGGTTGCGGGCGCGATCCGGTACTGGCCGGTGCGGATCGGGACATGGCCTCTCCTCCTTCTTGGGCCTGTGGCTGTGCACCCCACACGGCAGGGCGAGGGGCTCGGCGCCGTTCTGATCGAAGAGAGCCTCACCGCAGCGACCACCGCCGGCTGGGCGCGTGTGCTGCTGGTGGGCGACGCGCCGTATTACGGACGGTTTGGCTTCGCGCGGCTCGAGGGCGTCGAGATGCCACCGCCCACGAACCCAGACCGGATCCTTGGTCGCGCGCTCATCCCAGAGGCCTACACTGGCGTCCGAGGGCGGGTCGAACGCTGGGCCTAGCCCTTGGGCTTCACCGGAGCGCCCACCGCGCGGAGCCAGTCCATCAGCGCAGGCCGGACCGACTGCGCGCCAGAGCCGCGCGCAGTGTCGATGGTCTCTTTCGCGGCGGCGAGATCCACGGCGCGGATCATCCGCTTCACCGGCCCGATTGAGGCCGGGCGCATCGAGAGCGTGCGGAGCCCCATGGCAGCAAAGGCCAGCGCCTCCACCGGGCGGCCGGCATCCTCGCCGCAAAAACTGATGGGCGTGCCGAGGCGGTCGCAACGGGTCGAAATCTGCTCGATAAAGGTCAGGAAGCTGACATTGAGGGTGTCGTAGCGGCGACGGACGCGCTCATTCTCACGGTCGGCCGCAAAGAAGAACTGCTTCAGGTCATTGCCGCCGATCGAGATGAAATCGGCCATCTGGAAGAACTGGTCGGGCGCGAAAGCCAGCGACGGCGTCTCGAGCATCGCGCCGATCTCGATCGTCTCGGGCACCGGGTGGCCGAGTTTCGCCTCGCGGTCGCGCATCTTGAGGACGTGGTCGCGGCCGGCGCGGAACTCATCGAACTGGGCGACGAACGGAAACATGATCCGGAGGGGGCGGCCCCGGGCCGCTCGGATCAGCGCCTGGAGCTGCATGCGCATCACGCCCGTCCGGTCGAGCCCGACGCGGATGGCCCGCCAGCCGAGGGCCGGGTTCGGCTCCGGCTCGCGGGTCATGTAGGGCAGCACTTTGTCAGAGCCGATGTCGAGCGTCCGGAAGGTGACCGGCTTTTCCCCCGCGGCGTCGAGAATGCGCGTGTAGAGGGCTGCAAGGGCCGCGCGCTTTGGCATGTTGGGACGGATCAGGAACTGAAGCTCCGTCCGGAAGAGGCCAACACCGTCGGCGCCGGAGGGATAAAGGCTCGGCAGGTCCGCCATCAGGCCGGCGTTCATTTGGAGGCCGAGCGTCACCCCATCCCGCGAGGTCGCGGGTTTGTCACGGAGCACGGCATAGGCGGCCTGCGCTTCGTGCGCCATGTCGATCTTGGCGCGGAAGGCGGTGGCAATGTTCTCCTCCGGACGGAGGTGGACAATGCCCTGATCGCCGTCGATGAGAATCCGGTCGCCGGCGCGCGCCTCCCGCGTGATCCGCGACGCTTGGATCACCAATGGAATCGCCAGCGCCCGCGCAACGATTGCAGCGTGGCTGCCGACCGAACCCTCTTCCAGCACCACACCGCGAAGCGCGCGCCCATAATCGAGCAGTTCGCCTGGACCGATGTTTCGCGCCACGAGCACCGGATCCTCCGGCATCTCCGGCCGGGCATGGCCTGAGAGCTGGCGAAGGAGGCGGTTCGCGAGATCGTCGAGGTCGTGCAGCCGCTCTCGGATGTAGGGGTCAGTGATGCGGGCCATGCGGGCGCGGGTTTCGGACTGCTCGCGCTCAACCGCCACTTCGGCCGCGAGGCCCGCGGTGATCGACGCCTCCATCCGGCGGATCCAGCCCTTGTCATCGGCGAACATGCGCCAGGCGCGGAGCACTTCGTGGTGATCTCCCGCCTCGCCCAGGTAGTCTGCCTCGAGCATCCCATCGATCTCGCCCCGAAGTGCGCTCAAAGCCGCATGAAGGCGCCCCCGCTCGGCCGTCGGATCGTCCGCAACGGGGTTCGCTATGATCACTTGCGGGTCGTGGAGAACGACGTAGCCCTCCGCGACGCCCTCCTGCCCGATGAGGCCGCGGCTGTGATGGGGCAT
>JBCDHQ010000375.1:0-3258 GCA_038749815.1 Pseudomonadota bacterium | reverse complement strand
TGTTGAGGGCGGCGGGCGGATCTACTTCGCAAAGGACGCGCTTTGTCCTCCCGATCTGATCCCGGAGATGTATCCGGAGCTGCCCGCCTTCAGGGAGACCGTCCATCGGGTCGACCCGCAAGGCGTCTTCGAGACGGATCTCTCACGGCGCTTGGGACTTCGGGGATGAGCGCGCCGCTCTGGATCGTGATCGGTGCCGGCTCTGCCATGGCGCGCGCATTTGCCCGGCGGAAAGCGGCGGAGGGCACGCGGCTCCTCCTGGTTGGACGCGATTCCGCAGATCTCGAACGGACCGCCCAGGATGTGATCCTCCGCGGCGCAGAGGGCGCCGAGGTGCTGATGCTCGATCTCCGGCAACTCGACCTTGCTCCGCTCCTTTTGGCAGCGGAAACCGCCGGGGGCACGGTCTCTGTCGGCATTTTTGCAGGCTCAATGCCGCCGCAAGAGGATATCGAGGCGGAACCGAATATGCTGGCGGGCGTCGTCACAGACAACTTCACCGCGGCCGCAACGATCTTGCTCGCGCTCGCGCCGATCATGGCGGAGCGAGGCGGCAGCGTCGTTGGCGTCAGTTCCGTGGCGGGCGATCGGGGCAGGGTCGGCAACCACATCTACGGATCCGCAAAGGCTGGGTTTCAGACCTTTCTCTCGGGTCACCGGAATCGGATGGCCCGTGTCGGCGTGCATGTGATGACCGTTAAACCCGGTTTTGTGGACACGGCCATGACCTGGGGCCTCGACGGTCTCTTCCTCGTCGCGCGCCCCGAGGATGTCGCCCGCGACATCGACCGCGGCCTCGCGAAGGGGCGCAATGTGATCTACACCCCGTGGTTCTGGATCGGGATCATGACAATCATCCGTCTGGTGCCGGAGCGGGTGTTCAAGCGTCTCTCGATCTGACGACGGTCAGTCCGCGGCGAGGCGAATGGTCTCGAAGAGGCACGCGTCGCTCACCCTGACCGGTGGCCGGCGACAAAGCCCCCGCGCCACCCCCCAAGCGGCGACGACCTTAGGCACATAAGCGCGTGTCTCGGGATAGTCTGGGACACCGCCGGCCCGCTCGACCGCGCCCTCGCCCGCGTTGTAGGCGGCGAGGGTCAGCACCGCATCTCCGTCAAAGCGATCCAGGAGGAACGAGAGGTACGCCACGCCGCCCTTGAGGCTCTCCGCCGGCTCAAACGGCTTTGTGACGCCAAAGCGCGCGGCGGTCGCGGGCATCAGCTGCATCAAGCCGCGCGCACCTGCGGGGCTCACAGCGTCGACACGCCCCCCGCTTTCGACTGCGATCACAGCGGCGACGAGCGCGGGCGACACCTCGGTTCCCGCCGTCGCCGCGAGGATCGCCGGCCCGTGCCGCTCAACGATCCGGCGCAGCATCTGGCTGCTCGGCCCACCCTCGGCTTTCGGGCCGGCCGCGAGAACGCGGGAGGCCTCCGCCAGCCGTCCGAGACGTTTGTCAGAGAGGGCTGGCGACAGGCGCCGCCAAAACCAGTCAGCCGTCTCGGAGGTCGCGCCAACCGACGCCGTCTCTCGCTCAGGGGGGGGACCATCGCCGATCTCGAGCACACGATCCAAGACCCGCTCGGGCGCCGCGACAGGGTCCACATGGATGGTGATCAGCCGCTTGGCGCCCGGCGGCGGGGGCGAGACTCGCTTGAACGTGAAGTCCGCCTCACCCGCCAAACCTGGAAGGCCGACGGCAATGGCTGCCCCAAAGAGCGCCATACACATAGTCTTCACCATGATTTTGGACCTGCCCGTCTCTGTTTTTTGTGCGGTTATTTGCGCGTCATGAGAACGATATGGCAACACTTTCGGAAAAACAGATCGACATAGAGAGATTTCCGCAACAAGATGCCGGATCAATTCACTCACCATTAACGCAAGCAGCCAATACTGGTGACAGAAAAACAAGCCATTCCAACAGATTGGCGTATCAGTGGCGGTTTTCTGCAATCGGCTTCGGGCATGTCCTATTTCTGCCCGAATCTGCGGGCTACCTCGCGGCGTTCACTGAGTGACGTGTGCTCAGGCGGGTCGGACGGCATTGGTGGTGTGGCCGGTTCGTCGTGTGAAACCAACCTTGTGCTTCCTTGGAGGGAAACTATGAAACTGTTCAAACTGAAAAACGCAGTTGTCAAAGACGAAGACGGCGCCGTGACGGTCGACTGGGTCGTGCTCACCGCAGCCATCGTCGGCATCTCGGTCATCGTCCTCAGCATCATCCGCGCCGGTGTCAACAACGCTGCGTCGGCCATCTACGACGAGTTGACCCTCGCCATCAGCGGCAACTGATGTTGCCCGCGCGGTCGAGGCCGCGCGATCCGAGAGTCAAATGGGCGACGGTTGTCGCCCATTTTTGTAGGTCGGTCCGGGCGCCTCTCGGGCGGCTTGGGCGGACTTCTTTAACGAAGTTCCCGCAAGATCGCGCCCAACAATCCACCGTGGCGTTTGCAAGCGGGCGCCGGGTGCATTAACACACGGCATGAACCCGCTGCAGAATGAGTGCGGGCTGCAAAGGATGGAGAGACTATGCGCATCGTCTTCGGTCTGGTCTTCCTGTTCGGCATCGGCATCGCAGGATTCGCCACTTACATGGCAATGCAGCAGTTTCAGGCGGTCACGGCCGAGAACCGCGCGCTTCGCATCAAAGCGAGCAGGGTGGTGGACACAGCCGACGTCATCCTCGCCAAAACCAAGTTGCGCTACGGCCAGGATTTGAAGAAAGAACACGTGTACACGGTGAAGTTCCCGGCGGACGCGATCCCGCAGCAATCGTTCACGACCATGGAGGAGCTGTTTGGCGCCGAGGAAGAAGCGCCCCGTCAAGTTCTCCGCACGATCGAACCGGGAGAAATCGTGGCGACGACCAAGGTCACTCGGTTTGGACAGAAAGCGGGCGTGTCATCGATGCTCCAGAAAGGCATGCGGGCGTTCACGATCCGAGTGGACGTTCTGACGGGCGTGTCCGGCTTCCTGCAGCCCGGCGATCGGGTCGACATTTACTGGACTGGCGATCAGCGTGGCGAGAAGCTGACGAAACTCCTTCTACAAAATGTCGACATCATCGCAATCGACCAGAGTGCGGACGAAGATCTCAGCCGGCCCGTTGTGGCACGCACCGTCACGGTGGAAGTGGCCCCTCTGATCGTGGCGACGCTGACCCAGGCCCAGGCCACCGGACGCCTGTCCCTCGCCCTCCGCGGGTCGGAGGAAGAGGAAATCATGAGCGAGGTGCTCGAGGTCGATCAAAACCGT
>JBCDHQ010000374.1:0-3321 GCA_038749815.1 Pseudomonadota bacterium | reverse complement strand
GCCGACGCCGTACTTGCCCCTCAGGTCCATCCCGAAGAACGGCGCCGTCATCTCCTGAGTGCTCAACACATTGGCCCCGGAGCGCGGACCGGGTGAGGCCGCGAGGATAACGATGGGCTTGCCCTGCCAGATCTTCATATCGATCCGGCTCATCCAGTCATGGATGTTCTTCCAGGCCGAGGAGGCGGTGCCGTTGTACTCCGCAAAGGACACGATCAGTGCATCGGCCGCTCCGATTTTGTCGTAGAAGGCTTGCGCCAGGGGGTGGACACCGCCGGCCTTCTCTCGGTCGATGGAATAGATCGGCATCTCATAGTCGTTGATGTCGGCAAACTCGACCTCTGCCGCCGGGTGCAGGGCCTGTAGGCGCGAGGCGGCATACTCCACCAGGGCACGATTGATAGAGTTGGTGTGGTTGGACGCAGCAAAAGCGAGGGTCTTCATTGCAAGGTCTCCCATGAGCGCTCCCCCGATCACCTACGTGCGCGGATGCTCCGGCTCAATGATCCGAAACGCGCATGAAGTGTCTTCTGGTGCGCCAACACACGCCACTCACCGCAAAGTCACAGTGCGCCTGTGCCGTCTCACCTCGGAGGTGCGGCCCTGGCGATCCGAGCCTCTTCGGTTCGCGTATTGGATGCCACGCACGTGGCACAGCTTCACCCGGGCCGTGGCCCGTCGCATCCGACGGCACTCCACGGGCCGTTCACACGCAATCCATGCGGCGCCGGACGCGGCGTCCTCTGCACGCGTTCCCGGCAGCCGATGGGCCAAAGCGCCATTCCAGGCGCGTTGACCGCCCCAGGCCGGCCTTCGCGCTTGCCGTCGTCGCGGCAACGCCGCTTTCTGGGTCCATGGTCAAGACTGCGTCACGTGTACGGATCGGCATCGATGTTGGGGGAACGTTTACCGACTTTGTGCTCGCGGACGCATCCGGCGACCGTATGGCGATGCACAAGGAAGCCTCAGTGCCGGCCGACCCCGCGCAGGCCGTTGCAACCGGGATCGCCCACCTTCTGACGCGCGAGGAGATTGCGCCGCAGGATGTTGAGCTGATCGTCCATGGCACGACCCTCGCCCTCAACACGATCATCACGCAGAACGGAGCGCGGGTGGCCCTGGTCGTGTCGCAGGGCAACCGCGACGTGATGGAGATCGCGCGCGCGCGTCTGCCGAGCTCCTACGATTTCACAGCGGGCCGTGAGGCGCCGCTGATCCCGCGCGAGTCGGTCTTCGAGCTCTCGGCGCGCGGGCGCGCGGACGGGGCGGTCCTCGCCGAAGCCGACCCCGACGAGGTTGCGGCCGTTGCCGAGGCCATCGCGCGGGGACGCCACGATGCCGTCGCGGTGATGCTTCTCAACTCATACCGCGACAGCACGCTGGAGCGGGCGGTGGCCAGCCAGTTGGCCGCGGCCTTGCCCGGGACACCGGTCACGCCCTCCGCAGCGATCTGGCCTGAGATGCGGGAGTACGAGCGGGCCCTCGTGACCTGCATCAATGCCTATGTTGAACCGATGATGCGGGTCTATTTCGACCGGCTCGAAGCCGCGCTGGAGCGGCTCGGGATGTCGGCGCCAGTCTACATCACGGCCAACAATGGCGGCACGATCTCGCTCAATTCGGCGCGCGCGCGACCTGTCGACACCGTGCTCTCCGGGCCCGCCTCCGGGGTTCTTGCCGCGACACGGATCGGCGCGGGCGACCTCGTCACCTTCGACATGGGCGGCACGTCGACCGACATAGCGGTGTCGCGTGGCGGCGCCCTCGAGATGACGCACGCAACGCTCATCGGGGACTACCCGCTGATGCTGCCCGTCGTGAATGTCTCGGCAATCGGGGCGGGTGGCGGTTCGATCATCTGGAGCGATCCGCAAGGCTTGCTCAAAGTCGGCCCGGAGAGCGCCGGCGCGGATCCGGGGCCCGTTGCCTACGGCCGGGGCGGAACGCGGCCGACGATCACCGACTGCTACTTGACGCTCGGATACCTGGACCCGGCGCGGTTCAACGCCGGGCGCCTCGCGCTCGACCCCGAGGCGGCGGCGCGCGCGCTCGCGGGCACGGCCGGCCTCGGCTCGGCGACGGATGTGGCGGCGGCCGCACTTCGGGTTGCGACGGCAAAGATGGCAACTGAGCTCCGCAAGCTGATGGCCGAGCGCGGCCTCGACCCGCGCCTCTTTCTCCTCGCCGCATATGGCGGTGCCGGCCCCACGCACGCCAACCTCCTCGCGGAGGAGGCCGGGCTTGCCGGCGTTCTGGTGCCGCGCCTGCCGGGGACGTTCTGCGCGCTCGGGGCGATCCTCGCCGATGTGAGGCGCGACTATGTCCGCCAAATCGGCGGCACCATCCTCGCCGATGGCACCGGGTGGCCGGCCGTCACGGCCGCCCTCGACGCGATGGAGGAGGAGGCCGCCGCATGGGTCGACGCAGAGGGAGAGCTCGTCCAAGGCGCGGAGCTTCGGCTCGCCGCCCACATGCGCTATCCGGGGCAAGCGTTCGAGCTCTCCATCGACGTGCCGAACTACGCCCGCGACACCCTCGTGCCCGCAGATCTGATCACGCTCTTCAACACTGCGCATGAATCGCTCTATGGCTTTCGAGAAGCCGATGCGCCGGTTCAAATCGCAAAACTGCGCCTCTCGGTCGTGGGCGATGTCGGGCGCACCGCACCGCCCGAGATCGCCCATGCACCAAGCCCCACCCCAAACGGTGTCCGCCGGATCTACCACCAGGACTGGCGCGACGTTCCCATCTATGACCGAGCAGGCATCGGTCAGGGAGCTGTCCTCGACGGACCGGCCATCGTCGAGCAGCCGGACACCACCGTCCTGATCCTGCCCGGGTGGCGCGCCAGCGCGGATCGGTATGGCAGCCTCCTCCTCCGAAGGGCAGAGCCATGACCCTCGACCCCGTCAGCCTCGAGATCTTGCAGACCCAGATGCAAGCCGTGACCGAGGAGATGGCGATCACCCTCGCCCGCACGGCGCGCTCCACCTATGTCAAGGACGCGGCGGACTTTGCCACCGCGCTCGCCAACCCGATGGGCAAGTTCTTCGCCTACCCCGCCAACATGGGCGTCTCGGGCTTCCTCGACCTTGATTGCGGCCCGACGATCCGCGCGATCCCGGACCTCGAGCCCGGCGACGTGATCATCACGAACCACCCCTACCTGACTGGCGGGCTCTCCACCCACATGCCCGACCTCCAGCTCATCCGCCCCTATTTTCACGAGGGCGAGATCGTCTGCTACGGGTGGGACTTCATTCACTCGGCCGATATCGGCGGGGGCGTGCCGTCCTCGATCTCGCCCCGCTTCACCGAGCT
>JBCDHQ010000373.1:0-3381 GCA_038749815.1 Pseudomonadota bacterium | reverse complement strand
TCGAAACGCGCGAGACTTGATGGCCGACGCGCTCGCCCAACGTCGCATCGCGAACTTCCGCGCCAACCGCCGCGCGGTCTGGTCGCTGTGGATCTTTCTCGTCCTCTTTGTCCTCTCGCTGCTGGCGGAGTTCATCGCGAATGAGAAACCGATCCTCGTCTCGTTCAGGGGCGAGTACCGGATGCCGATCTTCAGCTTCTACTCCGAGGCCGATTACGGGGGGGAGTTCCGGGCCGAGGCCGACTACACCGACCCCGTCGTCACTTGCCTGATCGCCACGGGGGGCGTCGCAGATCCCTGTTTCGATGACCCCGAAGGCGTGACCGCCGCTGTCGAGGCCGGCGCCTTCTCCGAGGACAGGTTTGAGCGCGGCTGGGCGATTTGGCCGCTGATTCCGTTTCACTTCCGCACATCGGATCGAAACCTCGGCGGGCCTGCCCCATCGCCCCCCGACGCGCGCCACTGGCTCGGCACCGACGATCAGGCGCGCGACGTGGCGGCGCGCGTCCTATACGGCTTCAGGATATCGGTGTTCTTCGCACTGATCGTCACTGGCGCCTCCGCCGTTGTGGGCATCGCAGCGGGTGCTGTGCAGGGCTATTTCGGCGGCGTGACCGATTTGGTCTTCCAACGTGTGATCGAGATCTGGCAGGCGATCCCATCGCTCTACGTGATCATCATCGTGGCCGCGATCATCCCGATGACCTTCTCGATCCTGACATTCCTCCTGATCCTTTTCTCCTGGACCGCGCTGGTCGGCGTCGTTCGGGCGGAGTTTCTCCGCGGGCGAAACTTCGAATATGTCCGCGCGGCGCGGGCGCTCGGCGTCTCAGACGGTCGCATCATGTTCCGCCATGTCCTGCCCAACGCGGCCGTCGCAACGCTGACCTTCATGCCATTCCTGATCACCGCCTCGATTTCGAGCCTCGCGACCCTCGATTTCCTCGGCTTCGGGCTGCCGCCCTCCTACCCCTCGCTCGGTGAGCTTGCGCTCCAGGGCAAGAACAACATCACCTCGCCCTGGCTTGGTCTCACTGCCTTCTTCACCTTTGCCGTTATGCTCTCCCTTCTCGTCTTCATCTTCGAGGGGATCCGGGACGCCTTCGACCCAAGAAAGACCTTTCAATGAGCCTTCTTGAGGTCCGCAATCTCTCCGTGAGCTTCCACCAGGGCGGCAGCGACGTCGACGCGGTGAAGCGCGTCAGCTTCACCCTCAACCCCGGTGAGACGCTGGCGCTCGTGGGCGAGTCGGGCTCCGGCAAGTCGCTGACGGCCCTCTCGACGGTGCGGCTGACGCCCGATGCGGCGCGGTTGAGCGGCAGTGTCCGCCTCGACGGGACGGATATCAGCGCGGCGGACGAGACGGCGCTCCGCCGGATCCGCGGCAATGATGTGAGCTTCATCTTCCAAGAGCCAATGACCTCCCTCAACCCGCTGCAGACCGTGGAGAAGCAGGTGGGCGAGACGCTGTCCCTCCACCAAGGGCTCGGCGCAGCGGCGGCACGCGCGCGCACGCTCGACCTCCTTGAGAAAGTGGGGATCCGCGACGCCGAGGCGCGGCTTGCGGCCTACCCGCACCAGCTCTCCGGCGGGCAGCGGCAGCGTGTCATGATCGCGATGGCGCTCGCCAACAATCCCAAGCTCCTTGTCGCGGATGAGCCGACGACGGCGCTCGACGTGACGATTGAGGCTCAGATCCTCGAGCTTCTGGCGGATTTGAAGCGGGATCGGGGCATGGCGATGCTCTTTATCACGCACGATCTCGGGATCGTCCGAAAGATCGCCGACCGGGTCTGCGTGATGCAGGCCGGTGAGATCGTGGAGGCGGGCGAGACCGCGCGGATTTTCGACGCGCCACATCATCCCTACACCAAAATGCTGCTCGCGGCCGAGCCCACGGGCCGGCCGACGCCGGTTGCGGGCACCTCGGAGGAGGTTGTCGCGACCGACGGCCTCCGCGTTTGGTTCCCGATCAAGCGCGGCCTCATGCGCCGCACGGTTGGCCACATCAAGGCGGTGAACGACGCAACGCTCAGCATCCGCGCGGGCGAGACAGTGGGCATCGTGGGCGAGTCGGGCTCCGGAAAGACGACGCTGGCGCTCGCGCTCCTCCGCCTCCTCTCCTCTGAGGGTCCAATCCGGTTTCAGGGTCAGGACATCCAGGGCTGGCGGCACAAGGCGCTCCGCCCGCTCAGGGCCGAGATGCAGGTGGTCTTCCAGGACCCGTTCGGCTCCCTCTCGCCGAGGATGACCGTCGGTGCCATTGTTGCCGAAGGGCTGACAGTGCATGGCCACGACGCGCCCGCCGCCCGCGTCGCCGAGGCGCTCCGCGAAGTGGGTCTCGACCCCGAGATGGCATCCCGCTATCCGCACGAGTTTTCCGGCGGGCAGCGGCAGCGGATCGCGATTGCCCGCGCGATGGTCTTGAAACCTCGGCTCCTCGTCCTTGATGAGCCGACCTCCGCCCTCGACATGACGGTGCAGGGCCAGATCGTCGACCTCCTCCGCGGACTGCAGGATTGCCACGGGCTCGCGTTTCTCTTTATCAGCCACGATCTCCGTGTGATCCGCGCGCTCTCGCACCGCATCCTCGTGATGCGTGACGGCGATGTGGTGGAGGCCGGTCCCGCGGAACAGATCTTCGAGGCGCCCGAGACCGACTACACCCGCCGTCTCCTCGCCGCCGCGCTTGAGAAACGCGCATCCTGACGTCCGAAGCCGCCGCTCTATGTCTTGCACTGCGACATGTGTGAGAACATAATAGGAACATTTATGGCTGTTCTGACCCGCACCGCCCGCCGCGATCCGCGCCCGGAGCTTCGCCTCTCGGCGGAGGTCGCGCTGGTGCGCGGACGCGCGCACGAGATCGCGGGACCGGCGCGCCACGTCTTTGCGCTGGCGCTCGCGCGGGGGCTCGCTGGCCCGATCCTCTGGATCCGGCCGCATGGCGCAGACGGAGAGATCTGCGGCGACGGCCTCGCCCGTTGGTTGGAGCCCGGCCGGATCGTCTTTGCGACCGCCAGCCGGGCAGCCGATATCCTCTGGTCCGTGGAGGAGGCGCTCGCCTCAGGTGCCGTGCCGCTGATCCTGGCCGAAATGGCCGAGCCACCACCGCTCACCCCCGTCCGTCGCCTCCACCTCGCGGCGGAGCGGGCGCCAGCGCTGCCCACAGCCCTCCTCCTGACACCGGGCGATGGCGGGGCGCAGGGGATCGAGAGCCGCTGGCACGCGCGCCCCGCCCCCGGCTGGGCGCTGGACGGCCGCGCCGCCTGGCACCTCCGCCGCACCCGCGCCCGCATGGCGCCCGAGGCCGCCTGGCGGATGGAGGAAACAGACAAAGGCCTCCGTCTCACGCCCGAGCGCCTCGCCGCGAGCGCCTGA
>JBCDHQ010000372.1:0-3417 GCA_038749815.1 Pseudomonadota bacterium | reverse complement strand
CGCCCACCCGCGGCCCCCCGGGGGCCAGGGGCACGACACGATCAGCCATCATGCGGAACGTCCGCGACGGCATCCGATTGCGCCGCGCGCCATGCTTCCAGCCGGCCGGCGAGCGCGTTGTCGCGCACAGCCACCATGGCCGCCGCGCAAAGCGCTGCATTCGCGGCCCCGGCCGGGCCGATGGCGAAGGTCGCCACTGGGATGCCCTTCGGCATCTGGACAATCGAGAGAAGGCTGTCGAGCCCGGACAAGGCCTGCGACTGGACCGGCACGCCCAGGATCGGCACGCGCGTCTTCGCCGCGAGCATCCCCGGCAGATGCGCCGCCCCGCCCGCGCCCGCGATGATCGCCTGGAGCCCACGCCGCACGGCGCCTTCGGCATAGTCAAAAAGCCGGTCCGGCGTCCGGTGTGCAGAAATAATCCGCGCTTCGAACGCAAGGCCGAGCGCATCGAGGATCTCAGCCGCGGCCTTCATGGTCGGCCAATCCGACTGACTGCCCATCACGAGGCCGATTTGCGGAGACGTCATGCGCGGCTCACGCGATGATGTCCGGGTGGATCTCGTCCTCAATCCGAACGATCTCCTCCTTGATCTGGAGCTTCTTCTTCTTCAGCCGCCGTACCGCCAGCATGTCGGGCGCGGGCCTCTCCTCCATGGCACCGATCGCCTGATCGAGGTCGCTGTGCTCGTCCCGGAGAAGTTGCAGCCGGACCCGCAGCATATCCGCCCGGTCCATTTTTGGAATTTCGGTCATTCACCAATGCCTTGCCGCGACACTTGTTTATCGCGCGCAGGCGCCCACCTTATCAAGGGGAAAGGCCGCCGATCTCGGGGCCCTTCTGCTGACTGTTGCTTGGACAAGGACACGGCACATGACGAAGGCAACCTTTGCCTCCCACCCCTACCTCCTGGGGTTCGAAGAACTCGACCGCCTGATGGAGCGGACGCAGAAGTCGGGCAATGACGGCTATCCGCCCTACAACATCGAGCAGACCAGCGAGGCAAGCTACCGAATTACGCTTGCCGTGGCCGGGTTTTCCGAGGCTGATCTGAAGATCACGGTGGAGGACAGCCAGCTTGTGATCCGCGGACGACAAGGCGATGTGGATGCCGGTCGTGTGTTTCTTCACCGCGGGATCGCGGCGCGCCAGTTTCAGCGGAGCTATGTGCTCGCCGATGGGGTCGAAGTTGCGGGGGCCCATCTCGAGAACGGCCTCCTCCACATCGACCTTGAGCGGAACGTGCCGGAGAGCATCGTGCAGACCATCGAAATTCGGAAAGGGTAAATGAGATGACTGATGTGCCGAGTTACAGCCCGAAGGACACCCACCCCATCGTCTACGTGCGCGCCGTGAAGAGGGGCGACCTGCCTCAGGACATGCGCGACCGGATCGAGGGCCTCGAGAACCTCTATGCCGTCTCGTCCGCCGAGGGCGAAGTTCTGGCGCTTGTCGATGACCGCGCCAAAGCCTTCATTCTGGCGCGGATGAACGACTTTCAGCCGGTCAGCGTCCACTAATTCGCGGCTTGGCGCGCCCGCCATTCCCTGCCAAGAGGCGGGCGAGGGAACGGGGGACGCGCATGATCGATGACTTGATCGCACGGGGTGACGTCGAGGTGGCACCGGCGCCGGCGCCACTGATCGGGTCTGTCCGGCCGCCCGGGTCCAAGTCGATCACCAACCGAGCGCTCCTCCTGGCCGCCCTCGCGCCGGGGAGGAGCCGGATCTCGGGCGCGCTCAAGTCCATCGACACCGCGCTCATGGGGCAGGCGCTCAACGCCATGGGGGTGACTGTCGAGGAGCCCGACGCGGAGACCTTCATCGTTGGCTCAGACGGTCGGCTGCGCCCGCCCGGCGCACCGCTCTTTCTCGGGAATGCAGGGACAGCGATGCGCTTTCTGACGGCCGCAGCCACGCTGGTCGAAGGCGATGTGGTGCTTGATGGGGATGCGCATATGCGCAAGCGCCCCATTGCCCCGCTCGTCGCGGCGCTGGCGCGCTCCGGCGCAAGGATCTCGGACACCGGCGGGTGCCCGCCCGTCACTGTCGCGGCAGGGCACACCCCTCGGACAGCGGGGTCCAAGGACCCACATTTGACAATCGATGGCGGGCTCTCGAGCCAGTATGTCTCCGCCCTTCTGATGATTGCCCCGTGCGGCCGGGCGCCCCAGACCGTTGAGCTGACCGGCGGTGAGATCGGTGCGCGGGGCTACATCGATCTGACAACGGCTGCGATGACGGCCTTCGGCGCGGACGTGCACCAGCGCGACGAGCGACACTGGGACATCAGCCCAACCGGCTACCGCGCCACGGAGTTCGGCGTGGAGCCCGATGCCTCCGCCGCGACCTATCTTTGGGGCGCTGAGGCGCTGACGGGCGGTCGGATTGACCTTGGCGTCGCGCCATCTGCGTTCACTCAGCCGGACGCCAAGGCCCACGATGTCATTGCCGCGTTCCCCGACATGCCGGCAGAGATCGACGGATCGCAAATGCAAGACGCCGTGCCGACGCTCGCCGTTCTCGCCGCCTTCAACGCGCGGCCGGTGCGCTTCACCGGGATCGCCAATCTCCGGGTGAAGGAATGCGACCGGGTGGCCGCCCTCGCGACCGAGCTCGACCGCATCAGACCCGGGCTGGGGCGGGAGGAGGGCGATGACCTCCTGGTGGCCTCCGATCCCGCGCTCGCGGGCCAGACCCTCCCCACTCGGATCGAAACCTACGCGGACCACCGGATCGCGATGGCGTTTGCGCTGGCCGGGCTCAAGATCCACGGGATCACAATCCTTGACCCGGGGTGCACGGCCAAAACCTATCCGGGATACTGGAGCGATCTTGATGCGCTCGGCGTCGAACTCCGCTGAAAGTGGCCCGCTACGCCGTCATCCGTGTGCCAAAGGCCGGTCGCCCGACCCTCGCCCCGGCCCCCAACGATTTCGCCACGGAAGCAGAGGCCGAGGCGCGCATTGAAGAAATCGAGGAACGGCTGACCCGCCGCGTCCAGCACGCAATCCTCCGCTATGAGGGCGACTTGGCGGCCGCTGTTGCCGCTCGCGCCGCTCGATTTGGCTGACGCCTGCAAGCCCCGCACGCAATCACACTCCGAAGCCGACACACCTCAGATCGGGATCGAGGAGATCGCACGCTCCGGTCTTCCTCCCTGCCAAGGCGCATGCGCTGGGAGAGACGCCCCTCCAAACGGCGCGTGGACACAGAGACCTGCGGCGCTAGGCGGCGAGCACCTCGGCGAGGCGCTGTCGCGCCTCATGCCGTGCGGGCGCCGCAGCCTCCAGAATCTCGGGCACGCGATTGAAATCCAGCGGTTGGAACCGTCGTGAGCCCGGGCGGATCAGGATATCGGGACGCGTGTGCGCAAGCCGCACGTCGAGCATCGCCGTCATCATCACGCGGATCGAT
>JBCDHQ010000371.1:0-3557 GCA_038749815.1 Pseudomonadota bacterium | reverse complement strand
GTTCGACCTCGAGGGGTGGATCATCACAGCCAACCTTCCGGAGGACAGTCTTGCGCGCGCGATGGACTTCCTGAGGTTCGCGACCGACACGCAGCGCCTTGCCGATCAGGCCAAGTACATCTCCTACGGTCCGGCGCGTGCGTCGTCGGCGCCGCTCGTCTCGACGCATGCCGAGCTTGGCATCGACATGGCGCCGCACATGCCGACCGACCCGGCAAACGCCGAGAACACCTTCCTCTTCAACTACGAGTGGTGGGCGGATTATCGCGACGACATCGACGCGAAATTCCAGGCCTGGCTCGCTCAGGGCTGAGGCAACAGGCGGGGGCCCACGGGCCCCCGTGCTTTTTTTGGGGAGGGGATCCATGCCCAAAGCCTATGTTATCGGCCACATCACGGTGACCGACCCCGAGGCCTACAAAGAGTACATCGAGAAGGACACGCCGATCCTCGAGGCCGCCGGCGGCAAGTTCATCGTGCGCGGCGGTGCGTCCGAAGTGATGGAGGGCGAGTTCAAGCAACGACACGTCGTCATCGAGTACCCGAGCCTCGAAGCCGCCAAAGCCTCCTGGCAGAGCGATGAGTATCAAGAGGTCGCGAAGATCCGCCACAGAAACGCGCTCTCCGACATTGTGATCGTCGAGGGCACCGAATGACCGACGCGGCTGTCCCGGCCCCGCCCCGCGCCGCCAATGCGGAGATGCTGGCAGCCGACGGCACGCCGCTGAAGCGCTCGCTCGCGCGGGCGCTGCGCCGAGAGAAGCTGCGCGCGCTGATGCTGATCGCACCGCTCCTCCTGTTCATCATGGTGACGTTCGTCGCGCCGATCGGGGACATGCTGTTCCGGTCCGTCGAGAACCAAATCGTGCGCGACACCCTCCCCCGCACGGTCCGCGCGCTCGAGGCGTGGGACCCGGCGGCGGGCGAGCTGCCGCCCGAAGGCGCGTTCCGCGCGCTCCATTTCGACCTCTTCCTTGCGGCCGAAGCGAAGGAGCACACAAAGCTCGGCACTCGGCTCAACTACGAGACAACCGGCATCTCCTCCCTCTTCCGTGGCACCGGCCGGAGCATCGACGACGTCGGCGACAGCGTCCAAGACCCACTCGAAGACCTGGACCGCATCTGGGGGGACGGTGCGTTCTGGCACAGCCTGATGAGCGGCGAGGGCGCGCGCGCCTCGGGCATCATCTCGGACGCACGCGCCCGGCTCGAGGAGCTGACCGGCGATCCAATGGCGGGCGAGATCGGGTTTGCGCCTGGCGCAGACATCTCGGAGGCTCTGCCGCGCACAGCGCGCGAATACGCCGCGTTCGCCGTCTTCACGGCCGTCGTCGATGGCGACACGGTCTCGGAAGAAGACCCTTGGGAGGCCGTCTACGCCGCCCTGGCCCTGGACCTCCAGGACCCTCAGCGCACTGACCGGATTGCAGCCTATGCCGGCCCCGGCGCCGAGCAGCTCCAGGCCGCGGCAGCGCTGGAACTGCCCGTGCTGGAGCTTCGCCCGGCGTTCCTCGAGATCGACGAGGATTGGGGCGAGATCGCGCCGTGGGCAACCATCAAGACCTACAGCGCACCCTACACACCGGGCTACTTCCTCAACTCCGTCGACCTGCAACTCGCGGCCGAGGGCATTGCGCCCCGCCCCGAGGGTGAGCGGATCTACGTCAAGCTCTTCATCCGCACGCTCGTGATGTCCCTTGTGATCATGGGATCCTGCATCCTCCTTGGATATCCGGTCGCTTGGCTGCTTGCGAACCTGCCGGACCGGACTGCCAATGTTTTGATGATCCTGGTGCTGCTGCCGTTCTGGACCTCGCTTCTGGTGCGCACATCGGCCTGGAAAGTGCTGTTGCAGAACCAGGGGGTCATCAATGACATTCTGGTCTGGGCGCGGATCATCACCGATGACGGGCGGCTCGTGCTCATCAACAACCAGACGGGCACGATCATTGCGATGACGCACATCCTGCTGCCCTTCATGATCCTCCCGCTTTACTCGGTCATGAAGACGATCCCGCCGACCTATCTCCGCGCGGCAAAGTCTCTTGGCGCCAACAATTGGACGGCGTTCTGGCGGGTCTACTTCCCGCAATCGGTGCCCGGGATCGGCGCAGGCTCAATCCTCGTCTTCATCCTCGCCATCGGTTACTACATCACGCCGGAGCTTGTCGGCGGCACCACGGGGGTCTTCATCTCCAACCGGATCGCGTTCCACATCTCTTCGTCCCTCAACTGGGGGCTTGCGGCCGCGCTCGGCTCGATCCTGCTCTTCGCGGTGCTTCTCCTCTACTGGACCTATGACCGCCTCGTCGGGATCGACAACGTGAAGCTCGGAGGCTGAGATGTCCCTGCCCGCCTACGCCACAACGCCGCAGCGTATCTGGTACTACGCCTTCCGCGTGATCTGCGGTCTGATCTTCTTTTTCCTGATCGCACCGATCATGGTGATCGTGCCGCTTTCCTTCAACGCGCAGGACTTTTTCACCTTCACGCCCGAGATGCTCGCGCTCAACCCGGACGGCTATTCGCTGAAGCACTACCAGGACTTCTTCACGAACCCGGACTGGCAGCAGGCGCTCTGGAACTCGCTCAAGATTGCCCCCGCCGCGACGATCCTCGCGGTTGGCTTCGGCACGCTTGCGGCCATCGGGCTCAGCCAGCCGCATGTCCCCTTCCGGGGCGCGATCATGGCGATCCTGATCTCGCCGATGATCGTGCCGCTGATCATCTCGGCCGCCGGCATGTACTTTTTCTATGCGCGGATCGGGCTGCAGGGGACTTATCTCGGTGTGGTGCTGGCGCACGCGGCTCTCGGCATTCCGTTCGTGATCATCACGGTGACCGCCACCCTCGTCGGCTTCGACCGGTCGCTGACCCGCGCGGCCGCTTCGCTCGGGGCGGGGCCCGTGCGGACCTTCTTCAAGGTCCAGATGCCGCTCATCCTTCCAGGTGTGATCTCTGGCGGGCTGTTCGCCTTCATCACCTCCTTCGATGAGGTGGTCGTGGTTCTCTTTGTGGGGAGCGCCGGGCAACAAACGCTGCCCTGGCAGATGTTCACCGGCCTTCGGGAACAGATCAGCCCGACGATCCTTGCTGTCGCGACGGTTCTGGTGGCGATTTCGGTCGCGCTTTTGGCCACGGTCGAGATCCTCCGCCGCCGGTCGGAACGGCTCCGCGGCCTCTCGCCGAGTTGAACCGACAGCCCGGCATCCGTACATCCAGTCTAGACGGAGACCGGAGACATCATGCCCATCATTGCGTTCGTCCTGATCCTCGGCGCCGCGGTCGCCACAGCGATCCTCTACCCGCCGGCACGCATCCTTGCGATTGCTGTCGTCGTGGGGCTCCTCGTTCTTGTGCGCATCTATTTCCTCACTCTTGGCAACGGCGATGGCATCGATGCACGCCAGCTCGCGGCGGAGGCCGTCGCGCTCGACGCGGTCGCGCTCGAGGAAGCGCGTGGCCTCACGTATCTCCGCGGCAGGGTGACCAATGCGGATGAGGAGGCGCGGCTCAGATCGTTCCGGATCGACCTCAAGCTCTTTGACTGCCCGGAC
>JBCDHQ010000370.1:0-3738 GCA_038749815.1 Pseudomonadota bacterium | reverse complement strand
GCGTTCCAGATCTCGATCGAGCGGAAATGGGAGCGGTTGGGGTTCGGGTAGCCGACGCCTTCTACAATGCTGAGTTCGCCCCGCTCCCAGAGGTCCGCCATGGCGCGCATCTCCGGGTGAAGGCCGGTGTCCGCGTCGAGGCGCAGGGTCTCGTCGCGCGCAAGTCCAATTTCGGGGCGGAGCCCGCGATAGGCCGGGTCGGTCACCGGCACAACGGTGTTCAAACCGTCATTTCCCCCAGCGAGCTCAATGAGCACCAGAATGCCGCCGGAGCCGGGAGGCTGGCCCGCGGCCTGAACGAAGCCCGGCAGATTGAGGCTCGGGAGGGCCGCGGCGCCGACGCCGATCGCGGAAAGCAGCCTGCGGCGGGAGAGGGAGAGAGAGTTGGTCATCGTCGAACCTCCTCGGGTCGCGGATCAGTTGACTTGGTATTGGGGGTGCAGGATGAGCGCGCGGACCAGCGCCGCCGGATCGTCCTCGACCATCGAGATGCGTCGACCCTCCGCCGCAAGTGGCAAAGCAAGAAGTGCCGTCGCCGCCCGGTCACTGGCCAGAAAGCCCGGGACCGCCCCCAGCCACTCAGCCGCTGAGCCGTAGACCACCGCCGGGACAACGGCGTAGGAGAGCGCGGCCTCCCGCTCCTCGAAAAGCGCGTCGTAGTCGTCCTCCGAGAGCGGTCCCACGGCACGTGCCCCGCCGAGGCCGAGCCTGTTGGGCGCGCTCAGCGCGTGGTGGAGCGTGCCGGGTGCCGCACCGATGGCGGCCGCCACCCCAGTTTCAAGCCTCCGTGCAAGGGAGAGAAGCTCGCGCGGGGCAATCGGGTCGAGCCCCTCCTCGCTCCGATGCCGCTGATCCCACATTGGCTGGTCCAAAGTCGTCTCGATCAAGGCCGGAAGGTGCGACACGAGCGAGCGGATCAGGTCCACATCCCAACCATGCGTCCCCCTGACGGCATCGCGAAGCTCCGGCTCCGCCTCGACATGGGCCCATCCGTTCTCCGCCCAAGGCCAGGAGGCGCGGCAGGCGCAGTCGCCGAGGAAAACGGAGAGCGCAGGCGGGCGGTCCTCCCCCCCTTCGAGCCAGAGCGTGATCGACCGGACGTCGCGTCCCCCAAAGCCGACATCAAAGAGCGTCAGGAGCGCGCCGGCCCCCTCCTCCCACACCTCAGCCTCGCGGAGAAACACCTGCCCGACCCGGAGGTCGTTCGGACTCGGTGTGCGAGCGGGCGCTCCGGCGGTGAGGGCAGATGCCATCCTCCCGCGGTCCGGCATGTCGGCCTCCATCTCCCACTCCAGAAGGTGGGTCAGAAGGGTCGCGCGCGCGGCGACGGTCGCATCCGTGATCCAGGCGGTGCCTTCAAGCCAGCCGCCCACATTGGGCGGGAAGAAGGGCTCCTGCCCCAACTCCCCCAAGATCCAGACCGCCTCCCGGAGGTCGGGCACACGGATCCCGAGGGTGCGGACTGTGCCGACAAACAGCTCCACCGGATCCTTGACCAGCCGCCCGCGGTTCGCCGGATCCCAGAACGCCTCCGAGAGGAACAGCGCCTCGAGCAGCGGGCCAAGCTCGAGGCCGGCATCTCGCCAAAGTGCCGTGAGACGCTCGATCTCTTGCGGGTCGGGGGTGTCCGACACGAACTCCCGCCAGAGCTTTTCCACCACATAGGGGCCAAAGGCCGGGTGCGAGAGCACGATCCGCGCCAGATCATCAGGACCGTGCCGGCCGCTCTCCCCGAGGATGATCTTGCGGCCGTGGTCGTGGAGCTCCGCGTGGAATGCAAACCCCTGCCCCGAAAGCTCGGCGATGCCCTGCCCTGTCAGAGCCCGCGCCGCCTCGACAACGTCCGCTTCGGTGTAGCCCCGCCCCTCGCCGAGCGTGAACAGCTCGAGATACTCCCGACCCAAGTTCTCATTCGGCGCATCGGCCGCGTTGTCGGTGTTGGTGAGCCAAACCAGGAGCGCGGGATCTTCAAGGATCTCTGTTGCCAGATCAGCGAAGCTCCCCGCGGCATGGCGGCGGAGGAGCGCGTTTTGCGCGGCCATCCAGTGCCCCACCTCGACCCCCGCAAAGGAGGTCGCGAAGTGATCGTGCCAGAAGAGCGTCAATCGCTCGGTCAGGGGCGAGGGCGTTGCGATCATTTCGGCGAGCCACCATTGCTGAAGGCTCCCCATCTCGATCTCCCGGTTGGCGGCGAAGAACTCCTCCGCCGTCTGTCCGAGCGTCCAGATCTCCTCGTAGGGGTAGAGCCAATCCTCGGTCCAGGCGGGCATTGGAACAGAGGGCGCCTCCCTTACACCGTCGAGGAGACGGGCGACCGCCTCCTCCGCGGACAACCCGGCGAAGGCCTCAATCTCGTGGGGCGCCGCACCGAAGCCGGTGCGAGAGAGGAGATGGCGCGCTTCGGATAGCGTCAGGGCGTCGGGCGCCGCGGCACTCGCGCTTGCGAGGCTGAGAAACAGGGCCGTGGCCGGCCGGATCAAGGTCATCGCGGTCTCCATCCTGTGGCGACGCCCCGCGGGCGCCTTGCCAAAGGAATATCAGGATCAGCCCGCGGGCTCGGTTACATGACCCGTCCGAAACCGTTACGTTTCTGTATGAAACCGGATGCTGAAGACCGCACCCGGCTGATCCGAGAGGAGCGTGACCTCCGCCCCATGAAGATCGGCAATCGCCTTGACCAGCGCGAGACCAAGGCCGTTGCCAGATCGAGAGCGGCTGGCATCGCCGCGAAAAAACCGCTCGAAGATGCGTGCCGCAAGTGGCGGCGGGATCCCCGGCCCGTCATCGCCGATCCGCAGAACACCCGCCTCCACCGCCACATGCACCTGCGCCGCGTCCCGTGCATGCTCCAGGGCATTGTCGAGCAGGTTGGAGGTCAATTGCTCCAGAAGCTCGCGATCACCGTTCACCCGAACAGCCGGTGCGATCTCCGTTCTCAGCGTCTTGTCCGCATCCTCGAACGCGGGCGCATAGGCCTCTGCCAGACGGGCCGCGAGGTTCGAAAGATCAACCTCCTCAAACCCGGCCCGGCGCTTCCCCGCTTCGATCTCACCGAGGCGCAGGAGCGCATCGAAAATCCTGAGAAGCTGCGCCAGACGAGCCTCCGCGACGTCGACATGCCCAAGCACAGCCTCCATGTTCGCGCTGTCGCGCCGGATGAGTTCCAAACGTCCACCGATGTTGGCGAGCGGCGTTTTGAGATCATGAGCAACGCCGACTGTGACCCCCTCGATGTTGCGTGTGAGCCCCTCGATCTGGTCGAGCATCGCGTTGATCCCGCCCGCAAGCCTGTCGAACTCATCGCCCGACCCGCCCGCAGGCGCGCGCTCGGACAAGCGCCCCCGGGCCACGGTCTCAGCGGTCGCTGTGATGGGGGCAAGCCGGCGATGGACGCTGCGTGCCACCCAGATGCCCGTGACGAGGGAGAGCGGCAGCGCAATCGCAAGGAGGAGGAGCGAGCCGGTTGTCGCGAACTCCCTGATGTCGTCTGCGCGCTCCGGCAGAAACCGCGCGACCGTCACGCTCTCCCCGCCCCTGAGCGGCACGAAGAGCGCGCGCACCGGAATGTCGATCTCCGGGTGATCGAGAGTGACAATCGCGAGCCCATCATCGGCGAAGAGGCCCGGGTACCCGGCCACCGGCTCGAACCCGGCGTCGCGCAAGACGAGGATGTCGCCGCCCTCTTCCAGCACCTCATAGACTGCGGCCGCATCCCAGATCGGGCGACCGTCCCAGGCG
>JBCDHQ010000369.1:0-3782 GCA_038749815.1 Pseudomonadota bacterium | reverse complement strand
TCGAGAGCCCGGTGAGGCCGTTGCGCTCCGCCAGATTGGCCAGAAGACCGAAGTGGAGCGCGGCCTCATCCTCGGCGGGCGGGATGCACATCAGCCCCGCGGGCGGCAGATCCATCGCCCGGCATGCGGCGACCAGCTCATCGGTCTCGTCGGGTGTGACGCCGGCTTTTTGCGGCTCCTCCCCGGTGTTGACCTGCAGAAAGATCTGAGGTGCGCGACCCATCTCCTGCGCGTGATCGGCAAGGCGTCGCGCAATCTTCTGCCGATCCACGGTGTGGATCGCATCGAAGAGCGCTGCCGCGGGGCGCGTCTTGTTCGATTGGAGTGGGCCCACGAGGTGCAACTCAACCCCTTCGAAGCGCTCGCGAAATGCGGGCCACTTGCCCTCCGCCTCCTGCACTTTGTTCTCGCCGTAGATCCGATGACCGGCGTCGAGCACCGCCTCCACGCGCTCCAGCGGTTGAACTTTGGAGACCGCGATCAGGTGGACGCTGCCGGGTGGGCGTCCGGACTTTTCCTCAGCGGTCTGAATGCGGGTGCGGATCTCTTCTAGGCTCATGCGCGGCACATAGCGCGGGGTCCACGATTTGGCCAGCGGGGGTTGGTTTGGCGGAGGCCACGCGCCGCGCTGTGCACGGTCTTGCGCGCCGGGACCCGGAGTGGCCCGACGCGCATCGGTCACACAGTTTGGCGTGTTGCGCCCCGTCGCAGCGATCCCGCGGAGGCTTGGATCACCACCCGGCTCTCATGTCGAAACCGCGCCGCGATCCAGAGGAGGTCCGCGCGCCGGAACGCCACGCAGCCCGCCGTCGGTGCACGGGGCCGCCGCCAAACATGAAGGAAGATGGCGGAGCCTCGCCCGGGAACGGCCTCCGGCCAATTGTGATCGAGGATCATCATGAGATCGTAGAGGGGGTCGGGGCGCGACAGCCGCTCGCTCGAGCACCCGGGCGTCGCACGGGGCAGGTAGAGGTTGTAGTGTGGATCGCACGGGTCGTCTGACCATCGGTCGAACGGCCTGATCAGACGCGCCCAATCCGGCAGCGCGGCGCGCCCGATGCGGTCGGGCCGGTAGAGGAGCCCCACAACCCGGAAGAGGCCGGCAGGCGTCACACCGTCACCCTCGCGCTTCCGGGCGCTGATGCCGCCATAACCGGTGGCACAGGGCATGCGGCGTCCGCGGTAGTGGGCGCCCCAAGAACCGATCACCAGCCTGTCGGGCGTCACCTCAGATGGCCCGACCGCCGCGCCTTGGTCGCGAGATAGGCGGCGTTCTCCGGCCGTTCGCCGACATGGAGAGGAACGCGCCCGGCAACTGTGACGCCCTGCTCGGAGAGGCGCGCGAGTTTTGCCGGGTTGTTCGTCATCAACCGAACCGCCGAGACACCGACGGCCTTCAGCATCTCGGCGCCGAGGCGGAAGTCGCGCTCATCGTCCTCGAACCCCAAACGGTGGTTGGCATCCACCGTGTCAAACCCCTGATCCTGGAGCGCATAGGCCCGCATCTTGTTGGCAAGCCCGATCCCCCGCCCCTCTTGGTTGAGATAAAGGAGGATCCCGGCGCCCTCCGCCGCCATGGTGTCGAGCGCTGCGTGAAGCTGCGGGCCGCAATCGCACTTGAGCGAGCCGAGCACATCGCCCGTGAAACAAGCGGAGTGCAGCCGCGCCGTCACCGGGCCCGACCGGTCAGGCTGGCCGATCTCGTAGAGGTAATGCTCTTCCGCGCCGTCGCCGGTGCGAAAGACGCGGAGGCGTCCAATGTCGGCATGCGTGGTCGGCACGCGCGCGGCGGAGACCTCGCTCAGATCCAACTCGCGGGGGGAGAGCAGCGACGCTTCAAGGACGCTCAGATCGGGCACCGGAACGTCCTCAACGGGCACCACCAAAGCGGCCGGCAAGAGCTCTGCCACTTTGCAGAGCCGGAGGGCCGCGCGATGGAGGTCGGCCGGGCCCTCCCGCCGGGTCGAGAACGGGCCCTTCAACGGGTGCGCAAGATCGGCCGCCGGATCGGCGACAGCGTAGAACCAGGGGAGCGGCGCATCAGCTGGCGGGACGACCCGCGCGATGTCGCCGTCATAGGCGCGCGCGGCCAGGGTCTCGGCCCGGCGGCGGGTCAAAGCGAGATCCGGCCGGCCGAGCGCCCCCGCGGCGGCAAGACGTTCGGGTCGCAAAACCTCGATCGCCAGGACCAGTGCAAGCCCGGTGTCGGAGCGGATGACCACCGGCGCGCCCATCTTGAGGTCGCTCCGCGCGCGGGCCAAGCGCTCAACCTCTGTAAGAAAAAGGCTCATCTGGTGACACCCCCGTGAGGCAGTCTTTCAATGCGTTTCAAAGACATAGCCTCATTCCCGTAAAACTGAAACATTCACCCGCCGCGATACACGTGGCTGTGACGCAGTCCTGCGGGCGCTTGCCGCTCGGCCGCAACTTGGCGCACCTTCCAGTGAGTTGAAAGAGGGTCCCACGATGAGCAATCTGAAAAAAATCCTCCTCGTCGATGACGACCACGACCTGCGCGAGGCGCTTGCCGATCAATTGGTTCTGACGGAGGACTTCGATGTCTTCGAGGCCGAGGATGGCGGCAACGGGCTTGAGAAGGCCAAGACCGCGCATCACGATTTGATCATTCTCGACGTCGGGCTCCCGGACATGGACGGGCGGGAGCTCTGCCGGCTCATGAGAAAGGGCGGCGTGAAGTCGCCGATCCTGATGCTCACCGGGCACAACACGGATGCCGACACGATCCTCGGGCTCGACGCGGGGGCGAATGACTATGTCTCAAAGCCCTTCAAGTTTCCGGTGCTGCTCGCGCGGATCCGCGCGCAGCTTCGCCAGCACGAGCAATCGGAGGACGCAATTTTTGCGATCGGTCCCTACTCGTTCAAACCGGCCGCCAAGATGCTCGTGACCGAAGACGACAAGAAGATCCGGCTGACCGAGAAAGAGACCAACATCCTCAAATACCTCTACCGCGCCGAGAGCGGTGTGGTCCCGCGCGACACGCTCCTCCACGAAGTCTGGGGCTACAACGCCGGTGTGACGACGCACACGCTCGAGACGCACATCTACCGGCTCCGCCAGAAGATCGAGCCCGATCCCTCGAACGCCCGCATCCTTGTCACCGAATCGGGTGGCTACCGCCTCGCGGTCTGAACGATCCCTGCGCGCCGGGGCAATGGCGCACCCTCCCTGTTGGACTTGGCCCGGGCCGCGCGCCCGGGCTTTTTTTTCAGGAGCCTCGGCTGAGCCAGCCACGCCGGCGCACGCGATCCTCGCGGAGCGGCGGCTCGTCATCATCAAAATCGAAGTCGAGATCGTCGGTCTCTTGGGAGGGGCTCGAGCCGCGGGGCCGCGCTGTGTTGGCCGTTGGCGGGGCCGACGGAAGACGCGGCCGGCCGACAGCCGGCTCCCGCGGGCGCTCAACCACCGGCTCTTGCGCCCGATCGACGGGCTCGCGCGGGCGTTCGATCACGGGTTCCCGCGGATCGATCACGGGCTCGCGGGGGCGTTCGATCACGGGATCACGGGTCGACAGACGAGGTGTGGTCGTGCGCGGCCGCTCAGCGGCCGGAGCCCGGGGCCGCTCCACCGGTTGGGCCGGTTGCGGGTCCGACGCCTGCGCCGGCTGAAGCGGGCGCGCGGCCGGCTTCGGACGGGGCGATGGCTGCGACGGCAAGGCTGTCCCCTCGCCGTTCTCAAGCGCCGTCAAAAGGCGCGGCAAGAACAGCTTCAAGCCCACCTCGGCCTTCCGGAAGCCGCCCCGGCGCATCGGGTCCATCAGG
>JBCDHQ010000368.1:0-3801 GCA_038749815.1 Pseudomonadota bacterium | reverse complement strand
GGATGTGGGTGGCTACATCAACGCCTACACCAGCCGCGAAATGACGGCCTATTACGCGCGGGTGCTCGGCGAGGATGTGGACCTCGCCCTCGATGTGATCGCCGACATTCTGACTGAGCCGGCGCTCCTGCCCGCCGAGATTGAAGTTGAGCGCGGCGTCATCCTCCAGGAGATCGGCCAGGTTCTCGACACGCCCGACGACGTGATTTTCGACTGGCTGCAGGAGGTCTCCTACCCGGGGCAACCCATGGGACGCCCGATCCTTGGACCGGCTGAGCGGGTGCGCGGGTTCACGCGGGCGGACCTGTCGCAGTTCATAACAGCGCATTACGGGCCGGAACAGATGATCGTCGCCGCTGCGGGCGCCGTGGATCACGACAAGATCGTGCGCCAGGCCGAGCGCCTCTTTGGCGGCCATCCCCGGCGGCAAGCGCCCCTTGCGGCGCCGGCGCGGTTCCACGGGGGGGAGCGGCGCGAGGTCAAAGCGCTCGAGCAGGCGCATCTCTGCCTCTCGGTGGAGGCGCCGGGGTACAAGTCGCCCGACTTTTACACGGCCCAGATCTATGCCGGCCTCCTCGGCGGAGGCATGTCGTCCCGCCTCTTCCAGGAAGCGCGCGAGAAGCGCGGCCTCTGCTACGCAATCTTTGCCCAGCCAGGCGCCTATGCCGATGGCGGTTCGCTCCTCATCTACTCCGGAACCGGGGAGGACGACGTCGCTGAGCTGACCCGGGTGATTGCCGATCAGGTGGCCCGTGTGCCCGGCACGTTGACCGAGGCCGAAGTGGCGCGGGCGCGGGCGCAGATGAAAGCGGGCCTTCTCATGGGATTGGAGAGCCCGTCCCAACGGGCTGAACGGGCGGCGCGCATGCTCTCGATCTGGGACACCGTGCCGGCGCTCGAGGAGGTCGTCGGTCGGATTGATGCCGTCTCCCGCGACCGTGTCGCTGACTTTGCCGAGACGCTCCGCCAGGGCGCGGATCCGGCTCTCGTTGTCTATGGTCCCGTGGCGGCGGCACCAGGTCCGGCGGAGATCAAAGACCGCCTCGCCGCCTGAGATGTTGCGCCGGCGCGGCCGTCTGGCGATCGAGACGGACCGCCTGATCCTCCGTCCGCCTCGCATGTCGGACTACGTCCCCTGGGCAACAGTTTTGCGCGAATCCGAGGCGTTCCTCAGGCCTTGGGAGCCCGTCCGCCCGCCCGATCACATCAGCCGCCGCGCGTTTCGCGGCCGTGTCGCTTGGGCGGATCGTGCGATCGAACAGGGGCGGGCGCTGCCCCTGTTCCTGCACCGCCGCTCGGACGAGCGTTTGCTCGGTGGGGTCACGCTCGACCACATCCGGCGCGGACCGGCTCAGGCCGGAACGTTGGGATACTGGATCGGCGTCTCCGACACCCGCCAAGGCTTCATGAGTGAGGCTGTCGAAGGGGTTGTGGCCTACGCCTTTTCCGAGATGGGCCTCAGCCGGATCGAGGCAGCGTGCCTGCCGGAAAACGTCGCGTCGCGCGGTCTCTTGGAGGGGCTCGGCTTCGTCGAGGAGGGGGAGGCGTCCGGATACCTCCAAATCGCGGGCACCTGGCGGGCGCATGTCCTCTATGCCTGCCTCCGGAGCGACCGCAAGAGCGCCACCGCATAGCGGGGCTCCGCCATTGTGGAATGGATCCGGGGTCGAGAGCTTCAAGGGCGAAAGACGCCGCCCAGCCCGCGCAACCGACCAGGCTCGCGGCTCCAAGGACTGCACTTGGGCGCGGCCGACAGGTGCCGAGAACGATGCTTGGCCGCAACGACAACGGGCTGTTGGGGCATGACGATGGTCGGCTTCCGACGGCTTGGGGCAGGGGTATTGACGCCGCTCGCGTAGGTCGGATTGGGCTGAGGGCGGTTCGCGGCTTTCGCTGCAGACCGGCGATCACAGGGGCGGCCATGGATCGGTCGGGGCGCCTGGACGTGGTCGACCGGAGCCGCACTGTCGTGCCGTTGCCGAGACGGGCTCTGAGGCCGAGGCCGACGGTTTGGTAGGGTCCCAACCGAGGCGCCTATCGCCTCACGCAACGTCGCCTCTGCGGTGTGCTGGGCCCTAGACGGAGACGCGGCGGTCCCGATGGGGTCCGTTCACAACGCCCGCAAAAGGGCATGGCGGCGGTCCACGGACCTGCGAAGGGCGCGCTCCAGTGACATCCACCAAAGGCACGGGCTGTTGGGCCGGGCCACCTGCGCGCTTCGGGCGATGGCAGGAGCTCTCACCGGGCACTGCCTCCGGGACTGGCAGTGCCTCCGGCCATGGCAAGATGCCATGCGCGGCCAAAGACGATCCGTCCCTCCGGCATTGGCAGCGCGGCGGGGCGCGCTACCCTGCCACCAAGCACCAGATGGAGGGGACCCATGATCGTTCGTGCCGCCGTTCTTCTCGCCGCCCTCGCCGGGCCCGCTGCCGCGCAGACGCTCAACAGCCATTGCATCGCGCTTGCCGAGGGAGTCAGCGGCGTGACCTTCGCCTCGTTCTCCGAGGGGCTCAGCCTCGAAGAGGTCCGGATCAACTACATCACCCACTCCACCTATTTGATCGAAACGCCAACAGGGCGTGGAATTGCGACCGATTACACGGGCTGGATCGGCACCGACGCTCCGCTCCCCGATGTGGTCACGATGAACCGCGCGCATTCGAGCCACTGGACCTCCAACCCCGACCCCGACATCCCGCACATCCTCCGAGGGTGGGGCGACTTCGAAACGCCGGCCGATCACTATGTCTCCGTCGACGACGAGCTTCTGGTGAGGAACGTGACGACCGATATCCGCTCGGGCATCGGCGGGCGGCAGGAGAATGCGAACTCGATCTTCATCTTCGAGACCGCGGGCCTCTGCATCGGGCATCTCGGGCATCTCCACCACGAACTGACGGAGGAGCACTACGCCCTCATCGGCCGGCTCGACGTCGTGATGGTTCCCGTTGATGGGGGCATGACGCTGCCGACGGACGCGATGGTGCGGGTGATGCGGCGGCTGAAGGCGCAGCTTGTTTTGCCGATGCACTGGTTCGGGATCGCAACGCTCGAGCGGTTTCTGGCCTCGCTGTCGGATGAGTTCGAGATTGAGGTGATGGACGGGTCCGCGACCACGGTTTCGCTCCGCACGTTGCCGCGAACGCCAACGATCCGGGTCCTGCGACCCGCGCCCTACAGTCCCCCCGAATGAGCGCCGAGACCGCGTTTGCCGACGGCCTGCCAAGCGCCATTCTCTCGGAGCCCGAGCCGCGCCACCTGACCGAGCCGCGCGGGCGCTATCGGAGCGCAGCGCGCCTCCTGGCCCGTCCGCGCACCACGGAGGAGGTGGCGCAGGTCGTGCGCGCGGCCGGACAAAACGGCATCGGCATCGTGCCCTATGCTGGCGGGACGGGCCTTGTCGGGGGGCAAGTTTCAGGGGCTGAGGCGATACTCCTGTCGGTGGAACGCCTCGACCGGGTGCGCGAGATCGATGCGACCGACAATGTGATGGTGGCTGAGGCCGGCGTGATCCTCGCCGATGCGCGTGCTGCAGCGGCGGAGGTCGACCGTCTCTTCCCGCTCTCGATTGCGGCGGAAGGCTCAGCGCGGATCGGCGGCAACCTGTCGACCAATGCCGGCGGGGTCCAGGTCCTGCGCTACGGCAATGCGCGCGATCTCTGCCTCGGGCTCGAGGCGGTGCTGCCCGACGGGCAGATCCTCCACGGCCTCTCGCGGCTCCGGAAGGACAACACGGGCTACGACCTGCGCCACTTGCTGATTGGCTCCGAGGGGACGCTTGGCATCATCACCGCGGCGAGC
>JBCDHQ010000367.1:0-3805 GCA_038749815.1 Pseudomonadota bacterium | reverse complement strand
TTCGCGATGAACTCCGCCAGCAGCGAGAGGACAAAGAGGACGAGAAAGATCCACAGCGACCAGACCGCGCGGCGGTTGGCGCGGAAGTTCGCGATGCGACGTTGGGCGAGCGCGTCGGCCATCAAGTCTCGCGCGTTTCGAAATCGATACGGGGGTCGATCAGGACATACATCAGGTCGGTCACGAGGTTCATGAAGAGGCCGATCAAACTGAAGACAAAGAGCGTGCCGAAAAACACCGGGTAGTCCCGACTGACCACGGCGTCGAACGTCAGCCGACCGAGCCCGTCGAGCGAGAAGATCACTTCGATGATCAGCGACGACGTAAAGAGGACCGAGATCAGCGCCCCAGGTGCGCCGGCCACCACGATCAGCATCGCATTCCGGAACACATGCGCATAAAGGACACCGGCCTCGCTGACGCCCTTGGCGCGGGCCGTCATCACATATTGCTTCCGGATCTCGTCGAGAAAGGAGTTCTTGGTGAGGAGCGTCAGCGTCGCGAAACTGCCGATCGTCGTGGCGAGCACGGGCAGGGCGATGTGCCAGAAATAGTCGAGCACTTGGCCTGCAAAACTGTACGTGTCTGCGTCCGGCGACGAGAGGCCGCGGAGCGGGAAGAGCTGAAAGTACGAGCCGCCCGCGAAGAGGACAATCAAGAGAATCGCAAAGAGGAAGGACGGGATCGCGTAGGCGACGATGATGATGCCTGACGTCCAGGTGTCGAAGGGGGCGCCGTCTTCGACCGCTTTCCGGATCCCAAGGGGGATTGAGATCAGGTAGGCCGCAAGCGTCGACCAGAGCCCGAGGGTGATCGACACCGGCATTTTCTCGAGAATGAGGTCGAGGACGGACACAGAGCGGAAGTAGCTTTCGCCGAAGTCCAGGCGCGCATAGTCCCAAACCATGATCGCAAAGCGCTGCCAGGCGGGTTTGTCAAAGCCGAACTGCGCCTCGAGATCGGCGATAAAGTCCTCGGGCAGGCCCTGCCCACCTGTGTAGCCGCCACCAGAGCCGGCATCGCCGCCGCCTGAGATCCGGTCTGTGGACGATGCGTTCTCATCGTCGATCTGGGCAAGGATCTGCTCAACCGGGCCGCCTGGCACGAATTGGATCAGGACGAAATTGATGAGCAGGATGCCAAAGATCGTGGGGACGATCAGCGCCAGGCGTTTGGTGATGTAGGCCCCCATGCGGCGGTCAGAATGCCCCTGCCGCTTCGAGCTCAGCGACCCGGTCGGCGTCGACCCACCAGACATCGAGCTCACCCATCGCGTAGGGCGCCATGCTCTCGGGGTAGCGGTAGATGTCGAGGTAGTGGACGTTGTGCTCGGCCTTGTACCATTGGGGCACCCAGACATGCGTTGCGCGGAGCACGCGGTCGAGCGCTTTGACCGCCACTGACAGATCTTCGCGTGTCTCGGCCTCTTCGATCGTGCGGATCAGGCTGTCTATCGCTGGATTTGCGAGGCCCATGATGTTGGCAGAGGCCTCTCGGTTGGCGCTCTCAGACCCGAAGAAACGTCGCAGCTCGTCGCCCGGGGTCAGGGCCATCACGTAGCGTCGGGTGACGATGTCGAAGTCGAACGTCTTCTCACGCTCCGCCGCTTGGGCGTTGTCGACGAAATCGTGCACCGAATCGACGCCGATGTCGCGGAGGTTCTCGACGAAGGGATCGATGATGCGCCGGAAACTCGGGCTGTCGTTCATGATCTCGACCCGCAGCACCTCGCCGTCCGCGTTTCGCCTGAGGCCGTCATCTCCGATCGTCCATCCCGCCTCGTCGAGCAGACGGCCCGCCTCGCGCCGCGCGCCGCGGTCCACCTGGCGGGTGCTTGAGGGGCGTGGGCTGAACGCTTCTTCGGTGAACACGCTTTCGGGCAAGTCGGCGCGGAGTGGCTCGAGCAGCGCCAACTCGGCGCCGGTCGGCAGCCCTTCTGCCTGGAGATCGGAGTTCTCCCAGAAGCTGTCCGTGCGGCTGTAGATCCCGTAGAAGAGCGTCTCGTTTGACCACTCAAAGTTGAACATCAAGCCGAGGGCTTCGCGGACGCGGGGGTCGGCGAACTTGTCGCGTCGCAGATTGAAGAACCATCCTTGAGCGCCGGCGATGCGGCCGTCCGGAATGACGTCCTTGACGATCCAACCGCGGTCGATGGCCGGGAAGTCGTACCCGGTCGCCCAGAGCTTCGACAGAAACTCCTCACGGAAGGAATAGGCGCCGCCTTTGAAGCCCTCGAAGGCGACCGTGTAGTCGGCAAAGTACTCGACGCGGATCTCATCGTAGTTGTGCCGGCCGATCTTCAGGGGGAGGTCGCGGCCCCAATAGTCCGGATTGCGCTCTAGCGAGATGGAGCGCCCAATGTCGACGTCCTTGACGCGGTAGGGACCACTGCCGAGCGGCGGCTCGAGCGTCGTCTCCGCGAAGTCGCGGCCCTCCCAATAGGCGCGGGAGAGAATCGGAATGCCGGCGGCCGTCATCGGAAGTTCGCGCGTCGCGGCGCCCTCGCGGAAGGTGAAGCGGACGCGGCGCGGGTCGAGCGCTTCGACCGCTTCGAAATCCTGGAAGGTGACCTGATAGCTCGGCAACCCCTCGGCAAGAAGGATCTCATAGGAGAAGACCACGTCATCGGCGGTGATCGGCGACCCATCCGCGAAGGCAGCCTCTTCACGGAGGGTGAAGATCGCCCACTGGCGGTCCTCAGGATACTCGATGCTCTCGGCGATGAGACCGTACATCGAATCCGGCTCGTCGGCCGTTCCGACCATCAGGCTCTCAAACGGATACGCCGCTTCTCGGGGGGCGTTGCCCTTGAGGATGAACGGGTTGAGGTTGTCGAACGTGCCAAAGCCCCAGGTCGAGAAAACGCCACCCTTCGGCGCATCGGGGTTCACGTAATCGAGATGCGGGAAGTCCGCGTCGTATTTGAGCTCCCCGAACGAGGATATGCCGTGCGCCACGATTGCGCCATGACCGTCGGCGAGCCCGCCGGTGCCGGCTGTCGTGGCCAGGATGGTTGCCGCCAGGATGGTCTTCAATCGGTCCATGATCGCCTCCCGCATTGGGTCTTTCTGGGAGACTAAGCCAGATTGCGCGCGCGTAAAGCGCGTGTGCGATCAATCGTCGAGGCTGTCGAGATAGGAGATCAAATTCGCCCGGTCTTCAGCCTCGCGCAGACCACGATAGGCCATCTTCGTTCCAGGTGCCCAATCTGACGGCGCCTCGAGAAAGGCGCTCAGGTTCTCCGGTGTCCAAACCTCCGCTTGAGCGACCAGTGCGCCGGAATACGCAAACCCGTCTACGACCGAGATGTCGCGCCCGACGATGCCGTAGAGATGCGGGCCCACGCCGTTCGCTCCGTCCTCGAGCTTGTGGCATGCGGCGCAGGCGCGGAACGTGCGTTCGCCGGCGGAGATGTCGGCACTTGCCAGAAGCGCACTGAAGTCGACCTCCGGTTCATCGTCCTCTTCGACCTCGGCCACTTCGGCCTCCGGCACCTCGATCACATATGCCGCTTCGTGGTGCCCGTGGCCGCCACTGTAGATGGCGTCAGATGCTGTCGAGATCAGCAGAAAGATGAGAAGCGATCCGCAGAGACCACCGAAAATCTTGGTTATTTCCATCGTATCCATGAAGGAACGCTCCCGCTCGGAGGGGCGACCGTGGCCGCCTGTTTGGAATTGTTCTACTCGCTTCCAACCGCCGCGTGCAAGGTGTAGAACCCGCGACCAAAAGCTTGCATTGGAGGGATCTGTGGGGGCGAGGATATCATTTCAGGGGGAGCTTGGAGCCTATTCGCACCAGGCCT
>JBCDHQ010000366.1:0-3842 GCA_038749815.1 Pseudomonadota bacterium | reverse complement strand
GGGGGTGGCCGGCTGCGCGCGCCCCGCCGGCGCCGGCAGACCCCGCCCCCGCCCTCTGCCCCCACTCATAGGCGAGGAGCAACACGCAGTGCGCGAGATTGATCGATGCGAAGCCGGGGTTCACCGGCACCGACACCAAGGCCGACGCGGCAACAAGGTCCGCATTCTCAAGACCAGCACGCTCAGGCCCGAACAAAAAGCCGACCCGCTCCCCCGCAGAGATCCGCTCCGCCGCCTCGGCCATCGCGGTCGCAGGATCCAGCACCCGCTTCGTCAGCTCCCGGCTCCGCGCCGTGGTCGCAAAGACCGTCGTCAAATCGCCAAGTGCTGCATCGACCGTGTCCAGAACGCGCGCCCCGTCGATCACGCGAGAGGCGCCAGAGGCAGTGGCCACGGCCCGCGCATTGGGCCACCCATCCCGCGGCGCGACGAGCCGCATCTCGGTGAGGCCGAAGTTGAGCATCGCCCGCGCCGCTGCGCCGATATTCTCGCCCATCTGGGGACGCACGAGGACAAAGGCCGGGCCCATGTGCGGCGATGTGTCCCAAGGTGCGTTTGGTGCTGTCATGGGGAAAGGCGTGCCAAGAGGAGAGCAGGACGCCCGCTCCCTACACGCATTTTTGCGCCTGGGCCACCCGGGTGCGACGTCAACTGCAGAATGGTATACCGATGAATACCCTCTTTCCGCATGTCCCGTGCATGGGCTATAGGGCGGGGGAACTGAAGCCGAGGGACCTCGCATGACCAAAATCAAGGTAGATAACCCCGTCGTTGAACTCGACGGGGACGAGATGACCCGGATCATCTGGGACTTTATCAAGCAGAAGCTGATCCTGCCCTATCTCGACATCGACCTGCTCTACTACGACCTCGGCATCGAGGAGCGGGATCGCACGGACGATCAGATCACCGTCGACGCCGCAGAGAAGATCAAAGAGGTGGGCGTCGGCGTCAAATGCGCGACGATCACCCCCGACGAGGCGCGGGTTGAGGAGTTCGGGCTGAAGCGGATGTACCGCTCCCCCAATGGGACGATCCGCAACATCCTTGGCGGCGTCATCTTCCGCCAACCGATCATCTGCAAGAACGTGCCGCGCCTCGTCCCCGGCTGGACCCAACCGATCGTGGTTGGGCGTCACGCCTATGGCGACCAGTACCGCGCCACGGACTTCCTGTTCAACGGACCCGGCAAACTCACCATAAAATTCGAGGGAGAGGACGGCACGGTCGATGAGCGTGAGGTGTTCCAAGCCCCGGGCTCCGGCATCACCATGGCCATGTACAACCTCGACCAGTCGATCTACGACTTCGCCCGCGCGTCGATGAACTACGGCCTCAGCCTTGGCTGGCCCGTCTATCTTTCGACCAAGAACACCATCCTCAAGGCCTATGACGGGCGCTTCAAAGACATCTTCCAGAAAGTCTACGAGGAGGAGTTCCAGGAGCAGTTCGAGGCCAAGAAGATCTGGTACGAACACCGGCTGATCGACGATATGGTCGCCGCTGCACTCAAGTGGTCGGGCGGCTATGTCTGGGCGTGCAAGAACTACGATGGCGACGTGCAGTCCGACACCGTGGCGCAGGGGTTCGGCTCGCTCGGGCTGATGACCAGCCAGCTGATGACGCCGGACGGCAAGATTGTCGAGGCCGAGGCCGCACACGGCACCGTCACCCGCCACTATCGCCAGCACCAACAGGGCAAGGCGACATCGACGAACTCCATCGCCTCGATCTACGCCTGGACGGGCGGCCTGAAACACCGCGCGGCGCTCGACGGCAACGCCAAGCTCAAGGAGTTCGCTGAGACGCTCGAGACGGTGATCGTCGAGACGGTCGAGAGCGGGTTTATGACCAAGGACCTCGCGCTTCTTGTGGGCCCGGATCAGACGTGGCTCACCACAGAGGGCTTCCTCGAGAAGATTGACGAGACGCTTGGCAAGGCGCTTTCTGGGTGATGGCTGACCGTCTCGACGGCCCAGCTCGGTGGACGCAGCGGCTCTATTTGGCCACGGCGATCGCTGGGATGCCGGCTTTGCTGGCGATTATGGCGGGCGAGACGGGATATTTGCCAGGCATCGGCTATCTGCCGATGCCTGTTCTCTTGGGCGCGGGCGTTGTCGCGATTGCCTACGGCGTGCTCGCGCTCGCGGCGTCTGTCTGGTTTCTGATTTGGACGTTTCGCGCCTTTCGCCTTGCGGCGGAGGCGATGCCGGGCGCGACCGATGTCACGCCGGGCTGGGCGGTTGGCTGGTACTTTGTGCCGATCTGGTTTCTCTGGAAACCCTACATCGCGCTCCGCGACATCTGGACTGCGGCGCTGAGCGCCCCGGTGCCCGCGCTTTTTGCGCGGTGGTGGACCACGTCGGTGCTCGCCATCAGCTCCGCCATTCTTCTTGAGGCCGCGCGCTCGTTTCTGCTCCTCTACGTTGGCGTCTACTCTGTCCTGATCGGCGATGTCATCGTGACGCTGGCGGGCGTCGCGGTCTGTCTCACCACGGCCGCTGTCGTCGGACAGGTCACACCGCTCCTCAACGGACGCCGCGACGAGACTGTGTTTGCCTGATCAGCCCGCGAGGAGCCGTTCCGCGGCCGCAATAGCATCCGCCGCGCGCGATGGATCCGCACCGCCTGCCTGCGCCATATCCGGCCGGCCACCGCCGCCCTTTCCACCGAGCGTCTCAGCCGCGACACGGACGAGATCCACCGCCGAAATCCGGCTGGTCAAATCCTGGGTCACGCCGGCGGCCACCGCCGCCTTGCCCCCTGTGTCCGCAATCAGCAGGATCGCGCCAGAACCGAGCCGGCTCTTGTGCGCATCGATCAGCCCGCGGAGGTCCTTGCCGGAGACACCCGACAAAGTCTGGGCCAGAAACGGGACGCCCGCCACGTCGCGGGCCGCGGCCTCCGCCTCTCCGCCGAGTGCGACCTTCTTCTTGAGGTCCGCAACCTCGGATTGGAGCGCGCGACGCTCCTCGAGGAGGGCGCGGACACGGTCGGGCACAGCCGTACCCTGGGTCTTCAGGAGCCCCTCGACCGCCGAAAGCGTCATGTCCCGGCCACGGAGAAGTCGCATCGCCTCCGCCCCGGTCACAGCCTCAATCCGGCGCACCCCGGCGGAGGAGGCGGTCTCGGAGACCAAGGCAAATGTCCCGATCTCGCCCGTGCGCGCCACATGCGTGCCCCCGCAGAGCTCGAGCGAGTAGACATCCCCCCGTGGCCCGACACCGTCTTCTGCGCGCCCCATCGAGACGACGCGGACCTCGTCGCCATACTTCTCACCGAATAGCGCGCGGGCGCCCTCGGCCTCAGCCTCGGCTGGGGTCATCACGCGCGTCTCGACCGGGCTGTCCTGCCGGACCATGGCGTTGACCGCATGCTCGACCGCTGTGAGCTCCGCCGGCTCCACGGCTTTGGTGTGCGCAAAGTCGAAGCGGAGCCTGTCCGGCGCATTCAGCGAGCCCCGCTGCGCCACATGGGGTCCGAGCGCCCGGCGGAGGGCCTCGTGGAGGAGGTGCGTCGCCGAATGGTTCGCGCGAATGGCGCTTCGGCGGGCACGATCGACTTCCGCAATCACCGCATCGCCGACGGCAAGCGGTGCCGCCGCGGCCACGAGATGCGCGGACAGACGCCCGCCGGCAAACCTACGCGTGTCGGTGACAGCAGCATGTGCGCCCGTGTCGACGGCGCTGATGGCCCCGTGGTCCCCCACCTGTCCGCCCGCCTCCGCATAAAACGGCGTCTGGTTCAGCACGGCCCAGCCTTGTTGCCCGGCCTGGAGACCCTCAACGCGCGCGCCCTCCACCACGAGCGCCGCGACAATGGCCTGCGCCGTCTCAGTCTCG
>JBCDHQ010000365.1:0-3846 GCA_038749815.1 Pseudomonadota bacterium | reverse complement strand
CGCTGCCTCCGGCACGTCCCAGATCTCGATCACCGGAATGTCGACGGAGCTCAAGAGACCCCGCGTCGCCTCCGTGTGGGTCCCGCCCGTCAGCACAATCGCCTCCGGCCGCCGGGCCAGGAGCTGTCGGACCAGGCGCTCCTCCTCCTCGACCTGATAATCCGTGATCCCAAGAAGGATCTGCAAATCGGTCCCCTCAAGCGCACGCGTCAGCCCGCGATGCGTCGCGGCAAAGTTTGCATTGTTGGTGGAGGGCAGCGTGACCGCCAGAAACCCGCTCCGCTGCGCCCGAAACGCCTGCGCCGTCGCGTCGTAGACGTAGCCGAGCCGCGAGGCTGCCTCGCGCACCGTCCGCGCTGTCCGCGCGTTCACAAGCCCCCCGGGCTTCAGCGCGCGCGACACCGTCATCGGCGAGACGCCCGCCGCCCGCGCCACGTCACGCATGGTCACCCGACCCGCCATCAGGTCTTACGTCTCGTAGGCGTGCCGCTCCGTGACATGGTGGTGGATCCGTCCCTCAAAAAATGCCTCAACAATCTCGCCCGTCACCTCGCGGGAGCGGTGGCGCGCGGGGCTCTCCAGCGCCGCGTCCATCGCCGCCCGATCTGCGTAGCTGATCGCGAGGATCAGCGGAAACTCCGGCGCGCCCTCGTCCCGCTCCTCGCTGAACATCACGCGCACATCCGTGGCCCCCGGGAACGCCCGCCAAAGGGGCACCAACCGCTCCAACACGGCCGCGCGAAACCCGTCGACCTTGTCCGCCGCCACATGCCCTTCAAAAAGCGCAAACCGCGTGATCATCAACCCGCCTCCCTCTGCTTCTCCACCCGAGGGGCGCCTCAAGCGATCTCCGCCTTGGCGCCCTCGAAGAACTCCATCACCGCCGCCTGATCCTCGCCGCCGAAACCCGCGGCGGTCAGCATCCGGTGGATCTCGGCGCAAAGCGCGGTCATCGGCATCGACGTCCCGGTCCGCCGCGCGAGATCGTTCACCGCGTTCAGATCCTTGACCATGTTGTCGATCCGCCCGGTCCGCCGGTAATCCCGGGTGGCAAAGCGCGGCAGATACTCCTGCAGAAGCGCGCTGTCCGCCCGCCCACCGCGGAGCGCCTCGGGGATTTTCGCGTCATCCACGCCAGCGTCGAGCGCCAGTTGCGTCGCCTCCGCCACCGCCAGAAACCCGAGCCCGCAGAGCACTTGGTTGATCAGCTTCGTCGTCTGACCGGCCCCCGCCGGTCCCATATGCGTGTAATTCGCCGCCACATGGCCAAGCACCCGGTGCGCCCGCGCCACATCCGCGGCCGTGCCGCCCGCCATCAGCGTCAGCTCCCCCGTTAACGCCTTCGGCGCCCCACCGGAGAGCGGACTGTCCACCCAGCCGAGCCCCCGCGCGGCGGCCGCCGCCGCAAAGCCCTTGGTCGCATCCGGATCGATCGAGGACATGTCGATGATCAGCGTGCCCTCGGCCGCCCCCTCGGCGACACCCTCCGGTCCGAACACCGCCCGCTCGACAATTGCCCCGGCATTGAGGCTCGTGATCACGAACTCCGCCGCCCCGGCCGCGGCCGCAGCGCTCTCCGCCGCTGTCGCGCCCTGCGCCACCAGGGCCGCCACTTTCTCAGCGTCGAGGTCGAACACAGCCAGACGGTTCCCCGTCTCCAAAAGGCGCGTCCCGATGGCCCCGCCCATCGCGCCCGCGCCGATCAGGGCCACACGTTCGCTCATTCCGCTCTCTCCCTCACATAGGCCACCGCCGCGTCGACCACGCCCTCGAACGGCTGATCGATGTCGATCCGCGCGCCGCCCTCGTCGGGCCCCAAGGGCTCCAACGCCGCAAACTGACTGTCGAGGAGCGAGGGCGGCATGAAATGCCCCTCCCGCGACGCCACCCGCACCGCCAGCACCGCGCGCGGCGCATCGAGATGCAGAAAGTGCACCGCACCCCCCGCCCGCGCCCGGATCAGATCGCGGTAGCGCCGCTTAAGCGCCGAGCACCCGATCGCCATCGGCCCCGCCGACGCCGCAAGCGCTGCTCCCACATCGCCGAGCCAGGGCGCCCGGTCCGCATCGTCGAGCGGCTCGCCCCGCGCCATCTTTGCAATGTTCGCCGCCGGGTGCAGCGTGTCCCCATCGACAAACGCAAGTCCGGTCCGCGCCGCGAGCGCCTCGCCCACCGTGGTCTTCCCGCACCCGGAGACGCCCATCAAAACGTACCGCGCCATCAGAGCGACGCCGTGATCCCGCCATCCACAAACAGCGTGTGCCCGTTCACGAAACTCGACGCGTCCGACGCCAGAAACACCGCCGCCCCGATCAGCTCCTCGACCTGCCCCCAGCGTCCCGCCGGGGTCCGCTTCTCAAGCCAGGCCGAGAACTCCGGATCCGCCACCAGCGCGGCATTGAGCGGCGTGTCGAAATATCCCGGCGCAATCGCGTTCACCTGCAGCCCGTGGCGCGCCCAGTCCGTGGCCATCCCCTTGGTCAGGTTCCCGACAGCGCCTTTCGTCGCCGTGTAGGGCGCAATCCCCGGCCGGGCGAGCGCCGTCTGCACCGAGGCGATGTTGATGATCTTGCCGCGGCCCCGCCCGATCATGTGCCGCGCACAGGCCTGACCCACATGGAAGACCGAGGCGATGTTGGTCTGGAGGAGCGCCTCGAACCTGTCCGCCGGAAAGTCCTCGAGCGGCGTGCGGTGCTGCATGCCCGCATTGTTGATCAGGATGTCGATCGCGCCCGTCTCGGCCTCGATCGCGTCCACGGCCGCCCGGACCCCATCGTGATCCGTCGCGTCAAAAGCCTGCGTCGCGACAACGGCACCGCCCGCCGCCAGCGTCTCGGCGGCCGCGGTGAGCTTCGCCTCGTCCCGCCCGTTCAATACAATCTCGGCGCCGGCCGCCGCCAGTCCGCGCGCAAGCGCCATCCCGATCCCCTGCGACGACCCAGTGATGAGCGCACGGCGCCCGGTGAGCGAGAAAAGATCGGACATGGTGTCTCCAAAGCAGCTTACGCTCACTATGTTACCGGTATCACTTGCTGTCAACGACCGAATGCCATCCACACGGCCCCCCTTGCTCTGAGCGAATGATACCGGTAACATCGCCCTCAAGCAAAGCCAGGAGCATCGCATGTCCCGCCCCGTCATCCTCCAAGTGGGCCCCTATCCGGAGTGGGATCAGCAGCCGCTCGACACAGCCTTCGACGTCCGCCGCCTCTTCGAAGCCCCGGAGCCCGCGCCCTTCCTCGCCGCCCACGGGCCAGAGGTCCAAGCCATCGCCACCCGCGGCGAGCTTGGCGCGGACGCTGCCATGATCGAGGCCTGCCCCAAGCTCCAGCTCATCTCCGTCTACGGTGTCGGCTATGACGCCGTCGATCTCGAGGCCTGCCGGACGCGCGGCATCCGCGTCACCAACACGCCGGACGTCCTGACCGGCGATGTCGCCGATCTCGGCGTCGCCATGATGCTCTGCCTCTCCCGCGGGATGGTGGAGGCCGAGGCCTGGGTCCGCGACGGCTCCTGGGCCGCGCAGGGCCTCTACCCGCTCAAGCGCCGCGTCTTCGGCCGCCGCGCCGGCATCCTCGGCCTCGGCCGGATCGGTGTCGAGGTCGGCCGGCGCCTCCGGGGCTTCGGCATGGACATCGCCTACAGCGACCTCGCGCCCAAAGACACCGATTGGACCTACATCCAGGACCCGACCGACCTCGCCGCCCATGCCGAGTTCTTCTTCGTCACCCTCGCCGCCTCCGCCGCAACGCGCCACATCGTCGGGCGCGAGGTGATCGAGGCGCTCGGCCCCGACGCCATGCTGATCAACATCTCCCGCGCCTCCAACATCGACGAAGACGCCCT
>JBCDHQ010000364.1:0-3881 GCA_038749815.1 Pseudomonadota bacterium | reverse complement strand
GCCTCCTGATAGGGCAGGGGGTCGGGTTTCGGCCTGGCGCATTCCTCGCCGATGATGACGGTCTCGAAGCGGTGCGACAGGTCGAGCGCACCGAGCATCGCCTCCGCGTTCGAGCGCGGCGCGTTGGTCACGACGGCGATCCTCACGCCCTCAGCCTCCGCCCAGTCCAGGAGGCGCCTGGTGCCGAGTGTCGGTTCGAGACCTGCAGAAAGCTGCGCGCGGAAGGCTGCCTCTTTGGCGTCGGCGAGCGCCTGATGCTCCGCGTCTCGTCCGGGGAAGAGGCGCGGCATGATCAGCGCATTCGGCTGGCCCATGATCTCGGTCTTGTACTCCTCGAGGCTCAGATCGCGTCCGGTGCCGGCCAGGATATCGTGGAACGCCGCGAAATGGAGGCTGTCGGTGTCAACGAGTGTGCCGTCGAGATCAAAGAGGAGCGCTGAGGTCATGCGTGGGAGGCGTGCTGCCCGCCCATGTCTCTGGCAGAGGTCAGAAACTCCGCTGACGCTGTGATGCCGCCGAGCGGAAAGAAATGGATCGCCTCGATCCGGCTCGCGGGTCCGCGTGCCGCTGCGATTTCGGCGAGGAGAGCCTCCGGCGTGAACGGCATCAGGAGCTTTGAGAGATCGGCAGCGCGACGCTGTAGGACGCGGATCGACGGCCCCACACCGCAGGCCATTGCATATTTGATCAGGGTCTGGAGCTTCGCGGGTCCCGCGACACCGAGATGGATCGGCAAATCAACGCCCGCTTCCGCCAGCCGGTCCGCCCAGTCGAGAACCGGCCGCGCCTCGAAGGCAAATTGCGTGACGAGTGCCATCTGCGCGCCGGTCCGCTCAGCGAACCCGGCTTTCCAGCGAGCGGCGGCCATCGCAGCGGTCTCGCCACCATCCGGATCGATGTCGCGGTTTCCTTCGGGGTGGCCAGCGATGTGCAGCCGGGTGTAGCCCAGTTTGTCAAAGAGCCCGGTCTCAAGAAGCTCCATCGACGAGGAAAACGGCCCGCGGATCTCGGGCGCGCCCCCCGCAAGAACGAGGGCCCCGGTCGCGCCTGCATCGCGGTAGCGGCGGAGCCACGTGTCGAGCGCCTCGTGACTTGACACGGACCGAGCCGGCACATGGGGCATCACCGGGAACCCCTCGCGCGACATCCGCTCAACCGTCGCAACCATGTCGTCGATCGGCGTCCCGTCGATATGGGCGACATAGATGCGCGTGCCCTCGGGCAGGAGTGCGCGGACATCGCGGATCTTGGCCGCCGTGCGCGGCATCACCTCGATGGACGCGCCATACAAAAGTGCCGCGACGCCGGCATCGCTGCTGCGTGTGCGCGTGAAGGGCAGAATGCGCGTCATGGATGCTCCCCCAATCTGGCCTAGTCGTTTGCGGACCAGCCGTCATTGTCGATCAGCGCTTTGATCTTCTCCCGTGAGTACAGGTCTTCCAGGCGCGCGACTTCTGCTTTTGCGACATCTTGCGCCTCACCTTCGACCTCGCCGCTCGGCACGCGCCGCCACTCGGCCAAATAGGCGTCGCTGTCTTTGGCGCCAACCTTCATGGCGCAGCGGTCGATCGCCTGCTCGAACCGCTCCGCCAGGAGGCCGCGCGCGGCACTCCGACCGCGCCCGACGAGGACTTGGGCAGGAATATCGCGCCAGTAGAGGATTGTGACGGATGGCATGGGGGTTCTCGCAAGGGTGAGCCAGGTCGCCATAACAGCGTCCTTGGCGAGCGGCCGCAAGGGTCGGATGAGAGTTTAAGCAAATCCGACTTTCCGCAGAGGCAAGATTCGGGTACATGTTCCTCACATTGCTTTGACGGTAGGAACCGACATGCCCCAACTCGCCAGCCTCGGTGCGCCCCGGCGTACCTTATCCTTCGAGTTTTTCCCTCCCAAATCCCCCGAAGCCTCCGCGCAGCTCTGGCGCTCCGTTGAGCGGTTGGCGCCCCTCGCGCCCGACTTCGTGTCGGTGACGTACGGCGCCGGCGGCACGACCCGCGACCGCACGAAGCGCGCGATCCGGACCATCCGGGAGCGTGCGCGCCTGCAAGTGGCGGGCCATCTGACCTGCGTTGGCGCCACGCGAGAGGAGACGATGGCCGTCGCGCGCGACTATGCAGCTGCCGGGGTGCGCAAAATCGTGGCGCTTCGGGGCGACCCCCCCAAAGGCGCCACGGGGTTCACAGCGCACCCCGGGGGCTTTGCGTCCTCGGCGGAGCTTGTGGAGGCCCTGGTGGCCGACGGCTTTGACGTCGCTGTCAGCGCCTATCCCGAGCCGCACCCCGAGGCGCGCGCGCCTGGCGACGACATTGCCGCGCTCAAGGCCAAGGTTGCGGCCGGCGCGCGCACGGCAATCACGCAGTTCTTCTTCGATGTGGATCTGTTCCTCAGGCTGCGCGACCGGATCGCGGCCGAGGGGCTGTCCGTCGACCTCCATCCGGGCATCATGCCGGTCGAGGATTTTGGCAAGCTCTGCCGCTTTGCCGCGGGTTGTGGCGCAACCATTCCCCAGTGGATGCACGACGCCTACTCCAATGCCCGGACTGAGGAGGAGGCCGCCCTCCTCTCCACCGCCATCGCAACGGAGCAATGCGACCGCTTGATGTCGGAAGGGGTGGAGCATCTGCACTTCTACACGCTCAACAAGCCCGATCTGACATATGACATCTGCCGGGCGATCGGATTTCAGCCTGCGCAATTGTCGGATGCAACCGGCCGCGGCGCGGCGTGAATGGGCAAACGGCTCGCTGCGCTTGCGCATTTGTGACAGGCTGATGTAGCGTTGAACCAATCTCGGGCGCTCCGCGCCCGAACCACGGCTTGGTTCACATGGCGCAGACACCACCTTTCTCTGCGCAGGACAGTATTATACGCCCTCGCAAGCGAGGGGGGGGACAGCCTGCGCAGCCCTCCAGCGCGCTCTACGCCGCGCTAGATCTTGGAACGAACTCCTGCCGCATGTTGATCGCGCGGCCGGATGGCGCACAATTTCGGATTGTGGATGCCTTCGCGAAATCCGTTCGTCTCGGGATCGACCTTGAGCGAACGGGCAGCCTCTCTCGCCCGTCGGCGGAGCGTACGATTCGTGCGCTCCAGGTGTGTGCGACCAAACTGAAGAAACTCGATGTTCGCCATGCGCGGCTGGTCGCGACGGAGGCCTGTCGTCGGGCGCGGAACGGCCAACAGTTCCTGGAGCAGGTGGAGCGGCGCACGGGCCTCAAGCTTGAGCTGATCCCCCCGCGCGAGGAGGCGCGCCTCGCGGTGATCTCCTGCGCGCCCTTGGTCTCTCACAACGCCGATCACGTGCTCGTCTTCGACATCGGCGGCGGCTCGACTGAGCTTGTCTGGATTGACGTCACCAAAGTCCCGCGGGAGCGGCGGGCCGAGGCTGTGATGCGCCTCAAGATGTCGCGCCGGAATGGCGGCGGCGTGGGTGAGGCGCGGCTTGTCGACTTTATCTCCGTTCCGCTCGGGGTCGCGACGCTCCATGAACGGTTCGCCGATGTCGAAGATGAGAGCGCGCGCTTTGCCCTCATGTCCTGGTATTTTGAGGAGCAACTCGCCAAGTTCCGCCCCTATGCCGATTTCGACATGCTCGACGGTGTGCGGGGGTTTCAGATGATTGGGACCTCGGGCACGGTCACGACGGTGGCTGCGGCGCATTTGGGGCTAAAGCGCTATGACCGCCGCAAGGTCGACGGGATCACGATGACTGAGGCGCAGATTGACGCGGTGATCAGCCGGATGATGGCGCAGGGTCCGGACGGACGCCTTCAAGACCCCTCAATCGGGCGCGACCGGGCCGAGTTGATCATGTCGGGCGCCGCGATCCTGCAGACCCTGCTCCGGATCTGGCCGACCGATCGGCTGGGTGTCGCGGATCG
>JBCDHQ010000363.1:0-3937 GCA_038749815.1 Pseudomonadota bacterium | reverse complement strand
GCGCAGTGCGAGATCGGTCTCGCTCACGAGCCGCCGAGGCTCACCGGGAAGAGCGTCGTTCCCTCGCCGTGGACGCTGTCATCGGCGCGAATGAAGACCATTTCGGTGCCCTCGGGGACATCGACGCCCGAGAGAGAGCGGGTGAAGGGCATCTCGTCCACATGCGGGTGGTGCAGCGTGCGGTAGCCGAGCTCGTTGCCATCCGCGTCGAGGACGGCCCAGCCGTCGGCGTAGTGGTCCCAGCCTGTGTCGCCATGCTCGACCGTGACGTCAAAGCGCCACCCGGCCCCGGTCTCGGTGGCGCGGGCGTCGATGACGCGGGCCTCCCCTGCCAAAGCGGGGGCGGCGAGGAACAGGAAAAAGAGGCGCAGCATGTCGGTCACTCCCATCCGGCGGCGGACGTCACCTGCGACGCCCTTTTCACTACAAGCGATCTGGGATATGCGGTCCCCCGTCAAGCACAGGAGAGACCCTGGTGGGCTACCGCATCGCCGTCGTCGGCGCCACAGGAAACGTGGGCCGCGAAATGCTGAACATCCTGGCGGAACGCCAGGTCCCCGTGGATGAAATCGCCGCGCTTGCGAGCCGTCGCTCGCTCGGGACGGAGGTCAGCTTTGGGGATGAGACGCTTAAGACGGGCGATGTCGACGGCTTTGACTTCAAGGGCTACGACATGGCGCTCTTTGCGGCGGGATCGGACGCGGCGAAAAGCTTCGCGCCGAAGGCCGCGAAAGCTGGCGCGATCGTGATCGACAACTCCTCGCTCTACCGCTACGAGCCCGACATTCCGTTGATCGTGCCCGAGGTGAATGCCGACGCGGTGGAGGGGTACAAGGCGCGCAACATCATCGCCAACCCCAACTGTTCGACCGCTCAGATGGTGGTTGCGTTGAAACCGCTCCATGACCGCGCCCGGATCAAACGGGTGGTGGTGTCGACCTACCAGTCCGCCTCCGGCGCCGGCAAGGAGGGCATGGACGAGCTCTGGAACCAAACCAAGGGTGTCTATGTGCCGGGCCAAGAGGTTGAGCCGCAGAAGTTCACCAAACAGATCGCGTTCAATGTGATCCCGCACATCGACACGTTCATGGAGGACGGCACCACCCGCGAAGAGTGGAAGATGATCGTCGAGACGAAGAAGATCGTCGACCCCAAGATCAAGGTCACGGCGACCTGCGTTCGCGTGCCGGTCTTTGTCGGTCATGCCGAATCCATAAATGTCGAGTTCGAGGAGTTTCTCGATGAGGATGAGGCGCGCGAGATCCTGCGCGCCGCCCCGGGCATCCTCGTCGTCGATAAGCGCGAGGACGCGGGCTATGTCACGCCGATCGACGCGGCCGGCGATTATGCGACATTCATCAGCCGCCTGCGTCAGGACCCGACCGTTGAGAATGGGCTCAATTTCTGGTGCGTGTCCGACAACCTCCGCAAAGGTGCGGCGCTCAACGCCGTCCAGATCGCGGAGCTTGTCGGCCGGCGCGTGCTCCAGAAGGGCTGAGGTCTAGCCCCGCCCGGCGCCGTCATCCCGCGCCGGTGGGGTGGCGCGCTCCCTGTCATCGTCCTCGCGCTCCCGCCGCGGGGGCGCTGCACCGCCAAAGCGGCATACCATCGCGCCAGCCCGACCTGTGGGGGACCCCCCCGAAGCCGCGCAGGCTTGGCGCAATCCGGTGTCATAGGCCTCCTGCCGCGCTGCGTTGAGGCAGTCCAATCCGTGTGTCGCATCCCGCGCGCTGCACGCTCGGCTCTCGGTGAACGGGCGGAGCGCGTAGCGCGCGCCGCGTGCGCGGGGGGTCCGGAACGAAAAGAGGAGGGTGCCGCTCGGTCGGGCGGCGTTCGGTTGGGCCTGCACGCGCACCACCAAGTCTTCGAGGGAGCCGCGCATCCCCGGGGCCCTCTGCCCTGCAGGCAGGTAGCACTCATGCTGGTCGCCGGAGCGCCAGTAGGTTCCGCCGAGCTGCTCGCACATCGCGCGAACGCCGTCATAATAGGCCTGGGCAGCCGCGGCCTCGACGCACGTGCTGGTGTAGCGCCCGCTTGCGTCCGGTGTGCAGACGTTTTGCGCCCAGGCCGGCGTCGCCGTGACGACAAGTGCCGCGGCCAGCCAGGCTCTCATTGGCTCCCCCCATCCGGCAGCGAGACCGGTGGCGGCGCGGGCACTGTGACCTTGCCGCCTGCCGGCGCATCGCCAAGCGTGCTGCCCGCACAGGTGACGAAGGCGCCGACCTCCTCGTCGAAGCACCAGAGGTCGGTGCCGCCGGGGGTCACCTCAATCGCTTGGATCTCGATGGTGTAGATCTGAGTGATCGCCATGATCAAAACGCCTCCTGCTAGGAACACGACGCCGGGCGAGTAGGCCTCGAACGAAAGGCTTGCGCGGCGCAATGTGTCGGGCGCCCCGTCGCCCGGCGCGCCGGAGATCCGGGTGAGCGACGTGACCTGGCGCAGGATGAAGACGCCGCCCATGGTGCAGAGCGCGAGGCCCACAATGAACGAAAACCCGGTGAGGAACGTGCGCAGGACAAGCGCGAGCACGATCCGACGCTCCCGATAGACCAGGGCGTCGTTGAAGTAAGCGTTGATGTCCCTTTGATCTCCGGGCTCTCCGACCTCCGGAAAGGCTAGAAACCCAGAGGCAAAGAGACCGCTCCCAAAGACGACAAGCAAGAGAAATGCCGCACCGGAGATTGCGAGCACCAGGCCAAAGTCACGCTCGCGCACCCGTACCTTGGGTTGGTCGCTGTCCACGACTGCCTCCCACTCACCACGACTTTGAGCGTGCCGGACGAAAGGCGATCTGTAAAATGCGCTTAGAAGCGTTCCGCGCGCAATACTTCGCAATCCGTGATGGAAATCACGCCGATATGGCGCTCCACCACGCTGAAGGCCGCTTCGACCAGCGGATCGACACGCTCTGGCCGGACAATGCAGACGACGGCCACCATGCCGGCCCGCCCGATCTGTCCTTCGCGCGACCAGACGCCGGAGCTCCCTGCGCCGCCCAAGACCGGCAGGACCGTGAGGCCAGTGACCCCGGCGCTGAGAAGGGCGTCGCGGAGCCGTCCCTCCATCACCGCCTCTATGATGATCTCGACGCGCTTCGCGGCATGGGTCTCCATCTCAGCCTCCGATCGTCGCGGCGGCCGCGATGTAGAGCGGGACGCCAAGGGTCAGGTTGAACGGGAAGGTCACCCCGAGCGACATCGTGAGTGAGATCGACGGATTGGCCTCGGGCAGCGCCACCCGCATGGCAGCCGGCACCGCGATGTAGGAGGCGGAGCCGGCGAGGATCGCCATCAGCGCAGCGCCCCCCGTCGAGAGCCCGATCGCCGTCGCAGCGGCGAGGCCGCAGCTTGCGCCGATCAGCGGCATTGCGATCCCGAAGCCAAGAACCGGCCAGGTGAGGGCGGCGCCCGCGTCCCGGAACCCGCGCCCCGCCACAAGCCCCATGTCGAGGAGGAAGATGCAGAGGACCCCCGCGAACGGTGCGACGATAAAGGGCGAGATCTGGTCGAGACCCGACGGGCCGGTCACCCAACCGATCCCGAAGCTCCCGACGAGCAGCACGATCGAGCCATTCAGAAAGACGTCCCGCCAGAGATCCGCGCCGTCGCCCTCGCGCTTGCCGACAAGCCAGAGGGCGGCGAGGATCGCCGGGGCCTCCATCGCAGCCGCGACGGCGACCATGAACCCCTCATAGGCGATGCCTGCCGCAGTCAGCGCCGTTGTCCCGGCCACGAATGTCACAACGGAAATCGAGCCGTAATGCGCAGCGACGGCCGCCGCGTCGATCCGGGACAGGGTGGAGATCCGGCGGAGGATCACAAAGGCGAGGAACGGCATCGCCGCCGACAGCACGGTGCCCGCAAGGAGCGCGGCGACAAGCTGACCGCCAGCGCCGGCCTCCGCAACCCCGACCCCGCCTTTGAAGCCGATGGCG
>JBCDHQ010000362.1:0-3988 GCA_038749815.1 Pseudomonadota bacterium | reverse complement strand
GGCGCTCCGGCCCGACAGCGCGGGGCCCGGGATGCACCGGGGCGGTCTTGGCGCGATCTACGAAGTCGAAGTCCTGGCCGAGGGCGGCGCGGAGGCGACGCTGTTTGGAGAGCGCGGTCTCTTTGCGCCTCAGGGCATTGCTGGGGGCGACGCGGCGGCGAAGAACGCCTTTGCCTACAGTGCAGACGGCGCATGGCACGCGCCGCCAATGGCTTCAAAGATGCGCGGCACCCGGCTGTCGCAGGGCGAGGCCGTTCGGCTCGAGACCCCGGGCGGCGGCGGCTATGGCCCACCGGCCGCCCGCGCGCCGGCTGCCATTGCACGCGACGTCGCCCGCGGCCTCCTCACGGAGGGAGAAGCGGATCGACGCTATCGCCCGGACTGGCGGGGGAGTGCGTCATGAGCCGCGATGCTCTGACCCTGAACGACGGGCCTTTTGACCCGAGGGGCTTTCGGCGCGACCGGCCCGCATCACGTCCTGCCGCGGCCAGCGAATGGGCTTCCGATGTCGGGGCGTCTCTCCGGCTCGCGGCGGCGCGGAGACACTCCGGAGAGCCAAATGATGCAGGACGCCTCGATGTCGGGCCGGTCCGATGGGCTGCAGATGCGCGCACGCCCGTCGGGCACGACCGCTCCAGCCGCCGCGGCGGGCCCTCTGGCGGGGGCGGCGGCCGCGGCCATCCGCGGCGCGCGCCTGCCCTGAGGTTCGTGGCGTGACCCGACTGATTGTCGGCGTCGATGTGGGCGGCACGTTCACGGATGTCTTCATCCTCGATGAAGCCGCCGGCACTGCACGTGTTGCCAAGGTTGCGACGACGCGGCCCGATCAGTCGCTCGGTGTGATCACCGGGATCGGGCGGGAAGTCGCGGATCTGGCGGAGGTTGCTGTGGTTGTGCACGGGACCACGGCTGGCACGAATGCGCTTCTCGAGCGGAAGGGGGCGCGGACCGGTGTGATCACGACGGAAGGCCTCCGGGATGTCCTCGAGATGCGCCGCCGCGACCGGCCACGGACCTGGGGTCTCCGCGGCGATTTCGAGCCGGTGGTCGACCGCCGCGACCGGGTCGAAGTGCCCGAGCGGACCCTCGCCACGGGGGAGATCCGCCGGCCGGTCGACCTTGCCGCCGTTCGCGCCGCCGCCGAGGGCCTGCGGACGGCCGGGTGCGAGGCCATCGCCATCCTCTTCGCCAACGCCTACGCAAACCCGGCCAACGAAGCCGCGGCCGCCGCCGTCGTGCGGGAGATCTGGCCGACGGGCAACGTCTCCGCCTCCTCCGAGATCCTGCCCGAGATCCGCGAGTTCGAGCGGTTCTCGACCACAGCGCTCAATGCCTACCTTCAACCCGAGGTCTCAGGCTATCTCCGTCGGCTTGAGCGCGCCCTCACGGAGAGCGGTTTTGGAGGCACCTTTCTGATCGTGCAGTCAAACGGCGGTGTCATGTCGGTCGAGACGGCGTCCGCGCGCCCGGTGCGGACGGCCCTTTCGGGACCGGCGGCGGGCGTGATCGCGGCGGGCTACATTGCGGGTGAGGCCGGCTGTCCAAACGTCATCACGGGCGATATCGGCGGGACGAGCTTCGATGTCGCGCTGATCTCGGACGGGCGATCGATGCTCGCGCCGCAAACGGCGATCGATTTCGGCATGGTCGTGCGCACGCCGATGATCGAGATCACGACGATCGGCGCGGGGGGCGGCTCCATCGCGTGGGTGGACAAAGGCGGTCTCTTGAACATCGGACCGGAGAGCGCAGGCTCCAACCCCGGGCCCGTCGCCTATGGCCTCGGCAACACCCGCCCCACAGTGACGGACGCCAATGTCGTGCTCGGGCGGATCGACCCCGAGCGCCCGATCGGGGGCGCACTGTCGCGCCTCGACACCCTCGCCGCGGGGGAGGCCATCGAGACCCATGTGGGCGCCCCCCTTGGGCTCGACCGAGTGGCGGCGGCCGAAGCCATTTTGCGCGTCGCCAATGCTCGGATGGCGGGCGCGATCCGGCTTGTCAGCATTGAGCGAGGGTTCGACCCGAAGCGCTTTGCCTTTATGCCCTTCGGTGGGGGCGGCGCGCTCCATGCCGGGGCTCTGATGGCCGAGGTCGGCCTCGCCCGGGCCATCGTGCCGCGCTATCCCGGTGTGACCTCCGCCATGGGCTGTGTGATCGCGGACATGCGTCAGGATTTCGTGCAAACGCTGAACCGCGCGCTCGACGATCTCGACCCGGCGGAGCTCGCGGTGGTTCTGCACCGCCATGTGGCGGATGGGAGGCGCAGTCTTGCGGATGCTGAGACGCCCTTTGCGAAAGAGGAGATCCGGCTTGAGCTCGACATGGCCTATGCCGGCCAGACGCACACCGTGGCTGTGCCAATCGCCCTGACGGAGGTGGATGGCACCGTTGCGGCGCCCACAGTGGCCGAGATCGGCGCGGCCTTCGGCGCGACATACACGGCCACGTTCGGCCGTCTCCTGCCCGGTGGCTTGCGCCGCGTGCTGAACGCGCGAACCTCCGTGACCGGGCGCCGGCCCAAATTCGATCTGAGCGCTTTGGCGCCTGGGGGCAACACGCGCGCGGAGCCAAAGACGAGCCGCCCGGTGGCGTTTGCCGGCACGTGGCAGGACACGCCCATCTACGACCGACTGACGCTGCCGGTCGGCGCTGTGGTCGAGGGGCCCGCGATCCTCGACCAGCCGGACACCACAGTGCTGATTGAGCCCTGGCTCCGCGGTCGCGTCGACCGGTTTGGCAACACTGTCCTCGAGCCGAAGGAGGGCCCCCGATGAGCGACCCTCTGACTTGGGATCTCACCCACACGGCACTCCTGACCATCGATCTCCAGAACGACTTTCTCCACCCGGAGGGCGCCTACGGCCGCGCCGGGCAGACCAGTGCCGCGCTCGCGGCGCTCCCGGCACGGATTGCCCCGCTCGTTGATGCGATCCGCGCGAGGCGCGGGATCTTTGTGTCGGCGCAGTTCACCCTTGTCCCGGGGCCCCTAGGCGGCGCCCCCCTGATTGCGCCGCACCTCCAAGCGCTCCGCCCCTTTCTCGGTCCCGGCGACTTTGAGCCTGGCGCGTTCGGTCACGCTCTGGTCGCGGATCTCGCGCCCGCAGACGTCACGATCGAGAAGGTCGCGTACTCAGCCTTCTACCAAACAAGGCTCGAATACGTGCTCCGCGCGCTTGGGGTGGATCGGCTCATTGTTGGCGGGATCGTCACCAATGGCGGCGTGGCCTCGACGCTCCGCGATGCCCATCTCCGTGGGATCGAGACTGTGCTCCTCACGGACGGCACGGCCGCGTTCGACGCGGACGTTCACGCCGCAACCCTTGTTTCGCTGGGCACGGTCACGGCCCAGATGACCTGCGCCGAGGCGCGCGCCTGGCTCGAGGGCCAGCCATGAGCCTCAAGACCCGGCTCAGCCGCCCCGAGATCCTGATGGCACCCGGCGTCTATGACGGTCTCACGGCGACACTCGCCGCCGCCGCCGGGTTCGAAGCGCTCTACCTGAGTGGCGCCGCGACCGCCTACACCCGCCTCGGGCGCCCCGATATCGGCCTCACGTCGGTGACGGAAATGGCCGAGACACTGACCCTTGTCGCAGATCGCGTGGATCTGCCGATCCTCGTCGATGCCGACACGGGCTTTGGCAATGCGCTCAACGCCGAGCGGACGATGCGGCTCTTTGAAAGGGCGGGGGCGAGCGCCCTGCAGCTCGAGGATCAGAGCTATCCGAAGCGATGCGGCCACCTCTCCGACAAAACGCTGATCCGTGCCGCGGAGATGTGCGGCAAGATCGCTGCCATGGCCGACGCGCGGCGCAGCCCCGAGACGCTGATCATTGCGCGGACAGACGCCGTCGCCGTCGAGGGGCTCACGCCCGCGCTCGACCGGGCCGAAGACTACCTTGCGGCCGGTGCCGATGTCCTCTTCATCGAAGCGCCGCAGTCGGAGACGGATCTCGCTGCCATCACGGCGCGCTTTGCGGGTCGTG
>JBCDHQ010000361.1:0-4009 GCA_038749815.1 Pseudomonadota bacterium | reverse complement strand
GTATGGCCTTCGGATATGAACGGGCCCGCCTCACCGGGGCCCACGAACCCAAGATCCTCCAGGCCGTAAATCGGCAGATGGGCGAATGCGTCGTAGATCATCAAGTGATCGACATCGGCATGGGTGATGCCCGCCGTCTCGAAGGCGAGCTTCCCGGAGACACGGAACGCCTTTGAGGAGGAAAAACTCTCCATCTGGCTCACCATCGGACCCTCGGCCCCCTCTCCGCCCGTGCCGCGCAGGTAAACGGGCTTGCTGGGAAAGTCCTTTGCCCGTTCAGCCGACGTCACCACGAGCGCGCCGCCGCCGTCACTCACCAGGCAGCACATGAGCTTCCGGAACGGATAGGCAATCATCCGCGAGCTCAGCACGTCATCCACGGTGATCGGATCGCGGGCTGTGGCGCGTGGGTGGAACGCCGCCCATTCGCGCTGCACCACGGCCACCATGGCAATCTGCTCTTCAGTGAGCCCCTCATCCTTCATTTTGCGCAGGACGGGCAGTGTGAACCGCATCGGCGGGAAGAGCGGGCCGTAGATCGCCTCAAACTCCTGCTGCTGCATGGACGGCATGATCGGGCGGTGCGATCGATGGTTTGATCGACCGCTCTCGCCATGCGTGATCAGGACAGTCGTGCAGAGCCCGGCCTCAATGGCCGCGGCGGCATGTCGAACAAGCGCAATGAAGGAACAGCCGCCCACGGATGTGCCGTCATACCATGTCGGCGACAGCCCCAGATACTGGTTGATCTCCGCCACATCATGGCCGCCGGTGGCGATGCCGTCGACATCCGAGGGTCTGAGCCCGCAATCGGCCAAAGCGTTGAGCGCCGCATCGGCATGGAGGCCCACCTGGGACAGGCCGGGCACTTTGCCGAGGTCCGTGCTTTCGGCAGCGCCCACGATGGCGATGGACGCACGGCTCATGAGAGCGCCCGCAGGGGTCGAAACTGCGGGACAAAGAGGTCCCCTCGCGCCTCGAATGTCACCTCAAGGGCCATGTCCAACGCCACGGCCTCCGGCGTTTGTGGGCAGTCGACGATGTTGGTGAGCATTTTCACGCCTTCCTCCAACATCACGACGGCGACGATGAATGGCGGCTCGTATCCCGGCGTCGGCAAGTGCGAGATCGTGTAGGAGTACAGACGGCCACGCCCGCTCGCCTCGACGATCTCCACCGCACGACTGCCGCAATAGGGGCAAAACGGGCGCGGCGGGAAATAGTGCTTCCGGCAGTCCCGGCAGTACTGCAGCAGCAGCTTTCCGGCTGCCGCTCCATCCCAGAAGTGCTGGGTCTCGGGATAGATCGTTGGAACAGGTTTCTCAGTCATAGTGGACGTCACTTCAGTCGCGCGCGACCATTGCTGAGCACAATGGCGTCGCGTTCCAGGACGCGCGCGCGAAGACTGATGTCGTCGCCGTCCTCCCACACCTCTGTGCGGATGGTCTCGCCCGGATAGACCGGTGCCGAGAAGCGCAGTTCCAAATGCCGGAGCGCTGTGAAATCGCCGCCGCCGAGCGCCATCGTGACGGACCAGGCGGCGATCCCCATCGAGCAGAGCCCGTGGAGGATCGGGCGCTCAAAGCCCGCTTTCTTCGCGAGTGCCGGGTCTGCGTGGAGCGGGTTCTTGTCCCCGCTCAGCCGATAGATGAGGGCCGCACGGCGTGATGTGGCGACGTCAAAATGCGCGTCCGGCGCTCGATCGGGCACGGTGTGGACCGGCTTCAGCGGACCATCCGGTCCACCAAAGCCGCCATCGGCGCGCGCAAAGAGGGTGCTGGACACGGTGGCGAGACGCACCCCGTCGGCCGACGAGATCTCCCGCTCCGTGTAGATCAGCGCGCCCCGGCCCGCACCTTTGTCGATGAGCCCGGTCAGCCGTGTCTGCCCCACAATGTCCGCGCTGACCGGCAAGGGCGCATGGAGCGTGAAGGCCTGCTCTCCGTGCACGATCTTCTGCCAGGTGAGGCCCGTCGACGGGTCTTTCGCCCAAAAGGGCGGGGTCCCAAGCACGTTCACAAAGGAGGGCAGGGCCGCAAACCCCTCGGCGCCCTCATAGACGGCGCGGAGGTGGCGTTGGGTCTCGGGGTCGCCGAGGCCGAGGCCGAGCGCGTAGAGGATGCAATCGTCCGCGCCGTAGCGCCGCTCAACATCGGCGAAGTCGCGCGCCATCAGGGACTCGTAGTTGATCAAAACAGCACGCTACACCCTTGGGTCGCAGGTCTTGCACACGCTCATGGGATCAACACGGCTTTGACAACGTCGCCGCGTTCCGATGCACGGACGGCCTCTTCTATGTCCTCCAACCTGTAGGTCTTTATGAGTTTGTCGAACGGAAAGCGCCCGGACTTCCACAGTGCGACGAGCTCCGGGATGAAGCTGCGCGGGACACTGTCGCCCTCGATGATGCCTCGGATCCCGCGGCCCGACAGCAGGGTTCTGAGCTCGAGCGTCAACTCCGCGCCGGGTTGCGGCACACCGAGAAGCCCGGCCATGCCCGTCAGGCGCAGGCACTCGACGGATTGGCGCACGACAGCGGGCACGCCTGTGCAGTCGAGCGCGTATTGAGCGCCGCCATCCGTGATGTCGAGAATGCGCTCAACGGCGTCTTCCGAGCCGCCATCGATCACATGTGTCGCGCCCATGTCCCGCGCGATGTCGAGGCGGTGGTCGATCAAGTCGACCGCAATGATCTCAGTGCAACCGACAGCACGCGCAGCCAGCACGGCCGCCAAGCCGACAGAGCCCGCGCCAAAGACAGCGATCGAGCTGCCGGGCCGGCAGGCCAGCGCATTCATCACGGCACCAGCACCGGTTTGAATGCCGCAGCCCAGCGGCCCCATAAGTTCAATCGGCACATCGGGGTCGATTTTGACCACGCTTTCCTCGGGCGCCATGGCGTACTCGCCAAACGAGGATTGCGCAAAGAAGTACGCGCTCAAGTCCTGGCCGTTCGTGTCGGTGAGCGGCGTGGTCCCGTCGGGGCGCCGCCCGCTGAAGTTCCGCGCAAAGAACTGACGGCTGTAGGCCGGCTTGCCGTTGAGGCAGGTCGTGCACTGGCTGTCAAAGCCGAACGAGAGCACAACGTGATCACCCGGAGCCACAGACGTCACCTCACTGCCGATCGCCTCGACGACCCCTGAGCCTTCGTGTCCGAGCACCATGGGAAACGGAATTGGGTAGTGGCCCTCCCGGACCACCAAATCCGTGTGGCACAGGCCGACACCCGCGATCTTGACGATCACCTCACGTGCCCGTGGACGCTCCATCTGGATCCGCTCGATCCCGAAGGGCCCACTTTTCTGGCGCAACACGGCGGCGCGGTAGTCTCTCATAGGACCTCAAGGGTTCAGTGGCGGGACCACATGGGAGGCTGCGGTCCCGCCGTTGCGTCGATCAAGGCGCGGCTCAATTCATCGCGAAGATCGACTTGTAGGTTTGGTAAGCTCCCATCGCCTCGGGGCCGAACTCCCTCCCGATGCCGCTCTGTTTGACACCGCCAAAGGGCGAGCCCACCGAAATCACATATCCGTTGAGCCCAATAGAGCCGGTTTGGACCTTCTCGGCCACTGCCTTTGCATGCGCCTTGTCTTTGCTCCAGACCGACCCTCCGAGCCCGAATTCGCTGTCATTGGCGATCTCAATGGCCTGGTCTTCGCCGTCATAGGGGATGATCGAGAGGACGGGGCCGAAGATCTCCTCGCGCGCAATGGTGGCCGTGTTCTCGACATCGGCGAAGACGGTCGGTTCGACGAACCAGCCGCCCTGAGATGTGCTGGGCCGGCGTCCGCCTGCAACAAGGCGGCCCTCGTTCTTGCCGATCTCGATGTAGCGCTCCACGCGCGCGCGATGCTCCTCCGATGCGAGGGGGCCGACATGGATCTCCGGGTCCATGGCATCCCCCACTTTGAGCGCGCCGACAAAGCCCGCCACGGCCTCGACAATCTCATCGTACCGGCTTTTCGGCGCGAGGATGCGGGTTCCGAGATAGCAGGTCTGTCCATTGTTG
>JBCDHQ010000360.1:0-4054 GCA_038749815.1 Pseudomonadota bacterium | reverse complement strand
CCGCCGGGCTCGGCACATCTTGGGTCATGTTCGAGACCGGCGCGTCCAAAACCTCCGTCCGGCCCCTCTCGGCGGACTGCTGCGCAACCGCCGGTCGGGTCATGGATGAGCGCGGCGATTGTCGTCTGCGAGACGACGCCGCACGACAACGGAGCCGTCTGGCGCAGGAACCGCCGCAGGAGGCCGCCCACGGCTGCGGGCAATGGCGAGGCGGGTGGGCTCGGCGGCGTCGACCCTCTGGGCGGATGGGGTCGGCCCGCATCGCTCAAGCTGTCGAACGGTGAGCGTGCAAGCGCCTTCGCCGAGACGCGGCACGATGGGGTGGAGCTTTGCCTCGGCCCGCCCGCGCCGTTCGTCTGAACGATGACGACACGTCGCACCGTCAGGCGCTCGACCGCTCTCAGCCCGGCTTGCCTCTGAAAAAGGGGCGCGGCGCCACGGACCCCTCACGCTCACTGTGCTGACCGGGGTGGGCAAAAACACGCGCCGCCCCCAGTGCCCGGCAGGCGCATCCGAAGGAAGCGGCCATCAGAACGTCATCCGCTTGCCCCGAACGAGATCGAGCGCGCCGTTCCCGCCGGACCGCTCATCCACGCGAACCTCGACACCCACGCCGCCCACAAACACCCCAAGGTGCGCCATCCCCCCTGGACCGTCCACTTCATCCCGACGTCACCGTCATGGCCGAATGCCCTCGAGGGCAGCTCACGCGCCGGAGACCGAACCACGCCGTCCTCCCCTCCGTAACCGACCCGCAGACTGCCATCGATCACCTCATCGATGAGCCCACCCGCCGAGGCGAAACCCTTCGCCCGCGAGAGCCCATCCCGACCAGATCATCGCCACCAGACATCAAGCGGTCCAAACGCTTGATCCAAGCCACCAGGTGCCACTCAGGACCTCGCACAGCGGGGCCACGGTCCGCTCAGCCCGCCCTAGGCCAGCTGGCGCCGGCCTTGCATCATGCGGCGCGAGGGGCGCGAGGGCACCGGCAGATCGCGGAGCGAGCGGACGACCGTCTCAGCGATCATCTGCGCCGTCGCCGCCGACAAAGTCCAGCCGAGGTGCCCATGCCCGGTGTTGTAAAAGACGCCCGGTGCGCGCCCCCGCCCGACCCTCGGCATCATCGAGGGCATCATCGGCCGAAGCCCGGCCCAAGGGGTCACGGTCTCGGTTGAAACACCCGGAAAATGCCGCTCGCACCAGGCGGTCAGCGGCCGGATTCTGTCGGCACGGATGTCACGGTTGGTGCCGTTGAACTCCGCCGTCCCGGCAATCCGGAACCGGTCGCGCCCAAAGCGGCTCGCCACGATCTTGGCCCGATCGTCGAGGAGGCTGATCCACGGCGCCGCCGCCTGGCTCTCCGCGTCCTCAAGCGCGACGGTGACCGAGTACCCCTTGACCGGATAGACGTTCACCCGATCGCCAAGCTGGTGCGCAACGTCGCGGCTTGCGACCCCGGCGCAGACGACCACGCCGTCGAACACGTCCTCTCGGCCGCCTTCCGAGATCCGAACATGGCCCCGATCGGCCGTCACCTGCTCGACACGCGAGCCGAAGCGCAGGACCGCGCCCCGCGCCTCGCAGGCGCGCGCAAGACCCATCGTGAACTTGTGGATGTCGCCGGAGCTGTCGGACGGGGTCAGAAATCCGCCGACCAGATCGCCGCGGAGGGTGGGCTCGATCTCCCGGATCTCGCCCGCCGAGACCTCGCGCCGGTCGAGCCCGCCCTCCTGCAGCAACACGTTCACCGCCCGCGCATGCGCGAGGTCCCGCGCTCGGTCGTAGAAATGCAGAATGCCGCGCCGCTCGAGATCGAAATCGATCCCGAACCGGTCCGCCATCTCAAAGAGAACCGCGCGGGCCTGGATCGCCAGACGCACAGTCTCGACCGTGTTCGCCCGGTAGTTCGGAATGTTCGACAGAAACGCCGCCATCCAGCGGATCTTGTGGAGCGTCGGCGCCGGGTTCACCAGAAGCGGCGCGTCGGCCTGCAGCATCCAGCGCAGCCCCTTCAGAACCGTGCTCCACTGCGTCCACACTTCCGCGTTCGACGCGGACAGCTGCCCGCCATTGGCAAAGCTCGTCTCCATCGCGGCATAGCGGTTGCGGTCGAACACAGTGACCTCGACACCGCGGTCCAACAACTCGGATGCGGTGGTCAGACCGGTGACACCGGCCCCGATGACAGCGACTTTGGACATGGGCATGCTCCTTGCACGGGCGGCCGTGGCCGCATGCCCCCTCCGTGCCTGGAACCTGAGAGCTTCACCCGGATCGTCCGGGCTTTCTCCTACGGTGGACCCCGAAGGGCCGCTTTCCGGAGTGTTTCAACCATACCGGTCCTAGGACCTGAGAGTTTCCGGGGCGGTTGCTCCTTCGGCGGCGGGTGCCCGCCTTCTCCCGGCACAGTCATCACTGCCCGATCGCTAGTCCGATCCACTGATTCGATCAATCAGGATGTGGCGCTGAGTTTACACAAACCGGGGAGCATCCGTTGATCCACCGGGTCGGAGCGCACCCCTCACATCTCGGGCGCGTGGCACACGGCCTCGATGTTGTGTCCATCCGGATCCAGCACGAAGGCAGCATAGTACGTCGGGTGATACTGCGGGCGAAGACCCGGCGATCCGTTGTCCCCACCGCCCGCCGAGAGCCCCGCCGCGTGAAAGGCATCCACCTCCGATCGTGTCTCCGCCTGGAACGCGACGTGAAACAAACCCTCGGTCGGCCTTTCTTCGGCCAGCCAGAACCAGGGCGGGCTGTCGCCATAGCCCGTCACTTTCACGCCGCCCGAGTGCTCCTGCGGCACATCGAACAGGCGCCTGACGCCGAGCGGGGCGAACAGCCGGTCGTAAAACGCCGTGGATCTCTCGAAATCGGTCACCCCAAAGGTGATGTGGTCAATCATCGTCCATCCCTTGGCCGCCCTTCTCCAGCAGCCGCGACAACAGCCTGCACCCGCCAACCCAACGCGGGCATGCGCCCGCCGGGATCGCCACTGAAAACCAGTTTCGCATACAACTCCAAGTTTCTCACTTTTTGAGGTACTGTGTCCGAACGACACAAACACACGCACAGAAAATCGGGAGGTCGTACCACATGCCAGCATCCTATCGCGCCCCAGGCCGCGGCCCCGTCAAGGAAAAGACCTACAGTCAGTCCGTCGACAAAGCGCTGTCCGAGACCGCGCGCGTCCATCATGTGCTCGAGAGCAAGGGCGGCGACGTCATCACAATCCTCGCCTCCGACACCATCGCCACGGCCGTCACGGTCCTCCGCGACAAACGCATCGGCGCGCTCGTCGTCGTCGACGCGACCGGCGCGCTCGAGGGCATTCTCTCGGAGCGCGACATCGTCCGAAAACTCGCCGAGACGCCGGGCCAGACCCTTCCCCAGACCGTGGCCGAGAACATGACCCCCAATGTCGTCACCTGCACCGGCCAGGAGACGCTCGTCACCGTGCTCCGCCGGATGTCCGAGGGTCGGTTCCGTCACATGCCCGTGGTCGAGAACGGCACGCTCCTCGGCATGGTCACAATCGGCGATGTCGTGACCTTCCGCCTGAACGAGCTCGAGCATGAGACGCTCCAGCTCAAGCAGCTGATCGTCGGCTAACCCGCGTCGTCGCCGAGCACCGCCTTGGCGACGCGAAAGCACTCCAACGCCTGCGGCACGCCGCAATAAATGCCGATGACATGGATGATCGCGCGGACCTCGTCCCGCGTCACACCGTTGTTGAGCGCGCCGCGAAGGTGGATCTCCCACTCGTGCATCTTGCCGAGCGCGCCGATCATGGCGAGGTTCATCATGCTGCGCGTCTTGGCATCGATGACGTCATCGCCCCAGCCAAAGCCCCAGCACCAGGCCGTCATGGCCTCCTGAAAGGGCCGCGTAAACTCATCCGCAGCCGCCAGGTTCCGCTCAACATAATCGGCGCCCAGCGTCGCCTTCCGCTGCTCCAACCCCTTGAGAAACAGATCCTCGTCAAAAGCTGCCATGCTCACTCCCCGATCGCCTCGCGCATCCAGCGCTGGAGATGCATCACCGAATG
>JBCDHQ010000359.1:0-4057 GCA_038749815.1 Pseudomonadota bacterium | reverse complement strand
TGAAGTGACCTCGGTCGCGGATATGGAGGGGATCAAGTTCCGCTCCTACAACAACGCGACGGCGCGGCTGGCGGAGCTGACGGGCATGCTGCCGGTGACCATCGAGGCGGCGGAGATCAGCCAGGCCTTCGCGACCGGCGTGGCGGACAGCATGATCTCCTCCGGTGCGACCGGGTATGACCGGAAGGTGTGGGAAAGCCTCAACTACTTCTACGAGGTCGATGCCTGGCTGCCGCGGAACTACATCATGGTGAACGGAGACACCTGGGAGGGCACATCCGAGGCGTCCAAGAACGTGATCCTGGGGTGCGCGTCGCTGGCCGAGTACGCGGGCACCTGGCGCGCGAAGGAGTACACGCAGTTCACGCTCAACGGCCTGCGCGCCGGCGGCATGACGGTGGAGCCCGCGTCGGAGGCCATGAAGGACGAACTCCGCACCATCGGCGAGACGATGACGGCTGAGTGGCTCGAGGCGGCGGGCGCCGATGGCCAGGCCATCGTCGACGCATTCAAGGCGGAGTGAACGCGGCGAGGCCCCTCCCTCTGAGGGGCCTCGTCTCGCCTTCGACATCGCGAGGGCATGCCCCCCCTCCCCAGCTCAAAGTCAGAGGAGACCGCGGATGGTCACACTGCCTGAGGTCGCCCCCGTTTTGGGGGGGCCTCCGCCCGCCTGCGGCGGCGCGTCGGCCGCAAGGCCGCCCGCCAGAGCGCCGCGATCCCTACGTCACCTGAGTGCGTCGGATCGGGCCCTCACTGCGGGACGGCATCGACCACACCGCAACCGGCTGAGGACGCGTTGGTTGTCGGGGCGGGTGTTGTGAGCGTGGTGCGACGGGCGCTGGATGCGCTCTACTATGGGGCGGGGGTTCTTGCTGCGCTCTGCCTGATTTCGATCCTGACACTGATTGTCCTGCAGATGCTGGCGCGCTGGACGGGGGAGGTCTTCCCGGGCGCCCCGGACTACGCTGGGTATGCGATGGCGGCGGCGAGCTTTTTGGCCTTTGCCCATGCCCTCAACCGAGGCGCCCATATTCGCGTCTCGATCGTGCTGAATGCGCTGCCGGACGGAGCGCGGCGCTGGCTCGAAGTCTGGTGCTTTGCCATTGGAACCGCCGTCGCCTGGTACTTTGTCTGGTTCGGAACAAAGTTCGTCTACTGGTCCTGGAAGTTCGGCGACATCAGCCAAGGGCAGGATGCAACCCCGCTCTGGATCCCACAGGCGGTGATGCTGGCGGGGGCGGTGATCCTCGCCATCGCACTCACCGACAGCCTGATCGGGCTCATCACCGGCGGGCGCCACCGGATCCAACAACACACGATGGGGGAGTAGGTGGAGAACGCATCGGTCATTGTCCTCTTTCTCTTTGTGCTGTTCCTCCTCCTCGGAAGCGGCGTGTGGGTCGGACTTGCGCTCATGGGCGTCGCTTGGGTCGGCATGGAGCTCTTCACGACCCGACCCGTGGGCGACGTGATGCTGACCACGATCTGGTCGGCCTCCTCCTCCTGGACGCTGACGGCGCTGCCGCTCTTCATCTGGATGGGCGAGATCCTCTACCGCACGCGTTTGTCCGAGGACATGTTCCGCGGGCTCAGCCCCTGGATGGCGGGGCTGCCCGGGGGCCTTGTGCACACCAACATCGTCGGCTGCACCGTTTTCGCGGCCGTGTCCGGCTCTTCGGCCGCGACGCTGACCACCGTGGGCAAGATGTCGATCCCTGAGCTTCGAAAACGCGCCTACCCCGAGCCCATGGTGATCGGAACACTCGCCGGGGCCGCGACGCTCGGGCTGATGATCCCGCCGTCGCTCACGCTGATCGTCTACGGGGTGACCATCAACGAATCGATCTCGAAGCTCTTCTTTGCGGGCATTCTCCCAGGCCTCGTCCTTGCGGCGATGTTCATGGCCTACGTCGCGATCATGAGCCAGGTGTCGAGCGCCTGGAACCCGGACGCCGAGCCCGACATGACCTTCAAGGAGCGCGTCGCGAACTCTCGCTTCCTCGTCCCGGTCATCTGTCTGATCCTCGTTGTGATCGGCTCGATGTATCTCGGCTTTGCGACAGCGACGGAGGCGGCGGCCTTTGGGGTGCTTGGCGGGCTTGCACTTGCCGCAAGCCAGGGCTCGCTCACCTGGTCAAGCTTCACCGAGAGCCTGATGGGCGCCACGCGAACCTCTGCGATGATCGCTCTGATCCTTGCTGGTGCGGCGTTCCTGTCGCTCGCGATGGGCTTCACCGGGCTTCCCCGAGGGCTCGCCGATGCAATCGCGACGCTCGAGCTCACGCGGTTTGAGCTGCTGATGGTCCTCCTCGTCTTCTACATCATCCTCGGCATGTTCCTCGACGGGATCTCGTCGGTCGTGCTGACCATGGCGGTCGTCGAGCCCATGGTGCGCGACGCCGGGATCGACCTGATCTGGTTTGGGATCTTCATCGTCGTCGTGGTCGAGATGGCACAGATCACGCCACCCATTGGGTTCAACCTGTTTGTCCTCCAAGGCATGACGGGCCACGAGATGGGGTTCATCGCGCGCGCAGCCTTTCCGATGTTTCTGATCATGGTCCTGATGGTCTTCGTCCTCATTTGGATCCCGGGGATCGCCACGTGGCTGCCTGAGAACATCCGCCAGGGACCCGGCTGACGCCAATGTCCGCGCTGGCCTGGATTGCGCGGCGCGGACGGCTTGCCCTTGTGGCAGGGCTCCTGGCGGGGTTGACCCTGCCGGAGCTTGCCGCGCTGATCCGGCCCTGGCTGCCGGAGTGTGTTGCGCTCCTCCTCTTTCTGACGGCGTTTCGGATCGGCCATGTGGCGGCCCTCGGCGCCGGAGAGGCACGGGGGCGCGCTCTGCTCCTTGTGCTCTTTTTTCAGCTCGCCCTGCCGCTCACCGCCCTCGGCATCGCCAAGGCCGTCGGGGTGGAGACCGCGCCCCTTGCCGTCGTCCTCGTCCTGATGCTTTCCGCGCCCGCAGTCTCGGCGAGCCCCAATGTTGCGATCATGCTCGGCCACGATCCAGCGCCGGCGCTCCGCCTGGTGATCATCGGAACGGCCCTTCTGCCGCTGACCGTGCTGCCCGTTCTCGCGCTCTCGCCCGTCCTCGGCAGCCCCGAGGAAGTCGCGGCGGCGGCGCTGCGCCTCCTCGGCGTGATCTCCATCGCAGTCGTCGCAGGCTTCGGCCTTCGCGCCGTGACAGGCCTGCCGGACGCCCGACGCGAGGCGCTCGACGGTGCTGCGGCAATCGCGCTCGCCGTGATTGTCGTGGGACTGATGTCCGCCCTCGGCCCCGCGCTCGCCTCCGACCCGCTGAGCGTTGCAGCCTGGGGCGGTGCGGCCTTTGCCGCGAATTTCGGGCTGCAACTCGCCTGCCACGCGGCGATCGGGGCAACGCCTGACCGCGTGCCTGTGTCCATCGTCGCCGGCAACCGCAACATCGCCCTCTTCCTGGTCGCCCTCCCAGAGGCGGTCACCGACCCCCTCCTCGTCTTCATCGGCTGCTACCAGATCCCGATGTACCTGACCCCGATCCTCCTCCGCCGCGTCTATCCGCCGCCGCCAGAGGCACCCTGACCCCCTGTCCGCGGGGCGCAGCGCGCTAGGTCAGGTTCCAGGAGGTGCCCCATGCTCGAACCCATAGCGCTCTTGGCAACGGCGACGCTCTTCGGCGGGATGTTGCTCTATTCCTTCGGCTTTGCGCCCTTTGTCTTCACGAGCCTCCCGGCCGAGGATGCGGGACGCCTGATCCGTCGCGCGTTCCCGCACTACTATGCGTTCGTGATCCTGGCCTCGGGACTTGCCACCCTCCTCGTTCTCGCGGTCGACCCGCTCTCGGCTGGCCTTCTCGCGGCCAGCGCAGCGCTCGGGATCTGGGCGCGACAGGGTCTCATGCCGGCCATCAACGCGGCACGGGACGCGGGCGAGAAGTCAAAGTTCGGCCGGCTCCACGGCCTCTCGGTGGTGATCAACTTCATCCAACTCGGCGCAATCGGCTTCGCGCTCGTTCGGTTCCTCTAGGCGCACCGGCAGCCCGCTGTCCGCCTGTGGAGGCGGGGGTGGGCGGGTG
>JBCDHQ010000358.1:0-4086 GCA_038749815.1 Pseudomonadota bacterium | reverse complement strand
GCGGGCAACATCGCGGTGCACGACTACACCACCGACGACAGCTGCCCGGTCAACTGAGCGGCCTGTGGCCCTATCGCACGACCCTGAGGGGCGGCCCGACGCCGCCCCCTACACCGCCCCGGCGATCGCGCTTACGGGCATCTCCAAGGCATTTGGGCCGGTCCAGGCCAACAAAGACATCGCCCTGACCGTTGAGCGCGGCACAATCCACGGCATTGTGGGTGAGAACGGCGCCGGCAAATCGACGCTCATGTCGATCCTATACGGCTTTTATCAGGCGGATGCGGGTGAGATCCGGATCGGCGGTGCACCCGTCGAGATCCGCACTCCGGACGACGCCATCCGCGCAGGGATCGGCATGGTCCACCAGCACTTCATGCTGGTCCAACCCTTCACCGTGCTCGAGAACGTGATCCTCGGGGCCGAAGATGGCGCGCTCCTCCGCCCATCGCTTGCGAAGGCCCGGACCCTCCTCGGCGAACTCGCGCATGAATACGAGCTCGAGGTCGACCCCGACGCCGTTGTCGGCGAGCTCGCGGTCGGGCTTCAGCAGCGGGTCGAGATCCTGAAGGCGCTCTATCGTCATGCCGACATTCTGATCCTCGATGAGCCGACGGGCGTCCTGACACCCTCCGAAGCCGATCACCTCTTCCGAATTCTCGAGGGGCTGAAGCGGGAGGGCAAAACGATCCTCCTCATCACCCACAAGCTTCGCGAGATCATGGCAATCACCGACCGCGTCAGCGTCATGCGCCGAGGCGAGATGGTTGCGACACGCGAAACCGCCGAGACCTCACCTGCCGAGATCGCCGAGCTGATGGTCGGTCGCCGCGTCCTTCTCCGCGTCGACAAAACGCCCGCAGCCCCCGGCAAGCGCGTGCTGGCGCTCGAGGGCCTCCGTGTGCGCGACGCAGACGGGGTGGAGCGGCTAAAGGGCATCGACCTCACGCTCCGTCGTGGCGAGATCCTCGGCGTCGCGGGCGTGGCCGGGAATGGTCAGTCGGCGCTTCTCGAAGTGCTGGGCGGGATTGCGCATGCCTCAGCCGGACAGATGTCGTTGAAGGACGAGCCGGTGGACATCACCCGCGACGCGGAGGGGCGGGAGCGGCGGCGCATGGGCCTCGGCCACGTGCCGGAGGATCGCCACCGCCTCGGCCTCGTGATGCCCTACTCCGCTTGGGAGAACGCAAGCTTCGGATACCACTACCGGCCGGAATTCCAGGCGGGTGGCGGTCTCTTGAACCGCCTTTTCATGCGGAACGACGCCCGCGCCAAGATCGAAAAATACGACGTGCGCCCGGCCAATTGCGATCTCAAGGTCGCCAATTTCTCAGGCGGCAATCAGCAGAAGATCGTCATCGCGCGAGAGATCGAGAGCGACCCGGACGTCCTTCTCGTCGGTCAACCGACACGCGGCGTCGATATCGGCGCGATTGAGTTCATCCACAAGGAGATCATTGCGCTCCGCGACCGGGGCAAGGCGATCCTCCTCGTCTCGGTTGAACTCGAAGAGATCCTGGCCCTCTCGGACAGGATCGTCGTGATGTTCGACGGCCGCATCTCGGGGGAGCGTTTGCCCCATGAGACAGATGAAAATGACCTCGGCCTGCTGATGGCCGGCATTGACGGAACCGGCGCGTGACCGAGCTGAGCGCGCTGCTCTCCGCCAAGGTCGTGCCGGACCGTGTGGACCCGGGGCGCGCTGGCGGCAACAGTGGTGGCGGTCGACCGCCCGAAGCTGCGCGGGAGGCTGTGCTATGAAGACTTTGCCGGCTTGGGCCGATCTTGTCCTGATCCCAGCGATCAATGTCACGCTCGCCTTTCTTGTGGCGGGCCTTGTTGTCATCTTCATCGGGGAAGACCCGATCCGCGCGATGTCGATCATGATCCGGGGTGCGCTCGGCTCCGATTACGGGCTCGGGTACACGCTCTTCTACACGACGAACTTCATCTTCACGGGCCTCGCCGTCGCCGTCGCCTTCCACGCCTCGATCTTCAACATCGGAGGCGAAGGGCAAGCCGGCGTTGCGGGGGTCGGGGTGGCAATCGCGTGCCTGATGCTCGACTGGTCGCACTGGCTGATCACGCTGCCGGTCGCGGTCGCGATGGCTGCGGGGTTCGGCGCGGCCTGGGCGGCGATTCCGGCCTGGCTGCAGGCCAAACGCGGCAGCCACATCGTCATTACGACGATCATGTTCAACTACATCGCCGCGGCGCTGCTCATCTACCTTCTCAACACTTACCTCAAAGTGCCGGGCGCCATGGCGCTCGAGACGCGCGGGTTCGAAGCGGGTGCGCAGATCCCCGCGATGCACGAAATGGCCGCCTGGATCGGGGCGGACATCGCGCGAACGCCGATGAACCTCAGCTTTTTTCTAGCCCTCCTCGCGGCTCTCGGCGTCTGGATCCTGATCTGGCGGAGCCGGCTCGGCTACGAGATCCGTGCCTTCGGCCACTCGGAACGGGCCGCCCTTTATGTCGGGATCAGCCCGGTCACAATCATCATGGCCGCAATGCTGATCTCGGGCGCGTTGGCCGGTCTGATGGCAATCAACACCGTCATGGGCTCCGAGAAGCGACTGGTTCTCGACCATGTGCTCGGCGCAGGCTTTGTCGGGATCGCAGTGGCGCTCATGGGGCGGAGCCATCCCATCGGTGTGATCCTCGCAGCGCTTCTCTTCGGAGTGCTCTATCAGGGCGGGGCCGAGCTCGCCTTTGAGATCCCGTCGATCCCCTCGCAGATGATCCTGACCATCCAGGCGCTCGTCATTCTCTTCACCGGCAGTCTCGAGAACATGGTGCGCTTCCCGATCCAGTCCCTCTTCCTCCGACTGCAAAGATCCGCATGACCGAGCACCTGCCCCACCTCCTCCTTGCCTGGTCGATCCAGGCCACGGGTGTCTTGTCCCCGGGCCCCGGTGTTGCGCTGATCCTTGGTGTCGCGACGAGCCAGGGGCGCGGACCGGCGCTCGCGACCGCTTTCGGTGTGGGCGCCGCGGCGATCGTCATGTCGGTTTTGACGGTCCTGGGGCTCGCCGTGCTCTTTGCGGAGATGGCGGAGCTGATGACCCTCGTGCGCTGGATCGGCGCGGCCTACCTCATCTGGCTTGCCTACGGCGCGTTTCGAAACGCGTTCGCGCCGCCCGAGCTCTCGCTCGAGGACATGCCCCGCACGGCGACCTGGCGGCTGATCCTGACAGGCCTCGTGCTGCAGGTGTCGAACCCGAAGGCGCTCCTCTTCTGGGTGGCGGTGGCGAGTGTCGGGGGGCTCGGGACGGCGCCGATGTCGGTGATCGGCATCTTTGTGCTCGGCGCGTTCCTGGTGTCGTTGATCGGTCATTCGACCTGGGCGGTTCTGTTGTCGGCTGCGCCGGTGCGGCGGGCCTATCTCTCGGCGCGACAGCCGATCGAGGTCGCGCTCGGCGGCTTCTTCACCTATGCCGCCTTTCGGCTTGCGACAGCGCGGGACTGAGCGATGGAGTTCACTGACGTCATCCAGCTTCTCGACAGCTCCATGCGGCTGGCGACGCCGCTGCTGCTCGCTTGCCTCGCCGGGCTTTTTTCCGAGCGGGCGGGGATATTCGACATCGGGCTCGAAGGCAAGATGCTCGCAGCGGCTTTCGCAGCGGCCGCTGTCGCCGCCTGGGTCCATGCGCCCTACATCGCCGATCCCTTCCCGGGCCAGGTCTCCGGGCTCGGACTGCCATGGGCCGCGGCGCTCGCCGGCGTGGTGGCGGGGATCCTGGCATCGGTGGCGATGGCGCTCCTGCACGGATTTGCGTCGATCACGCTCAGGGGCAACCAGCTGATTTCGGGCGTTGCGATCAACTTTCTCGCCTCCGGCGTCACCGTTCTCATCGGTCAGAGCCTCTTTCAGATGGGTGGCCAGACACCGCAACTGACGGGGAGCGCGCGGTTTGGCGCGATCAATCTGCCCTTCGCCGACCAGATCCGAAACGTGCCGGTCATCGGTCCGATGTACGCCGACGCGTTCTCGGGCCAGGTCCTCCTGGTGTATGTGGCACTGATCGCCGTGCCGCAAATGGGGCATCAAGCGTCTCCCCTCTTTCCGCAACGAAGTTGCTC
>JBCDHQ010000357.1:0-4130 GCA_038749815.1 Pseudomonadota bacterium | reverse complement strand
CGAACAAGACGCGCCCTGCGGCAGCGCTCTTCGATGCGATCCACACCGTGGATCGGCAGAAGATTGCGCGACGCCTTGCCGATCACGCGCAGGAGATGGGTCACGCGCCTCAGATCTTTCTGCAGGTCAACACCGGGGAGGAGCCGCAAAAGGCCGGCGTCACCCCCGATGAGACCGATGAGCTGGTCGCCGCATGTCGGGCGATGGATCTGCCGCCCACGGGGCTGATGTGCATCCCGCCCGCCGAGGATGAGGCCGCGCTCCACTTCGGTCTTCTGGCCAATCTGGCGGAGCGCAACGGCCTCACCGGGCTCTCGATGGGCATGAGCGCGGATTTCGAGTCGGCGATTGCCCTCGGGGCGACGCATGTCCGGGTCGGCTCGGCCATCTTCGGCGAGCGGGTGCCCGGCTAGCCTCCCGGCGGAGCGGCGGACCTCCGGCACCCGCGCCAGCCCGGGACCATTGGCCAAAGGCCTTGCGATCGACCGAGGGAGCCCTCTTTGGCGTCGGTCTGCCCGCGAGAGCTCAGAATCCCCGCGGCAGGGCCTGCGCTGCGCCGCGCTGCCTTGCAACGCTCTGCGTCGGGCGCTATCGCAAGGCAATCGACGGAGGGCGAATGGACGAAGACGCACAGCTTTTGGTCTCGACCGAGTGGCTCGAACGCCATCTCTCTGCCCCCGATGTCCAGATCCTCGACGCGTCCTGGTACTTGCCGGCCGATGGCCGTGACCCGAAATCAGAATACGCCGCCGCACATATCCCAGGCGCCAAGTTCTTCGACATAGACGAGATTTCCGACAAGTCCTCGGACTTGCCGCATATGGCCCCGCCCGTAGAGAAGTTCGTCTCCCGCATGCGGGCGATGGGAATTGGGGATGGTCACCGCGTGGTGGTCTATGACGGCGCCGGGCTCTTTTCGGCGGCGCGGGTTTGGTGGCTGTTTCGGCTGTTCGGGAAGGCCGATGTCGCCGTTCTCGATGGCGGATTCCCCAAGTGGCAGGCGGAGGGGCGACCGGTCGAGGACGAGGCGCCTCCGCTGCGTGACCGTCACTTCACGGCGCTGCGGGATGCCGGGCGCGTGCGGGACGTGACCCAGGTCGCGGCGGCCGCAAAGCTCGGCACCCCGCAGATCGTCGATGCCCGCTCCCCCAGCCGATACCGGGGGGAGGAGGCCGAGCCGCGTCCGGGCCTCCGCGCCGGTCACATCCCGGGCTCAAAGAATGTGCACTACCGCGCGCTCCTCAATGAGGACGGCACCCTGCGTCCGATAGAGGAGCTGCGCGCGGCCTTTGAGAGCGCGGGCGTCGACCTCGCGCAGCCCGTCATCACGAGCTGCGGCTCGGGCGTGACGGCCGCGATCCTGAGCCTGGCGCTCGAGCGGTTGGGTCACCGCCACCACGCGCTCTACGATGGGTCCTGGACGGAGTGGGGGATGTATCCTGATCTCAAGGTCGAGACGGGATGATCCCCGCCGGCACCGAGGTCGACGTCGTCATCACCCATCTCGAGATGACGGCGCGTCCGCTCTATGACCGCCCGTCGGTCCCAAGTCTCGGGCGTGTGGCGCTCATTGCGGCTGAGGATCCGCCGGTCTGGTGGTTTCTCGACCTCTACAGCGCGGTCGGTGCGCGGCATGAATGGACAGACATGTTCGATCTGCCGACCGAGGAGCTTACGGCCTTTGTGACCGACCCGGAGATGCGGATCTACACCATGTTCCTGCAGGGCTGGCCCGGCGGGTTCTTTATGCTGGACGGGCGCGAGGCCCCGGTCGTCGACATTGCGTATTTCGGGCTGGTCCCGGAGGCGCATGGCCGTGGCCTCGGGCGGTATCTGCTGCAGACTGCGATCCACACGGCCTGGGACACGTCCGGTGCCGAGAAGGTCACCGTCAAGACCTGCACGCTCGACCATCCGGCGGCGCTGCCGCTTTATCAGAAATGCGGCTTCGGCGCAGTTGCGCAGGAGACCACCCGGCGTATCCTGACCCGGGACCGCGAGGGAGAGATTTGATGCTGACCCGCCTCACACCGCCGCAACCGGACAGAATCATGGCGATGGTCGCCGCTTACAAGGCCGACGATCGGCCGGGCAAAGTCGACCTCGGCGTCGGCGTCTACAAGGATGCCGAGGGCCGGACGCCGGTGATGGGCGCTGTCAAGTCGGCTGAGGCGCGGCTCCTCGAGTCGCAGGACACCAAGGCCTATGTCGGGCTGCTCGGAGATCTCGATTTCGTCGGGCGGATGCGGGACGTTGTGCTCGGCGACGCCGTGCCGGCCGACCGCGTGATCGGTGCGCAGGCGCCGGGCGGCACTGGCGCAATCCGGCTGATCCTCGAGCTCATTCGGCTGGCCAAGCCCGATGCGACCATCTGGTACTCAGACCCCACCTGGCCGAACCATCCCGCGATGGTGGCGCATGTCGGCCTCAACGCTCGGACGTACCGCTATTTCGACGCCGCGACCTGCGAGGTCGACGCGGCGGCCATGCTTGAGGATCTGTCCCAAGTCCAGCCCGACGACGTCGTGATCCTCCACGGATGCTGCCACAACCCGACCGGCGCCAATCCGACGCCCGAGACCTGGGCGGCGCTCACCGACATGCTGGTCGAGAAGGGGGCGATCCCCTTCATTGACTTCGCCTATCAGGGGTTCGGTGACGGACTGGCCGAGGATGCGACGGCGGTCCGCGCCATGGCGGCCCGCGTGCCGCAGATGTTTGTCGCGGCGAGCTGTTCCAAGAATTTCGGCCTTTATCGGGATCGGGTTGGCGTTGCGATGACCCTGATTGGCGAGGGCAGTGCGCCCGAGGCGGTCAGGGGTGCGATGTCGATGCTCGGCCGGCTCAACCACTCCTTCCCGCCCGATCACGGCGCCAAAACCGTTGAGATCATTCTGGCCGATGACGCGCTGCGTGCCTCCTGGGAGGCCGAACTCGAGGCGATGCGCACCCGCATGCTGGGCCTTCGCGCCGAGCTCGCCGATTGCCTGAAGCGCGAGACAAACTCCGACCGGTTTGAGTTCTTTCGCCACCACCGCGGCATGTTCTCACGCCTCGGACTTACACCCGAGGCCGTCGAGGCGCTCCGGCGGGAGCGGGGGATCTATCTTGTGGCCGACAGCCGGCTCAACGTGGCCGGACTTCCGGCGGGCGGGATCGGAGACTTGGCGCGGGCGATCGCCGCAGTCGCGTGACACCGCCTTTCATCACGGCGGCGGCTGTTGAGGGAAAGCTCGACTGGCGTCGCATGGTGGCGGCTCTCGAGGCCGGGCATCGGGGCCCACCGCCCGATCTTTCGGACCAGTTTCTGCACCGCGGCGGTGACACGCTCCTGTCCCGCGCCGCGTGGATCGATGGGCAGGGCATCGCGGTGAAATCGGTCTCGGTCCTGCCGGAGAACCCGGCGCGGGGTCGGCCGACGGTCCAAGGCGTGATGGTCTTGTTCAATGACGAGACCGGTGCCGTCGATGCCGTGATCGAGAGCGCGCTCGTCACAAAGTGGAAGACGGCGGCCGACAGTGTCCTTGGCGCCAAACTCCTCGCGCGCTCGGAGAGCCGGCGGCTCTTGATCGTGGGCACCGGAGCCGTCGCGCGGAGCCTGACGGAGGCCTATCCCGCCCAGTTCCCGGGGATCGAGGTCCAAATCTGGGGTCGAACGGCCGAGAAGGCGATGGCTCTCGCGGGGGAGTGCGGGGCCGAGCCTGTTCAGGACCTCGAAGCCGCGGTTGGTGCTGCCGACATCGTTGCGACCTGCACGATGAGCGCCACTCCGATCCTCCGCGGCGCTTGGTTGAGGCCGGGCCAGCACATCGATCTGATCGGCGCGTTCACGGCACGGATGCGCGAGGCCGACGACGAGGCGCTCAACCGCGCCCGCATTTTTGTGGACAGCTACGACACCACGCTCGAGCACATTGGTGAGCTGAAAATCCCGCTCGAGGCGAGCACGATTTCCCGCACCGATGTGCTGGCGGACTATTATGCCCTGGTTGCAGGTGTGTCCGGGCGGGCCGGGTCCGACGACATCACGTTTTGCAAGAACGGTGGCGGCGCGCATTTGGATTTGATGACGGCGCGCACAATTCTTGAGGCGTGGCGTGCGTGAGGACGTGGCGCGTCCCCCGGGGCGG
>JBCDHQ010000356.1:0-4184 GCA_038749815.1 Pseudomonadota bacterium | reverse complement strand
GGTCGACCGCGGCTGTATAGCATCCCTCCCCGTCCACCTCTGCCCCGAGCCCCGACAGGAAGGCGCGGCGGAACGCGTCGCCTGCAAAAAGACCGTGGAGGTAGGTTCCGATCACCTGTCCGTCCGCTGACTGCGCGCCCTCGGCCGCGCCCGCCACTTCGGCGAAGGGCTGGGCGCGATCGGGTCCCTCCGTGCGCCCGATGTGGATTTCATAGCCTGTGATGGCCGCACCGGTGCCGAGGTGGCGCGCCTCGGTCAGCGCGAGCCGTTTTTCGGGATGCATCACGGTCACCACATCGAGAAACCCGAGGCCCGGATCGGAACCCGCCGCCCCCTCGATCCCCTCCGGGTCGTCGATCCGCTTGCCAAGCATCTGATATCCGCCGCAAAGGCCGAGAATGTGCCCGCCGCGCCGGACATGGGCCCGGAGATCGATGTCCCAGCCCTCCGCCCGGAGGTGGCGCAGATCCCCACGGGTCGACTTGGTGCCCGGCAGGATCACGAGATCTGCGTCGCCCGGCAGCGCTCGCCCGCGCGGCACCATCTCGAGCGTCACCCCAGGCTCGAGCGCCAGAGGGTCGAGATCGTCGAAATTGGCGATCCGCGAGATCTCGGGGCAGGCGACTTTCAACGCGCCCCCCGGCCGCGGCCGGCGGAGATCGAGCGCATCTTCTGGGGGCAGCCGATGGGCGTCGGCCCACCACGGGATGAGGCCGAGATCGCTCCACCCGGTCTCCGCCGCGATGCGCGCGCGCCCAGCGTCGAAAAGCTCGGGATCCCCGCGAAACTTGTTGACGAGAAACCCCTTCACGAGTGCGGCGTCCTCGCGGTCGAGCACGATCTTCGTGCCGACGAGTTGCGCGATGACCCCGCCACGATCGATGTCGCCGGCGAGCACCACAGGCACGCCGGCGGCACGCGCAAACCCCATATTGGCGATATCGCCCTTCCGCAGATTGACCTCCGCCGCGCTGCCGGCGCCCTCCACAATCACCAGATCGGCCGCGGCCGAAAGGCGGGCGTGGCTCTCGAGGACCGGGGCCAGAAGGTCCTCCTTCAGCGCGCCGTACTCCCGCGCGCGGAGCGTCGCACGGCGGTGTCCCTGCACGATGACCTGCGCCCCTGTCTCGGTCTCGGGTTTCAGGAGAACGGGGTTCATGTCCGTGTGGGGCGGCAGACCCGCCGCGAGGGCCTGCAAGGCCTGTGCGCGACCGATCTCACCCCCATCGGCGGTGACGGCTGCGTTGTTCGACATGTTCTGCGGCTTGAAGGGCGCCACCCTCAGGCCACGCCGTCGCGCCGCCCGACAGAGCCCCGCCACCAGCACGGACTTTCCCACGTTGGAGCCCGTTCCCTGGATCATCACGCTTGGCACGCCCGCCCCTCCCTGCCTAGGCTCGCGCCGGGGAGGCGCCGCAATGGACAAGCGCTATCAGGTCTTTGTGAGCTCTACCAAGGAGGATCTGGAAGCTGCGCGTCAGACAGTCTCGGAGGCGCTGTTGCGCGCACGGTGCTTTCCAGCCGCGATGGAGCTGTTTCCGGCGGCGGATGCGGGTGTCTCGGACTACATTCGTCAGAAGATCGACGAGAGCGACTACATGGTGCTCATCCTCGCCGGCCGCTACGGCTCCGTGAACCCCGACACGGGCCTCAGCTTCACGGAGGAGGAGTACGATCACGCCGTGGCGACAGCCAAGCCGGTGATCCGCCTCGTGCACAAAAGTCCGTTCGAGACGCTGCCGGGTGCGCGGATTGACCAGGACCCCGACGCGCGCCAGGCGTTGGAGCGGTTTCGCAACAAGGTCACGTCGACGCGCATCGCCCGGCTCTGGGAGAACGAGCGCGAGCTCGGCGCGGAGGTCGTCCTCGGCATTCTCGACGCGCAAGAGCGCCATCCAGGCACGGGATGGGTGCGCGCGGACACCGTGCTTGACGGTGCGGCGGCGCTGGAGCTTGCGGACCTCCGAGAGAAAGTGCGGGAGTTCGAGCGTGAGACGCCGTCACCGCTCGAGTTGCTCAACCGCGATCTGGCCCGCTCCATGCCGATCACAACGGGGCTGGTCGAGCTCTTGTCGGACCAGGGCGTGCCCGTTCCGCTCGCCAAGCTGGTCCTCAGTCTCCTGGAAGTCGTGGCAGACGGTGACCAGTCCCTGGACCGGACGACCAAACTGTTGCGGATGAAGACCGATATGGACAATGACAGTCTCACTCTGCTGATTGGAGCGTTGATTTCGGATCAGGTCGTTGCCTGGGACGGCAAATGGCTCGGGTCGAGCGACACGCTCCTCAGACTTCAGGCCACGCTGGGTTTGCGGGACGCGTTGCAGGATCTCAGCTCCGAAGCTCCACCAACGTGATTTCGGGCGGGACGCCGATCCTGAGCGGCAGGCCCGAGTAGCCAAGCCCGCCCGACACGACGAGGTGCCGCCCTCTCTCTTCGATGTGACCCCAGTCATAGCGCCGTCCATATCGGGAGGGCACGACCCAAGACCGCCCGAAGGCACGGATCTGGCCTCCATGCGTGTGGCCGGAGAGAACGAGGTGCACCGGATCCCGGATCTCGGGAAAGATGTCGGGCTCATGCGACAGGAGGATCGCCGGGCGTGCGGGATCAAGCCCCGCCAGCGCCCGGTCGAGGTCATGCGCGCCCCGATCCCGCCCCTGTCGCGGGCGGCCATAGGCACGAAGGCTGTCGATCCCTGCGAGCGGAATCTCCGTGCCTCCGTGGGACAGCGTCACCGCCCGGTTGTTGAGCATCTCGATCCCGGCGTCTTCGAACGCGCGGTGCCACCGCGTCGACCGGTCGCCTTTTGTGCGCTTTTTCCAGTCATGGTTGCCCATGACCGCAAAGACCCCGAGCGGCGCCTTGAGACCCGCGAGGAGACGCGCCACGTCCAGAGCGGGCTCCTGAGGGGAGAGGAGCACGTGACCCGCGTAGTCACCAAGAAGCGCGATCAGATCGACGTCGAGCGCGTTTGCCTCCTCGACGAGTGCAGCGATGCGGCTGAGGCTCATCCACGGTCGGCAGGCGTGGATATCTGCCAGAACCGCGATCCTGAGCGTGTCCCTCAGCCCCTGGAACGGAATGCGGTGGGTGAGGCGGACAGGTGTCAATTTGGGCCTGCCAAAGAGGCGCCGCACAGCACCGCACGGACGCTCCGGTCTTTCTCAGAGACGCGGTGACAGGCAGCCCGGCGGGACTGCGCCAGGACCAATGCGCCGAGGCGGTTCCCCGCACGCGCGGCGTGCCGGCGGGCCGTGCCCTGCCGTCCTTCGCTCCACACATCAACCAGCGCCCCCTCGCGGGTCGGCGGGCGGAGTGCAAGCGTCCACGCAGACCCAGCCAAGGCCAAAGGGACCGGCCGTCCGCGGCGTTCGAGTGTGCGCAGTGTGCTCGCCCGCGCCGGCAAATGTTGCAGGAGGCCCAGCCGACCGGTTGGGACATGGCGGACCAATCCCGGGACTTGGGCAGAGGCCTGCAAGTGCCCGCCCCGCTCTCTAGACGGACGGCCCCTGGTCAAACGAGCGACCCGAACACATGCGCTGGCCCTGCCATCGCCACGTGTGACGCGGGAGGCGCCTTGGGCTTCATCGCCTGGCGTCGGAGCTCAAAACTCCACCCCGGCTTGCGCTTTGACGCCGGAGCGGAAGGGGTGTTTGACGAGTTCCATCTCAGTGACAAGGTCGGCCGCCTCGATCAGCTCCTCCTTCGCGTTGCGCCCGGTCAGCACGACATGGGTCATCGCGGGCTTGGCGGCAATCGCCTCAAGAACGTCGCCAAGGTCGAGATAGTCGTAGCGCAGCGCGATGTTGATCTCGTCAAGAAGGACCATCCGCAGGCTCGGGTCTGCGATCAGGCTCTTGGATTTTTCCCAGGCGGCGCGGGCCATCTCGATGTCGCGCGACTTGTCCTGGGTCTCCCAGGTGAAGCCCTCGCCCATCGTGTGAAACTGGCAGAGATCGCCGAAGCGCTCCGTTATCAGCGTCCGCTCGCCCGTCTCCATCCCGCCCTTGATGAACTGCACCACCGCACACGGCATGCCGTGGGCAATGCACCGAAAGATCATGCCGAACGCGGCCGAGGACTTGCCCTTGCCCTTGCCGGAGTGGACGATCACGAGGCCCTTCTCCTCGGTCTTGGTCGCCATGATCTTGTCGCGGGCGGCTTTCTTCTTCGCCATCTT
>JBCDHQ010000355.1:0-4189 GCA_038749815.1 Pseudomonadota bacterium | reverse complement strand
GACGGCCCCACACCGCCCTCGACGGGCAACCGCCAGACGTGGTCTACCGCGCCCGCAGGACGGTCATGCAACCCGATCAGGAGACCCGGAGAGTAGCTTAGAAACCGCCAGATCCTGTCCAGGGATCAGGGAGCACCTCAGTCACGAACTGTTACCGAACGCCCCCGGACTCAAAGACCAAGAAACAAAGGGGTACCGCCTCTGTTCCAAACGTCTCTGACCTGTCTCGAATGGTGTGATGGTGCCCAGGAGAAGACTCGAACTTCCACGGCCTTTCGGCCACCGGCACCTGAAGCCGGCGCGTCTACCATTCCGCCACCTGGGCAGGTGTTGCGAGACATGAGGGCTACAAGCAGGACGGCAGCGTGTCAACGCCCGCCAGAGAGAGGGTGTTCGTGTCGAACACGGGCCCTACCTCTGGGGCGTACGCTGCGAGGACAGGCGGATGGACACAGACAAGCTGGTGACGATTTTTGGCGGCTCGGGGTTTGTGGGGCGGTACATTGCGCGCCGCATGGCAAAACAGGGCTGGCGCGTGCGGGTTGCGGTCCGTCGGCCCAACGACGCGATCTTCGTGCGCACCTACGGTGTCGTCGGACAGGTGGAGCCCGTGCTGGCCAACATCCGCGACGATGAGAGCGTGGCGAGCGCTGTTGCCGGCGCGGCCGCAGTCGTGAATTGCGTTGGGATCCTCGCGCCGTCGGGCAAGCAGACCTTCGACGCTGTCCAGGCGGAGGGCGCGGGTCGGATCGCGCGGGCGGCGGCGAAGGCGGGCGCGGACCGGGTCCTCCATGTGTCGGCCATCGGTGCAGATGCCACGAGCGACAGCGCGTATGCACGCACCAAAGCGGAGGGGGAGCGGCTTGTCATCGAGGCGTTCCCGAATGCCGTGATCCTACGGCCCTCAATTGTGTTCGGCGTTGAGGATCAGTTCTTCAATCGCTTCGCCGGCATGGCACGCCTGTCGCCCGCCCTGCCCGTGATCGGGCCGGAAACGCGGTTTCAGCCGGTTTTTGTGGATGACGTGGCGGCGGCCGCCGAGGCGGCCCTCACCGGGGACGTGGGCCCGGGGCTCTATGAACTCGGCGGGCCGGAGATCGCCAGCTTTCGCGGGCTGATGCAGAAGATGCTCGGCGTGATCCGCCGCCGCCGCGCGATCGTGGCGCTGCCCTTCTGGCTCGCCCGGCTCCAGGGGCGCGCGTTCGATCTGGCCGCGCGGGCCTCGGGCGGACTGCTGACGCCGCCCCTGACGCTCGACCAGGTGAAGCTCCTGGCACGGGACAACGTGGTCGGGGCGGATGCGCGCGGCTTTGCGGACCTTGGCCTCACGCCCACGTCGATGGACGCGGTCCTCGACGAGTATCTCTACGCGTACCGCCCCTACGGTCAGTTCAGCGAAATCACAGAGACCGCCAAGCACCTGCGCGAGTGATCAGAGGCGTTCGGGCAGCGGACCTTGGTACGAGTCTCCGTTGTCGAGGCGCAGAACACTGACGGCCCCATCCAAGTCGACGATGATGTTCTGACCGAGGGGCGCCTCTTCAATGCGCCAGCCCTCCGGCAGATGCGGCACGGCGCCCTCGGACTCAAGACCGCGCGACACTCGGATAAAGCGCCGCCCATCGGGTGCAATCAGGAGCGCGATCGTCCGGCCGCCATCGTACTCGAGCACATGGTGCTTGATCAGGTCGGTTTGCTTGATCAGGCCATCCGGATCCACGGCGCGCGCCACTTTGATGAGTGAGACAACGTGCAAGTGTTGGCGCCCGTCAACGTCGCGATAGGTGAAGTGCCCTTCCGCCGCGCACCCGGGGGAGCGGCGGAAGACGGCGCGGTCGGGCTCGAGAAGCCGCGGGCTGTTCTTGAACCAGAAGGGCTCCGTCACGGGCATCTCGAATGCCTCGAAGCTCTCGACCGTCCAGTCGCGGCTCGCCCAAACCTGAAGGCGCCCGATATCGATGAACTCAAAGCCCGGTCCATCGCCGGCGATGCCGGGGCTTTCGGCGATGCAATGCGCCTCAGGATGGGCGGCCGTTCCGGCAAAGGCCGCGATCAGGGTTGTGATCACCGCGCGGCATGTGACGCACCGGGGCATGGCGTCTCCGATCTCAGAGTGTTGATGTCCCCTTGAACGGCACACCCGGATCGCTCCGTCGCGGGATCACGCATAGGCGTAGATCAGAAGCCCCACACCGAGCATCACGCGGTAGATCACGTAGGGCGTGAAGCTCACATGCTCGAGCAGTCGAAACATCAGGTGCAGCGCGAGGAGGGCAGACGCAAACGCCATCGTCGCCGCAATGCCGGCGTCTCGGAGGAGCGGCCAGTCGAGCCGGCCCACCACCTCCGCCCCGAGCAGCGCACCCGACGCCGCAATCGTCGGGATCGACATCAACATGGCCAGCCGCGCCCCCTCCGTCCGGGTGTAGCCGAGAAGCCGCGCGCCCGTGATCGTGATGCCCGAGCGCGACGTGCCGGGGATCAGCGCGAGCGCCTGCCACATCCCCATGATAACGGCATGTCTGAGCGTCCAGTCCGCCGCCGCCCGCGCCTCCGCGCCGGTCCGGTCGGCCCAATAGAGGATCAGGCCAAAGACGAGTGTGGCCCACCCAATCGTGGCCGGTGACCGGAGGAGGTCGACGGCCCCTGTCAGCTTCAGAAGAGCGCCCGCGAGAACCACGGGAACGGTCGCGATCACGAGAAGGCCCGCGAGCCGCGCTGCGGGGTCGCTCCATCGACCGGTTACCAGCGCCGGCACGCCCATGGCAGCAGTCGCGACATCGCGGCGGAAATACACGACCACGGCGAACAGCGTGCCCACATGCACCGCCACATCGAGTGCCAAGCCCTGATCCTCAATGCCAAGCAAGGCGGGCAGGAGGATCAGATGTCCGGAGGATGAGACCGGCAGGAACTCCGTCACGCCCTGCACGAGCGCGAGCAGCAGGAGATGGACGTAACTCATGTCTGGATCCTCACGCCGACGGCGCCGGTGTGGTATCATCGCGTGCGAGGGTTGGCAAAGCGTCGCCTTATGTCCGGATCGGACCTAATTTTCCGCGATTGGGCGCGCGCGCCTCGAAAAGCGCGCTGGCAAATTCAGATTTAAGTCAGCATTACTGCCTTTATCTTTGCTCGAGAGTCGTGATAAGGCCTCCCGCATCACACCGCCGTGTCTGTGGGAGGACCCCGTGGCTGAAAGCAAAATGCTCCGTTTTGTCGAGATCGGGCGCGATATGCCCGAAAAGCGGACGGCTGGCGCGCGCCGCGAGGACTTTGACGAGATCTACGCCGACTATGCCCGCACCAAAGCGGAGGAGCAGGCAGGCCGCTGCAGCCAATGCGGGGTGCCCTATTGCCAGACCCACTGCCCGCTGCACAACAACATCCCCGATTGGCTGAGACTGACGGCCGAGGGGCGCCTTCGAGAAGCCTACGAGATCAGCCAGGCGACCAACACCTTCCCCGAGATTTGCGGCCGCATCTGCCCGCAGGACCGCCTCTGCGAGGGCAATTGCGTGATCGAGCAGTCGGGCCACGGAACAGTGACGATCGGCGCGGTTGAGAAGCACATCACCGACACGGCCTGGGAAGAGGGCTGGGTCGAGCCGCTCCGCCCCGTGGCCGAACGGCGCGAGAGCGTCGGCATCATCGGCGCGGGGCCCGGCGGCCTGTCGGCGGCGGACAGCCTCCGCCGGATGGGCTTTCGCCACCCGCGTCGGCCGTGATGATGGCGTTGTGGGTATTCTGCAGGTACAACGACGAAAGATCACGGAGTTCAGATACGCCTGATCCGGGATCGTGTCCTTCGATCGCTAGTACTCCGTTCGGTCCGAGCGTCGAGAACGCGATGTTGCCGGTGTACGCGGCACCGTGACCGATGGAGAGCTGGCCACCGCGGAGCCAGTAGAAGTCGCCGCCTGAGATGCTATGCGACACGCGTGCTTGACCGCCCGTCTGAATCAGTGCGCCGGAAGTCGCGAGTTCGAGAGATTCAACTTGCAGGTCACCGTCGGACAACGTGTAGTTTGTCCCCGCACTCGTCGAGATAACTTGCGCTAGGACGGTGCCCGAACTCTGCGTCATGGTGCCGCCGGCGTCGATTCGAATTGCGTCCGCCACAAGGTTACCCGAACTCTGCGACATGACACCGCCGGAGTCGATTCGAACAGTGTCAACGTTCAAGTCG
>JBCDHQ010000354.1:0-4196 GCA_038749815.1 Pseudomonadota bacterium | reverse complement strand
GCATCAATGGCTTGGCGGGGTGCGGCTGGCCCGGTTCGCGGAGCGGCTCCGCCACGACCGGCTCCACCCGCTCGGCCGGGGGGGGCGCCGGCAGGGCCGGCGTCTCGGCCAAGGCCGCGAGCAGCGGCTTGACGAACAGGTTGACCCCGATCCGGAGTTTGCGCACCTGCGCGCGGCGCATCGGCTCAAGGAAGAGAACGAGGATCGCGTCCTCGATGCGTCGCACCATGACGCTGTGATTCTGAAAGTCGAACACAGTCGAGGTCGCTGCACCGACGTAATCCTCGAGCTCGTCGAGGGTCGCGAAGGCCGCCACGCCGAACTCCGCCACGTCTTCCGGTCGCAGCGCGCTGTAGATCCCAGGCAAGTGGCTTGCGATCCTGTCCTCGCTGACGAGCACGGCGCAGCACACACCTTGCGTGTTGATGCAGAGTTTCTTGAGCACCGCATCAACGGACATGACGCAGGCCCTTTCCCGGCGCTTTTTTGCGCCGAACAACGACAGCCTTCATCGCAGTGAAACTGACGACGGCAACCTCCGCGGTGGAGGTCTCGGAGGTGATTGCGTGGCAGCCATCCTCCTCGCCGATCAGCTCCGCAAACCGCTCACCGAGATCGGCGAGGTTCGAGACGACGGGCACCAGATCTTCGTGGTCCACCTCACCGCCGAGCTCTTCGCCGTCGGCAGAAAAGAGCGCGTGGCTGACGACCTGGTCATCCACGGCAATCGCGGAGATCTCCTCCCGCTCAGCCTCGGTCAGCAAGGCCACGACCTCGCTTTCGATATGTGTCACGTTCATTCACCACCCCTGCGCGGCCCTGTCCGCGCCCCCACGGCTGGCCTCGACGCGCTGTTGTTAGAGTGTCACAGATTCTGGGCGAGAATGTGGAGAGCGGCGCGCCAGGGGCTTGGCAGCTGTCCGTCGTCTGCAAAAAGCTCTCCTCCAGCGAGAGCGGGGACTTCGGCGCGAACCTTGATGGTCGGGGTCTGCCGGCACGTGTCTCCACCGTTCGCGGCGGTGCGCAGGACAGATCCCGCGGAGCGGGCACAGCGCCGCGCCCGCGCCGCCGCCAGCGACAGGTGCGCAGCCGGGCGGACCCGCCGCTCGGCCACCTGCCGACGGCCGAGCACCCTTGTGAAGTGGCGCGCACCATCCCATAGAGGGAGGGCTGCCGTTAACAAAGGTTAACATGACCACCACGATTGCCACTTGGAACATCAACTCCGTCCGGCTCCGGGCAGGACTGGTGCAAAGGTTCTTGGCTGATGTCCGACCTGACATCCTCTGCCTGCAAGAGACCAAATCGCCTGTTGAAAAGATCCCGACAGAGGTCTTCGCGCAGGCGGGCTACCCCCATATTCTCGCGCGGGGCGAAAAGGGCTACAATGGCGTTGCGATCCTGTCGCAAGAGCCGTTGGAGCCCGCCGGGCACCGCGACATTGCGGGGCGCACCGACGCGCGTCACATCGCGGCGAAACTGCCGGGGGGTGGAACGCTCCACAATTTCTATGTGCCGGCGGGCGGCGATGAGCCCGACCGGGAGGTGAACGACAAGTTCGCACATAAGCTCAATTTTTTGACAGACCTCCGCGACTGGTTCCGCACGGAGGCCCCAGGCCCCGCAATCCTCGTGGGCGATCTCAACATCGCCCCGGGCGAAGACGATGTCTGGTCGCACAAACAGCTCTTGAAGGTCGTGAGCCACACGCCGATCGAGGTCGACCATCTGGCAGAAATGCAGGAGGCCGGCGGGTTCGTCGACGTGACCCGCAAAGACCTGCCAGACGGCAAGCTCTACTCTTGGTGGTCCTACCGGGCGCGGGATTGGAGTGCGGCCGACAAGGGCCGGCGGCTCGACCACATCTGGGCGACGTCCGACTTGGCGAGCGGGGCTGGCGGCAGCAAGATTTTTCGCAACGTCCGGGGGTGGGAGAAGCCGTCCGATCACGCGCCTGTTCTCGCGCGTTTCGATCTTTGATCGAGACCGCGCAGCAGGGCGCGCTCGGGCGCATCACGCTTGCCGCGCCCGAGCGCCACAATGCGCTCGACCGCGCGGGCATGGCGGATCTTGCGGCGGCATTCGACCGCTTTGAGGCGGATGGGGCGATCCGCGCCATCGTGCTGACCGGGGCGGGGCGCAGCTTTTGCGCCGGTGCTGTCCTCGGCGATGTCGCCGCGGAGGACTGGACCGAGAACCCGTTCACACCCCTCTGCGCGCGCGTGGAGGCCTCGCCTCTGCCTGTGGTGGCCGCGCTCAACGGCGGCGTTTACGGCGGCGGTGTCGACCTCGCCCTCGCCGCCGACATACGGATCGGCGTGACGGGCATGCGGATCAAAGTCCCTGCGGCCGAGCTCGGGATCCACTATCCCGCAAGCGGCCTCCGACGGGCGGCGGCCCTCCTCGGACCGACCTGGGCGCGGCGTGTCTTTGTCTTCGCTGAGCGGGTGGAGGGCGCGGATCTCGTCTCCAGCGGGTTTGCGGACGCCGTGGTCGCCCCCGACAAGTTGGTGGAGACCGCCGAAGGCTGGGCGAACCGCCTTGCGGGCCTCGCGCCGCTCGCGCTTCAGGGCATGAAGCAATCCCTCCGCGAGATCCTGGACGATCGGGCGGACCCGGATGTGATCCGCGCCCGGACCGCGTCCTGTTTCGCCTCCGACGACCATCGCGAGGGCCTCGCAGCACAGGCGGACCGCCGTCCACCCGTCTTCCGAGGGCGCTGAGGCTTAGCCGGGCAGGCCCATCTTCCGCGCTTCGAACTCAATGCTGAAGAACGATCGCGTCAGGCCCCGCGCCTGCTCCAGCGTGTCGAGGATGATCCGCGTTTCCTGGCCCGAGGCCTCGCGCACCACCCACTCCCTCAACCGCGCAGGGTTGTTCTGGAGGGTCAGGGTCATCGTGCCGTCCCCGGGTGCCCGCGGATCCTGGAGCACGATCGAGGTGATGCCATCCTGACTTCCGACACCGCGGGTGAGGTTCCGCTGCGTCAGATCGATGTTGTCCCGGAGAAGAAAGCGGAGCGGCGTCTGCGCCAGCAGGTACTTTTGCGCCCCAACATTCGATTTGGCGTCGAGCACGCCGACATTGACCCCGTCCGCAATCACCATTGCCTGCCCACCATCATACTCGAAGCGCAGGAGGCCGGGTCGGCGCAGGTAATACTGTCCGCTCGACCGGGTGCCATTGGCGTTCACTTGCGTGAAGCGGCCTTGGATCGAGCGCAGTTGATTGAGATAGGTGTTGACCGCGCGGAGCGTGTTGTCCTGTGCGGCGAGTGGGCTCGCAGTGCTCGCCGCAAGAAGAGCCATGAAGTGTCTGCGTTTCATGTGGCTAATCTACCGCCGACCCGGATCGACCGCCATTCACTCTTCGGACAGAAAACAATCGGGTTTCTTTCCGATCGTTTCAGAACGAAAAGCCGATGCCCACATTCACCGCATTGGTGATCACATCGGTCTCGAGCGAGCCGCCCCCGTCGAGATCGGCTTCGTTCTGGGAGAACGTGCCGCCGTACTCCCCAAAGACGGACCACCGATCCGTGATCTCGTAGCTGACGCCCGCGAACCACCGAACGGCCGGACCGGTCAACTGGTACTCCTCCGTCGTGCCGCCCGCGGGTGTCGTCACCTCGACATAGGGGATCGCGATCCCGAGCCCGAGGCCCGCATGCGTGCGCCACCGGTCCGACAGTTGGAACCGCCGCGCCGCGTTGAGGGTCAGGATGTTGTGGCCGTCGGTGAACTCCAGCAACTCAAACCCATTGTCGTCCAACGTGTCGTCGCTGGCGTAGATCTTGGCATGCGTGAACTCGAGGCCGAGGCCCCATCCGCTCTCCTGCCAGCGCGTGACCCGGACACCGTAATAGGGCGGCGCCTCAAACGACTTGCCTTGCCATTCCGCGGTAAAGTCGAACGGGTTCCCGGCCTCGTCGACCCCAGAGACGTTGCTGTGAGGGGCCGTCTGCCATCCGGTATAGGCGTTGACCTCATACTCCGCTTGCGCGGATGCCATCCCGGCGAGGCCGAGGAAGCTGAGGACAGACAGGACGCCAATATTTCGGAACATTTCAGACGCGCTTCGATACCGTTACCAGTGATGTGCATCACCACTAGGCTTCGTTCAAGCCCCAGTCATATCGATGGCCGACAATTCGCGGAGAAGTGTCGATACTTGCACGAAGCGGCGCGGCCGCATGG
>JBCDHQ010000353.1:0-4207 GCA_038749815.1 Pseudomonadota bacterium | reverse complement strand
TCTGGGCCGACTTCACGCTGGGAGACATCGCCTTTTGGCGCGGCGAGAGTGACGTTGCTCTGGCACATTACGCCGAAGGTCTAACCCGTACGCCACCGCCGGGCCCACGGGCGCGCGCCGCGGCAAAGCGGGGCGCGCTCCGCATGCTCGACACGCTCAAGTCGGAGGCGGCGCTCCGCGAGCAGGTCACATCCCTGTTCGAAGGGCCCGACGGGATGTCTGGACGCACTGGGGATGGGCATGACCAAGATTGAGGACTGGATCGGCACGTCGGAGACGGATGACAGCCTGGATCTGACGCGCATCCGAGCGTCCCTCTCGCCGAAGGCGGGGGAGCTCTTGGCCCTTCTCGCGCGGAGCGACATTGAGCCTCTTTTCGAGGAACGCGCAGCCGCATCGAGAGAGGCCGCAGCGGCGCAAAAGCGCTTCCGGCGTCTCAGCGCAGTCGCGGTGCTCGCCGGTGCCGGCGCTGCGTTGAGCTCCGGCGCGCTTCTTGCCTGCACATCCGGCGACGGCGCAGCGCTCCCGGCCACATGCGCGGTCGGTGTCTCGCAGGCCGTTCTCTCAATCCAGGTTCTGTCGCTCTTCGCGGCGACAGCGGCCACAGCGGTCCTCGCCGGGGGCAGCCTCGCGGAGCGGTGGAGCACGGCTCGGCGCGGCGCGGAGGCGCTTCGGCGCGAGATCTTCACCGTTCTCGTCGATCGGGCCCGCACAGCGCCCCCGTCGACCCTCCGCCAAGTCCTCGAGTTCTTTCGGCGCTACCAGCTCGAGCTTCAGATCCGGTACTACACGACGTCGAAGACGCGCCACGCCATCCGTGCAGGCCGCATCCTTTGGGCAACAGCGATCATCGCCGGGCTCTCAGCCGTTGCCGGAACCCTCGGTGGGCTCGAGGGGCCGTGGCGCACCGCGTCAGCTTTTCTCGGGCTTCTTGTTCCGGTTTTGCTCGCCGCGGCAAACAGCTGGCAAACCACGCATCTCGATCAGGAGAAGTCGGAGGCCTACGGGACCGCCCGCTCGAAGCTGGCCGCACTTCAACGCCAGCTCGGCACCGTGCGGGCGGCGGCGGATGCGGGGGACGCTGCGGCGGTGGCGGACTACGTTCGCCAAGTGCACCTCGCGATGGAGAGCGAGGGCGAATCCTGGAAAGCTGCGGCGGACACGGCGCCCACCGCCACCTGAGATCTCAGCGACCGAGGGGGCGCGCCGCTTTCTCGGCATGGCCGGACACACCTTCGCGCCGAGCGAGCTCAGCCACAACCTCGTCCCAGCTCACCCCAGCGGCGGCGAGCAGCACGAGCAAGTGGTAGAGCACGTCCGCGGCCTCCGCGCGGAGGCCATCTCCGTCGCCTTGTGCCGCGGCCACAACCGCCTCGACCGCCTCCTCGCCGAACTTCTCGGCGCACTTGGCGGTGCCCTTGGCGAGGAGAGATGCCGTGTAGGAGGTCTCGGGATCAGCGCCCACGCGGGCGGCGACCACATCCGCCAACGTGTCGAGGACGGTGCTCATATCGGGCGCACGGGCACACCGGCCGCGGCCATATGAGCCTTGGCCTCGGCCATCGAGGCCTCGCCGAAATGAAAGATCGACGCGGCAAGAACGGCGGAGGCGCCGCCCCGCGTCACACCGTCGACCAAGTGATCAAGCGTGCCGACGCCCCCCGACGCGATGACCGGGACCGGAACCGCCTCGGACACCGCGCGGGTGAGGGCAAGATCGAACCCGGCGCGCGTGCCGTCCCGGTCCATCGACGTCAGCAGGATTTCACCCGCGCCGCGCCCTGCCATCTCGCGCGCAAATCCGACGGCATCGATGCCCGTCGGGCGCTGGCCGCCATGCGTGAAGATCTCCCACCGGCCGGGCTCCGTGGCTTTGGCGTCAATCGCCACGACGATGCACTGCGCCCCAAACTTCTCAGCGGCACGGGCCACAACGCCCGGGTCGGCGACGGCAGCGGAGTTGAAGGACACTTTGTCGGCGCCCGCCAGAAGCAGCGCGCGCACATCCTCGGGCGTGCGCACCCCGCCGCCAATGGTCAGGGGCATAAAGCACTGCTCCGCCGTCCGCCGCGCGAGATCGAGAAGGGTTCCCCTGTTCTCCGCACTCGCCGCAATGTCGAGAAAACAAAGCTCATCCGCGCCCGCAGCGTCATAGGCGCGCGCCGCCTCGACCGGGTCGCCCGCATCGCGGAGCTCCTGGAATTTCACGCCTTTGACGACGCGGCCGTCCTTCACGTCGAGACAGGGGATGACACGGACTTTCAACATGGCGCTCTCGTACCGCCGGCTCTCGCGCGCGGCAAGGGCAAGGCGCCGTCAGAGGCGCGACAGGATCGAGAGCCAGACTGTGACCGAGAGGAGAGACACCCCCGTTGCAAGAAGGACGGCCGCAGCCGCCACATCTTCCGCGCGGTGATAAAGGCTGGCGAACACATACGTGTTCACGCCGGGGGCCATGGCGGCCGTCGTTGTCGCCGCCTGCACAAAGCCCGGCGGCAACGAGAAGACCAGAGACGAGAGCGTGTAGGTGATCGCCGGGTGGAGGACGAGGGAGAGGGTCGCGACCATCGCAACGGGGCCGAGGCTCGCGCGGATCCGATAGCGTGTCAGCACCCCGCCGAGCGCGAAGAGCGCCACCGGGAGCGCGGTGCGCACCACCATGTCGAGGGCCGAGACCACGACATAGGGAAGAACGACGCCTGAGAGATTGACCGCAAACCCGAGCGCGAGACCGATCGCCAGTGCGTTTTTGACCATCGCGTTCACCACGGCGCCCGCGGTCGCCCGCGCGGAGCGTCCGTCGGCGCGACTGACCTCCATCACCGTGATGCCGAGGAGGTAGCAAAAGGGGGCGTGGATCGCGATCACAGCGAAGGTGATCTGCAAGACCTCCGCCCCGAAGGCGCGTTCCGTGATCGGCAGGCCCAGCATCACCGAATTTGAGAAGAGCGCGCCGAACCCGATCGCCACGGCCTCGCCCGGGCGCCGGCCAAAAAGGGCACGTGCGCCCCAGATCCCGAGAAAGAAACTGATTGTCGCGCCAGCGTAAAAGGAGATCAGGAGCGCCGGTCGGAAGACCGTTGCAAGATCGAGGTCCATCACCGCCCGAAAGAGGAGGCAGGGGATCGCAATGTGCTGGGTAAAGGCCATCAGCGCATCGACATGGCCGTCGGCGAAGGCGTGCGTGCGAACGGCGATGTAGCCCACAGCGATGACCAGAAAGACCGGGGCAACGACGCTGAGGAGCTCCGACACTCAGACCTCGAAGGAGAGTGTCAGCCCGTCATGGGCTGGGGTGACATGGGCGGGCGTCTCGGCCTCAAGCGTGGCGTAGTCGAGGTCGATGTGCATGTTGGTCAGCACCGCTCGCTCGGGCGCCGCGCGGTCGATCCAGTCGAGCGACCGCTCCAGGTGGACGTGGGTCGGATGCGGCGTGTAGCGCAGCGCGTCCAGGATCCAAAGGCGCAACCCGGTCACGGAGGCCCATGCGGCCGGTGTCATCTCCGAGACGTCCGGAAGATAGGCGATGTCGTGGATCCGAAAGCCGAGCGAGCGGATCGCGCCATGTTCTACCTCGAACGGGGAGAGCGGTATCGCACCCGCGGCGCCCGCAATCTCGAACGGACCGTCAATGGTGTAGAGCTCAAGGATCGGCGGGTAGGTCGAGCCCTCCGGTTGCACAAACGCATAGGCGAACCGCGCCGTCAGAGCCTCGGACGTCTCGGGCGAGGCCCAGACCGGCAGGCGGCTGCGGCGGTTGAAGACGATCATCCGGAGATCGTCGAGCCCATGGACGTGATCGGCATGCTCATGCGTGTAGACGACCGCATCGAGATGGCCGACATCCGCCGCAAGAAGCTGGGCGCGGAGATCGGGCGACGTGTCGATCAGCGCCCGCGTCGCATGCGCGCCGTCCAGCAACTCGACCAGGAGCGAGCAGCGCTGACGCCTGTTGCGCGGGTTCGCCGGATCGCACGCGCCCCAATGCCCGCCGAGCCGCGGAACCCCGCCCGAAGAGCCGCAGCCGAGGATCGTCAGGCGAAGCTCAGCCATCAGCGGCCCGCGGGAACAGTGTCTCAAAGTTCTCGGTGGTCGCGCGCGCAAAGGTCTCGAGGCTGGTCCCCATGATCTCGGCACCGATTGCGGCGGTGTGAGCGGTGTAGGCCGGCTCGTTGCGCTTGCCCCGGTGGGGGACCGGCGCAAGATA
>JBCDHQ010000352.1:0-4218 GCA_038749815.1 Pseudomonadota bacterium | reverse complement strand
GGCAGAAGCAGCAGACCCGCCACTTGGTCTGCCTGGAAGAAGAGGATCGTCGTGCCCACGACGGAGAGCCAGAGTGGGCCGATTGCAGCCAGCGCGCCGCCGATCCGCTGGAGGCCGAAGAAGACCGGCGACCAGAGCCCGTTGAGGGCGATCTGACAGGCCCAGAGTGCCAGCGCCGGCCCCGGCGAGGGCGTGAAGGCCACGCGCCAGGCGGCATAGACCATAGCGATGTAAAGCGCGGTCCAGGCCAGCGGGAAGAGCCAGTTGGGCGGTGTCCAGCGTGGCTTTGAGAGGGCATCATACCACTTGCCCGGGGGGAACATCGCGCCGGTCGAGGCTGCCGCAGCGGCTGCCCCGGTGAAGCCCACCGCGGTGAGGACTTCTAGCACGCGTCGCTCCCCTCCAGCTTGGCGCGGCGGTGCGCTTCAAGCTGGAGAAAGAGGTCGCCGATCCAAGCGCCGGTGATACCCTCGTCGTGGCTGGGTGCGGCAGCAGCGTTGACCAGGAACGCTGTTTCGGGCAGTGGCGGCGCGAGGCGGGCGGCCGCGCGCGGCGTTGCGACCGTGAGGGCGGCAGAGCCAAGCGCCTCGCCCGCAAGCCGGAGCTTGGTCCAGCCGCCGGTGTGCGCCCGGTGCGTGATGCTGTCATGGTCGGCGCGCGCAACTTCGGTGCCGATGGCCGCATAGATGAGGCGTGCGGCAAAAATCGCTGGCCGGCAGGCAAGTGGCAGATCCGCGATCCCGGTCTCGGCCCGATGATACAGCCGGCGCGCCTCCGCGAGCAGGCGATGCACCACCTGGGCGAGCGGTCGGGAGTGGCACGGCTCAGCCAAGAAGGTGTCCGGGTCGAGGCCTTGGTCCCGCATCCAGGCAAGGGGCAGATAGATCCGCCCCGCCCGCGCGTCCTCGCCCACGTCGCGCGCAATGTTGGTGAGTTGCATGGCAACACCGAGATCGCAGGCGCGTGCCAGGGCGTGCGGATCGCGCACGCCCATCAGCACGGTCATCATTGCCCCGACCGTAGCGGCGACGCGAGCGCTGTAGGCGCGGACATCGGAGAGGGTCTCGTACTGCCGCTCTTCTGCATCCCAGGCAAAGCCCTCAATCAGGGCTTCGGGCAGGGCGCGCGGCATGTCGTGATCCTCGACCATTCGGGCGAAGGCTCGATCTGCGGGCGTGTCGACCGGGCGGCCCGCATAGGCTGCGTCCAACCTTTCGGCGAGGCGCTCAACGGCGGTGTATTTGTCCTGGCCGAGATCGACGGCGTCATCGGCGAGGCGGCAGAAGGCGTAGAGCGCGAGCGCGGGGGCCCTCACATGGGGCGGCAGGAGGCGGGAGGCCGCGTGAAAGCTCTTTGAGCCGTGGCGGATCGCCACCGCACAGGCTTCGAGATCCGGGTCGCTCATTCTGCGGCCATCTCCATCACCGGGGGCGCCGCGGCCGGCGGCACCAGCTTGTCGAGGACTTCGGCCGAGGAGACCACGCCGGGAAGCCCCGCGCCGGGATGGGAGCCCGCGCCGACAAGATAGAGCCCGGCGACCTCCTCCGAGCGGTTGTGGGGGCGGAACCAGGCCGATTGCAGGATCCGAGGCTCAATCGAGAAGCCCGCGCCGTAGGGGGAGCGGTAGCGCGCCTTGAAGTCCTCCGGCGTCATCACATGGGTCTCCGTGATGTGATCTCGCAGGCCCGGGATCGCGTCGCGCTCCAGCATGTCTTTCATACGCTCGAGGAAAGGGGCGGCCTCCGCCGACCAGTCGATGGGCTTGCGGAAGCCGAGATGCGGCACGGGCGCAAGCGCGTACCAGCTGTCGCAGCCTGCGGGGGCTGCTGTTGGGTCGGAGACTGACGGGCGGTGGAGGTAAATCGACATGTCCTCCGCGAGGCGCCCATTGCGGAAAATGTCGGTGACGAGACCGCGGTAGCGGGGGCCGTTCAGGATCGTGTGATGGCCGATGTTGGGCCACATCTCGCGCGTGCCCTCAGTCCCGAAATGCCAGACGAAGAGGCCCGAGGACCAACGCATCCGGCTGAATTTCCGGTCGGTCCAGCGCCGCCGCTTCTGGGTGCGGAGGAGATGGGTGTATGTGTGTCCCGCATCGGCATTGGAGACGACGATATCGGCCGAGAGTGTCGTGCCGTCCTCAAGCTTGACCCCCGTCGCACGTCCGTCCTTCGTCACGATCTCGTCGACATCGACGCCGAACTGGAGCTCACCCCCGAGATGCCGGATCAGCCCGGCGATCCCCTCGGCGAGCGCGGCCGCTCCGCCAACCGTGTAGAAGACGCCGAACTCCTTCTCGATATGCGAGACGAGGGACCACATCGACGTGACGCGGAACGGGTTGCCGCCGATAAAGAGCGGGTGGAAGCTGAAGGCCATCCGGAGCCGCTCATCGCGCATCCGACTGGCCGCCAGGGCATAGGTCGAGCGGTCCGCGCGGAGCCGGGCGAAGGAGGGCAAGACGCGGATGGTCTCCCACGGGTCGTGCATCGGGATCCGGCCAAGCGCCTCAAAGCCCTTCCAGTAGCGCTCCTTGCTGTCTTGCATGAAGGCATCGAACCCGGGGACATCGCGCGGCGACAGCCGTGACACTTCGGCCCGCATTGCGTCCACATCGCCGGTGGCACGGAACTCTGACCCGTCGGGGAAGCGGATGGTGTAGTAGGGCGTCATCGGCACCAGGGTGACGTCATCCTCCATCCGGCGGCCCGCAACCTCCCAGAGCGCGCGGAAGACCTGCGGCACGGTCACAATCGTGGGCCCGAGATCGAAGCGATAGCCGTTCTGATGGCGCGCCGTGCCACGCCCGCCCGGGGCATCGAGACGGTCAAGGACCACGACCCTGTAGCCTTTGGCGCCGAGCCGCACACCTGCAGCAAGGCCGCCAAAGCCGGCGCCGATGATGACGGCGGTGGGGCGGGGATCGGCGGGATCGGATGTGTGTGTCAACATACCGCGATGCTAGCAGTGTCTAATCAGATTTACAATCGGACGAAATTCGGTTTCACTGGCGCTTGTACTATGCATTTGAGGAACGCCTCACATGAGCTTTGATGCGGACCGAGCCTCCGAGTCGGCCGGTGTGTCAGGTCAAATTGTCACTGTCTCCTTCTTTCGCTTCGAGGGGTTGGGCGCGAAGCTGTGGGCTTTTGCGCAAATGGGGCTGGCGCGCGCGCCGCTGCGCGATGTTCCGGAACTCGGGTTCTTCAAGCTGATGGGCGGCGGAACGGGGGAGGGGTTCACTCCGATCCCTGACACTGGCCTCGTGACGATCCTGACGACCTGGCCGGATTTGCCAACGGCGCGGTACCAATTGGCCGAGGCGCCGGTCTTCCGACGCTATCACGCGCACGCGTCCGAGTCGTGGACCGTCCACCTCCGCCCCGTGCAATCGCGTGGGGCCTGGTCCTGGAAGATGCCGTTTCGCGACTTTGCGCCCGCAGGCCCCGGTCCTGTCGCCGCCTTGACCCGCGCCACGATCCGTCCGGCCATCCTCTTGCGGTTTTGGGCACGCGTGCCGGACATCAGCCGCGCGATCGGGTCGGACCCCAATGTCCTCTTCAAGCAGGGTGTGGGCGAGGTGCCGTGGCTCCACCAGGTGACCTTCTCGATCTGGCCCAATGTCGCGGCCATGTCTGAGTTTGCGCGCGCCGGCGGCCCGCATGCCAAGGCGATCAAGGCGGTGCGCGAGGGGGACTGGTTCTCTGAGGAGCTCTACGCGCGCTTCACGGTTGTGGCGAGCGAGGGCAGCTGGAAAGGTGCGGATCCCCTGGCGGGGCATCCGCTGGCCGTCGCGGCGGAGTAACCTCACCGCATGCGCGTGCCGTACCCCTTCGCCGCGATCGTCGGACAGGATGAAATGAAACTGGCGTTGATGCTCTCGGCGGTCGATCCGACCATCGGCGGTGTTCTCGTGTTCGGAGATCGCGGCACCGGCAAATCGACCGCAGTTCGAGCGCTCGCAGCGCTTCTGCCCGAGATCGAGGTCGTCTCGGGCTGTCCTTACAACTGCCGCCACGCGAGCCCGAGCCCCGACTGTCCGCATTGCCAGGGCATCGCTGTCGGGCGCCGCGCCAAAGTGAGCACCCCGGTCGTCGATCTGCCGCTCGGCGTGACAGAGGACCGGGTGACCGGCGCGCTCGATCTCGAGAAGGCGTTGACCCGCGGGGAAAAAGCGTTCGAACCGGGCCTCCTCGCCCGTGCCCATCGTGGGTACCT
>JBCDHQ010000351.1:0-4233 GCA_038749815.1 Pseudomonadota bacterium | reverse complement strand
CGCCCTTGTAATTGACGTCCGCAACGCGCGCCCAGGCCTCGGGATCGCTGTCGCCGAGGCGCGCGATTGGGTCGATGAGGCCTGCGTTGTTCACCAGCAGATCGAGGCGTCCGAAATGCTCCACCGCCGTCGCCACAAGATCTCGGACGTCCCCCCAATGTGAGACGTCGACCCTATGCGCGATCGCCTCACCCCCTGCATCGCGGATTTCGCGTGCGAGGGCGTCGATCTCCCCCGTGCTCCGCGCAGCGAGGACGAGTTTGGCCCCTTCTGCTGCGAGATGTCTGGCGGCCGCCGCGCCGATCCCCCGGCTGGCGCCGGTGATGATCACGGATTGTCCTCGAACTGCCATCGGCCCTCTCCTCCGGTGCTGAGTGCGCTGGGCCCCTTGTGTCGAATGCGCGACGGAGGCTCAAGGCGCTCTCAAACCGACCTCGTGATGCCGCCGTCGACCCGGATGTTCTGCCCGGTGATGTAGCTTGCATCCTCGGAGGCGAGGAAGCTGACCAGACCCGCCACCTCCTCGACGCTGCCGTAGCGTCCCATCGGGATTCGTTCACGGAAGGCGGCTTTCTCGGGCCGTGAAGAGATAAAGCCCGGCAGCACGTTGTTGATCCGCAGCCCCTCCTCTGCGTGGGCGTCGGCGACGAGCTTGGTGTAGGCCGCAAGGCCGGAGCGCGCGACGCCCGACGTGGGAAACGTCGCCTCCGGCTCAAAGGTGGCGTATGTGGTGATGTTGATGATCGAGCCACCACCGGCGGCGCGCATCACGGGGGCCACGACGCGCACGGCCCTGACAACGTTCAAAAAGTAAACCTCGATCCCCTCGATCCAGTCTGCATCCGAAAGCTCCAGCACTGGCGCCCTGGGCCCGTGCCCGGCGGAGTTCACCAGCACGTCGATCCGCCCCCAGTGCGCCATTGCCGCATCCGCCAGGCGCTGGATGTCGGCCTCTTCCCGGTTCGACCCGGTCACGCCGATCCCGCCGAGCTCCTCCCCGAGCGCCTCGCCTTTGCCGGAGGACGAGAGAACGCCGACACCGAACCCATCCGCCGCGAGCCGGCGCGCCGCCTCCGCCCCCATGCCGGATCCGCCGCCGATGATGAGTGCCGTTTTCATGGATCCCCCCTTCGCTGCCTCGATCCCAAACCGTAGGGGAGGTGGCGCGGCGCGGCCAGCCCGCTCTGCCGTCGAGCGGCTGGGGCGAGGATGGAGGCTGCCCGCTCGACAAGCAGGTTGCGACATGTCGACCACCCCGCCGGTTCGATCCCTATGGAAGCGTTGACGCTCGCAGTCCGTGCTTTGCTAATGGTCCGGGGATCGGAGGTCGGCGGCATCCACCGGTGGTGGACGGTCCGATCAGGGGCAACGCAGGTATGAAGACGAAGACAGTCCGCGCAGCGCCTCCGAACGGAGTGGCACGACAGGGTCTGGACCGGCCGGGCGACGGGTCTGTTGCGATCGCGGAGTGCGACCCGACGCGCTGGCCAGGTCTGGTGTCAGTCGCAGCGCTATGCTGGCCGTCCGCCCCGACGAGGCGTCTCACAAGGTCGACGCGCGGCAGGCGCACAGCGCCCGCGATCGGCCTGATGGAAGAGCAGGGGATATCATGAGCACAGTGATCAAAGCCGGCACCGTCGTGACCGCGGACATGGCGTGGGAGGCAGACGTCCTGATCGAGGGTGGAACGATTGTCGAGATCGGGACAGGCCTCTCCGGCGACACGGTGCTCGACGCGACGGGCTGTTATGTGATGCCGGGTGGGATCGATCCGCACACCCATATGGAGATGCCCTTCATGGGCACCTACGCGGCAGAGACGTTTGAGACCGGCACGCGCGCAGCCCTGTCCGGGGGCACCACCATGCTGATCGATTTCGCGCTGCCCTCTCCCGATCAGACGCTCCTCCAAGCGCTCGATCTTTGGCACAACAAGTCGACCGCCGCCTCCTGCGACTACGGCTACCACATGGCCATCACCTCCTGGTCGAAGACGATCTGGGAGGAGATGCGGATCTGTGTGGAGGAAAAGGGCATCAACTCCTTCAAGCACTTCATGGCCTACAAGGGCGCGTTGATGGTGGAGGATGACGAGATGTTCGCCTCCTTCACCCGCTGCGCTGAGTTGGGCGCGTTGCCTCTTGTCCATGCCGAGAACGGTGATGTGGTCGCAGACCTCCAACAACGGTTGCTCGCCGAGGGGAACAACGGACCGGAGGCGCACGCCTACTCCCGCCCGCCGGCCGTGGAGGGGGAGGCCGCAAACCGCGCGATCATGATCGCCGATATGGCCGGCTGTCCGGTCTACATCGTCCACGTCTCCTGCGAGGAGGCCCATGAGGCCATCCGCCGTGCCCGCCAGGCTGGCATCCGCGCCTATGGTGAGCCGTTGGTCCAGCATCTGACCCTCGACGAGAGCGAGTACCAGAACGCCGATTGGGATCACGCCGCGCAACGCGTGATGTCCCCCCCGTTTCGCAGCAAGGTGCACCAGGACGGGCTTTGGGCGGGGCTCGCTGCCGGGTCCCTCCAAGTCGTGGCGACGGATCATTGCGCGTTTACGACCGAGCAGAAGCGAATGGGGATTGGCGACTTTACCAAGATCCCGAACGGCACGGGCGGGCTCGAGGATCGGATCCCGATGCTCTGGACATACGGCGTGACCCCGGGTCGTCTGACCATGACGGAGTTTGTGGCCGTCACCTCGACGAACATCGCGAAAATCCTGAACATGTATCCCAAGAAGGGTGCGATCCGCGTCGGGTCCGACGCCGATATCGTGGTCCTGGACCCGGAGAAGGAGAAGACGATCACAGCCGCCGCCCAGAAATCTGCCATCGATTACAACGTGTTCGAGGGCAAGAGGGTCAAAGGCCTCCCGCGCTTTGTTCTGACCCGCGGCCATCTGGCCGTCAACGATGGCGACCTCGACACCCGTCCGGGCCACGGCCAATACGTCCCGCGCCCGCCGAGCCCCGCGGTCTCCCGCGCGGTCTCAACCTGGAAGGAGCTGACAGCGCCGCGCAAGGTCTTGCGCGCCGGCATCCCGGCGAGCGGCGTCTAGATGCGCAGGTTTTTTGCGCGGTTTGGCCTCTCCTGGCGGTTTCTGCTGGTGGGCTGCCTCGTGGTCGGCATCACGTCGAGCGCGGTTGCGGCGTGGCTTCTGGCGCAGGGGGAGCCGCTCGGGCTCGGCGGTGTCTTTGCGCTCTTTGCCATTGGGATCCTCTACCTCCTGATCATGCTGGTCCCGGCGGCGGTCCTTTGGGGCGTGACCTACTGGCTGACCCACAGATCGGGATGGCCGCCGCGCCGGGCGACCGTTTGCGCCGCCGGGACGACGGCCTTTGTCGCGGCCAGTCTGCCGCTCGCTCTCGCACTTGCAGAGGCCATGCCCTCGTCGGTCCTCAACGCCTTTGTCGTGCCCGTGCCCGTGGCAACGGCCTCCGCCATTTTGTTCGCAAACGGCCTCTATCGGGACTTGGCCGATGGAGATGGTGGCTTGGCTGAGGTCTTCCGCTGAGGGCGGCATTGCTTGACTGATCCGGACCCCAATCCGCGTCGCCCCAAGAGGAGGCTTTCATGACCGCACCTGGGAAAAACCTTCAGACCGACGGCGCACGGCTCTGGCAGAGCCTCGAGGACATGGCCGCCATCGGGCCCGGTGTGTCGGGCGGCAACAACCGCCAGACACTGACCAAGGAGGATGGCGAAGGGCGCGCGCTCTTTCAGCGATGGGCGGAGGCTGCGGGCTGCGAAATGGGTCTCGACCAGCTCGGCACGATGTTTGCCATGCGGCCCGGCACCGATCCGGAGGCACGGCCGGTCTATGTGGGCTCGCATCTCGACACGCAGCCGACCGGTGGGCGCTATGACGGTGTGCTCGGCGTTCTGGCTGGCCTCGAGATGGTGCGGAGCCTCAACGATCTCGGCATCAAGACCCGCCGCCCGATCGTGGTCACCAACTGGACCAACGAAGAGGGGACGCGCTTTGCACCGGCGATGCTGGCCTCGGGTGTCTTTGCCGGCGTCCACGACCTTGAATGGGCCTATGCGCGGACGGATGCAGAGGGCGCGACTGTCGGCGCGGAGCTCGAGCGGATCGGCTGGAAGGGAGAGGAGCAGGTGGGCGACCGCGACATGCATGCCTTCTTCGAGCTCCACATCGAGCAGGGTCCGATCCTCGAGGCCGAGGGCCGCGAGATCGGCGTCGTGACCCACGGCCAGGGGCTCTGG
>JBCDHQ010000350.1:0-4265 GCA_038749815.1 Pseudomonadota bacterium | reverse complement strand
GACAGAGCATCCGCGATCTCGGCAGCGGCCGCTTTGTAGGCCGCCTCGAGCGATGCCGACGAGAGCTCAAAGATCGTCGGCTTGCCGATCGTGCAGGACGGCGTCCGGAGACCCGCGGCAAGTGCGACGCCCTCCGCCAGCAGCCGCTCCTCCGGCACGATGGCATTGACGACGCCAAAGCCCACAGCCTCGGAGGCTGTCATTGGCGCGCGCCGGTACATCATTGCAGACGTGACCTTCGGCGGGACACTGGGGAGGAGCGCCGCCAAGGGTGCGGCCCCGAAGTAGCCCGTCGCGCGGTCCTCAAGGCGAAACTCCGTCGATGGCGCTGCAAGGGCGAGGTCGCCGCTGGCCACCAATTGCAGACCAGCGGCCTCAGTCCGGCCATGGGCCAAAACGACGACCGGTTGGTGCAAAGTGGCGATCCGAACCATCAGGTTGGCCGTGCGCGTGAAAAGATCCGCAAAATAGGCCCTTTGGTCTGCGGGCGTGGCGTCTTGTGCGGTCCGGATCTCAGCGAGGTCGTGCCCCGCGCACAGAGTCGGACCGACACCGCCGATCAGCACCGCGTGGACCGAGAGGTCGCCGGCGACCTCGTCGAGCGCGTCGGCGAGCGCGACGAGCATGTGTTCGGAGAGGGCATTTCGACGTTCCGGCGCGTTCAGGAGGATTGTCGCGACACCATCCTCGGTGGTCACGAGTATCGGCTCGGCTATCATCTTGGCATCCACTCCCGCGCGCCCACGTGCCGGCGAGGGTAGCTGCAACACGGCGCCACGCATACACATATGCGAAACAAGCTTAACTGTGCCGCGCCCTGCGTCCCATGCGCGACGCATATGGGGTAAAATAACACCCCATTGCCAAGCCTATGAGATACAAGTTTGATTTGCGCCTTGACACCGGCAACGTGCCGCGTAGAACGCCGCCCATCCAGCGGGCAGCTCGCTCGTGAAGCTATTTGGGACGTGAGATGAAAACCTACTCGGCGAAGCCCGCAGACATTGAGAAGAAGTGGGTCGTGATCGACGCGGAGGGCGTCGTCCTGGGACGCCTTGCCTCGATCGTGGCGATGCGGCTTCGTGGAAAACACAAGGCCACGTTCACGCCGCATATGGATATGGGCGACAATGTCATTGTGACAAACGCTGAAAAAGTTCAGCTCACCGGCAACAAGCGCCGCGACAAAACATATTACTGGCACACCGGGTATCCGGGCGGGATCAAGTCGCGCACGGCCGATCAGCTGCTCTCCGGCCGGTTTCCGGAGCGGGTGATCATGAAAGCGGTGGAGCGGATGCTGCCCGGCGGCCCACTGTCGCGCAAACAGATGTCGAACCTGCGCGTCTATGCCGGGGCGGAGCATGCGCATGAGGCGCAGCAGCCGGAGGTTCTGGACCTCAAATCGATGAACAAGAAAAACACGCGGAGCGTTTGAGGCCATGGCTGACATCAAATCTCTGAGCGATCTGAAGCTCACCGTCTCTGAAGGCGAGACCGACGTCGAGGATGCGCCGTCGCCGGTGGTCGAGACCGTTGTGAACCGCGACCCCGTTCGCGACGCGCTCGGCCGCTCCTACGCGACGGGCAAGCGGAAGGACGCGGTCGCCCGTGTCTGGATCAAGGCGGGCTCCGGCAAGGTGGTCGTGAACGGCAAACCAATGGGCGAGTATTTCGCGCGCCCGGTTCTCCAGATGGTCATCGGCCAAGCGTTCTCGGTCGCGGGCGTCGCCGGGGAATTCGACGTGATGTGCACCGTCAAGGGCGGCGGGCTCTCCGGTCAAGCCGGGGCGGTGAAGCATGGGATTTCGAAGGCGCTGACACTCTACGAGCCATCGCTCCGGCCGGCGCTGAAGGCAGCGGGTTTTCTGACGCGCGACAGTCGGGTGGTTGAGCGGAAGAAGTACGGCCGCCGGAAAGCGCGCCGGAGCTTCCAATTCTCGAAACGCTGAGACCGGGGGCGTCGCTGTGGTCGAGGTCACACCTGCAGGCGCCCGCCCCGCGACCCATGGCAGCCCCGAGCATTTCACCGGGACGGTCGTGCTGACCCCAATCGTCAGTGCGCCCGCGCCGGCCACCGTTCAGTCTGTTCTGGTCCGCTTCGCCCCTGGCGCGCGCACATTCTGGCACACGCACCCCCTCGGACAGACACTGCATGTCGTCGAGGGGGTGGGCCGTGTGCAGGAGCGGGGCGGCCCGCTCCGCGAGATCCGCGCCGGTGACAGTGTCTGGATCGCCCCCGGTGTGGAGCATTGGCACGGTTCGGCGCCCGAGCATCCGATGACGCATGTCGCGTTTCAGGAGAGGTTGGACGGCGTCGGTGTCGCGTGGCGTGATGAATCCGTGACGGAAACAGCCTATACCGCGACGCCTGAGCGCTGAGACCAACCATCCCCCTTGCGCCTGCTGCAACTCGGCAACAATGTGTCGCCGAGGGGGACACACATGTTCAGGGCACTGCTCATTGTTGCGCTCGCAGGGATCGCGGGGGCCGCACCGGGAGAGGAGCGGTTCATCGCGATCGGAACGGGCGGTGTGACAGGTGTGTACTTCCCCGCCGGTCAGGCCATGTGCCGTCGGATCAACGCCGCACGGGCCGAACTGGGGCTCCGCTGCGCGGTGGAGCCGACGGCGGGCTCTGTCGAGAACATTGAGGCGATCGCTGCCGGCACGCTTGAGTTTGGCCTTGTTCAGGCCGATCTCCACGCGGATGCCGTCGCCGGGGCGGGCCGGTTTGCCGAGCGCCAGATCGAAAGCCTCCGCTCCGTCCTGTCGCTCCACGCGGAGGTGTTCACCCTCCTGGCGCGGGAGGAGAGCGGGATCCTCTCCCTCTCCGACCTCCGGGGCAAACGTGTGAACGTGGGCACGCCCGGCTCCGGGCAGCGCGCCACGTTGGAGGGGCTTCTCGCCGCAGAGGGCCTCGATATGGGGGAGTTTGCAGAGGCGGCGGAGCTTCTCGGATCCGACCTGACGGAGGCCTTTTGCGCCGGCAGGCTCGATGCGTTGATCTACATCGTCGGCCACCCCAACCCGGCGACGGCTGAGGCCATCGGATGCGGGGCGCGCGCGCTCCCTGTCACGGGGCCCACGATCGACGGTCTGGTCGGGCAACCGCATTTCTCGCGCACGTCCATCCCCGCGGGCACCTATCCCGGACAGGGCGAGGCGGTGGAGAGCTTCGGGCTCCGCGCCACGCTTCTCACCGCGGCGGATATGCCGGAGGCCGTCGTGGCCGGCCTCGCGCGCGTCGTGCTCGAAGACCCGGAAGGCCTCGGGGCGGAACATCCGGCGTTGAGTGGGCTGGACCCCCAGGCGATGGTGACGGACGGGCTGACAGCGCCCCTTCATCCCGGCGCGCTCGCCGTGCGCGATGCGCTCGGCCTCGGTGCGGTCGCGGCGCGCTGAGACACGCACCGGTCCGCCGATGACGGAACTTGTTCTTGTCCGCCACGGTCAGGCGTCGTTCGGGGCGGAGGACTATGACCGTCTCTCGCCCCTTGGCCATCAACAGGCGGCCTGGCTCGGCCACTATTTCCGCGAGCACGGACTGACCTTCGACCGGGCCCTCAACGGCGCGCTTCGCCGGCACCGCGAAACGGCCGCGGGCATCGCCTCCGTCCACCCTTTGCCGGCGCTGGTGGAGGATCCCAGGTTTGACGAGCTCCACTACGATGCGCTCGAGGCGGAGTACCTCCGTGCCACGGGAGCCGATGCGCCGTCGAGCCGGGCTGAGTTTCTGGCGCACTTCCCCGAGATGTTTGAGCGGTGGGCGCGGGGCGACATCGGTTCCGGCGCGGAGAGATATGATGCCTTCACGGCGCGTGTGACGATGGGACTAAAGGATGCCATGCGCCCGGGCGAGAGGACGCTGATTGTCACGTCCGGGGGCGTCATCGGAGCGGCGATCGCCGGCATCCTTGGCCTCAACGCGCGCGCGACGGCGGATCTCTTGATCAACATCCACAATGCAAGCGTCCACCGTCTGGTTCATGAGGCCGGAGACCTGCGCCTTGCCCTCTTCAACGGGAGCCCTCACCTCGAAGGGCAGGCCCGCGCGCACGCGCGCACCTACATTTGAGCTGACCCGCCAAGGCCTCAGCGCGGCAGACGCAGAAGCGCGCGGAGCCCGCCGAGATCGGTGCTGTCGCTTAGTTCGAGCGCACCGCCATGGGCGCGTGCCACGTCCTGCGCAATGGCAAGACCGAGGCCCACGCCCCCCCGGCGGTCGAGATTGCGCGCCCCTTCGTCAAGCTCGACAGGGCGCG
>JBCDHQ010000349.1:0-4304 GCA_038749815.1 Pseudomonadota bacterium | reverse complement strand
TCCTTCAGGTCGAGAAGGGGTGTAGCCATGCTTCGCTCCTGTATTTCAGTTTTCTCGCCACGCGGCAATCTCTGCTCTGTTCGCCTTGCGTTCCCTGACAATTGAGATCAAAGCACGAACATTGCAAGGTAAATTTTCCTTCAAAACGGTTGCATGGCTGGTTTAAGGAAGTGTGAACGGCGGCGGCGCGACGTTGCCCGAGCAACTGCGGATGAGGTCCCGCCATGATGGTTCACATCCCTTCACGACTCGCGTTTCTGGCGACGCCGAAATGTGCATCGACCTCCATCGAGAATGCGCTGCGTCCGCATTGTCATCTGATCGCAACCGGGTTCCCGTCGATGACGCATATGCACGTGAACCGGTTCAACCGCTTCATGCGACCGTTTCTGCGTGCGACGGGCTTCCCCAACGTGAAGACCTGCTGCCTGTTCCGGGAGCCGATTGACTGGGTCGGGAGCTGGTGGCGGTATCGGAGCCAAGACCGCTGGGGCGATTCCGAGGCGCTCGAGGGGATGAGTTTCGAAGACTATGTCGGTCTTTACATCTCTGGGGAAAAGCGCCCCTTCCTTCCCCACGGCCCGCAGAGTGGGATGTTCTGGGGACCGGAAGGGCGCCGGGTGTATGCAGATTACATCTTTAAATACGAAGATTTAGATTTGTTCAGGCAATTCTGGGAAAGTAAGCTCGGCGTCAAACTCGCGATCGGAAAGGACAACGTGTCCCCCGGACTTCACTCTCAACTTTCCCCCGAGATGCGGTCCAAGTTGAGTGAGTTCATCGCTGCCGACTTCGAGATTTGGGAGCACAAAACGATCCAGCGCGACGGGTTCGACGCATTCCTTCGGGAAGAGGGTGTCCTCGACCCGGCCGAAGGCTAGCGCCGCCTCGTCGAGAGGCTGCGCCGCCTAGGATGAGGAGGCGAACTGGTCCATGTGCTCTCGGACGCGCGCGGTTAGATCGTTGAGGGAGAAGGGCTTCGGCAAAAAGCTCGAATGCGGGATCTCGTCCTTGTCTAAGTTGAACGCTTCCTCGGCGTAGCCCGATACGAAAATCGTGCTCACACCGGCACGCATCTCCAAGGCCTCACGGACCCAGCTTGGTCCATCCAGACCCGGCATGATCACGTCCGAGATAAACAAATCGATGTGCACAGACGTGTCGCGCACGACCTCGAGCGCGGCTTCACCACAATCGGCTTCGATCACCTCGTAGCCGCGCATCCGAAGCGCGCGGGCGGCAAAAGACCGTACCGGAGCCTCGTCTTCTACGAGCAAAACAATGCCGCGTCCCGTGAGATCGGCGCTGTCTCCCTCCGTCGTGCCGGCAGACCGATCGTCCCCTTTGGCCGCCTCGGCACCTTCATAAACAGGGATGTAAATGGAGAACTTCGTGCCGACGCCAACGGCGCTGTCGACGAAAATGAACCCGCGGGACTGCTTTACGATCCCGTAGGCGGTCGAGAGGCCGAGCCCCGTGCCCTCACCGATACGTTTGGTCGTGTAGAAGGGCTCAAACACTTTGTCGAGTTGGTTGGCCGCAATGCCGATGCCCGTGTCCTCGACCTCAATCACACAGTAGCGCCCCGCCGGAACGATGGCGCGATCGCGGTGGAGCATCTCCTCAAGCTCAACGTTTTTCGTGCGGAGCATCACGACGCCACCGTCGGGCATTGCGTCCCGCGCATTGACCACCAGGTTGACGACAACCTGCTCGAGCTGGCGCTCATCGACGCGCACGGGCCAGATGTCCTCGAGGTTCTCGATCTTCAGCTCCACGCGCTCACCGAGCAGGCGGTTCAACAGGTGGGCAAGCTCCGCCATCGTGTCGAAGAGGTGCAGCACCGTCAGTCGCAGCGTCTGCTTGCGCGAGAATGCGAGGAGCTGCCGCACGAGGGCGGCAGCGCGGTTTGCGTTCTGACGGATCTGAACGAGGTCGCCGTGGTCGGGGTCGCCGTTGTCATGGCGCAAAAGCAGCAGGTCGCAATGGCCATGGATCGCGGTCAAAAGATTGTTGAAATCATGCGCAATGCCGCCCGCAAGCTGCCCCACGGCTTGCATTTTTTGGCTCTGAACGAATTGCGCCTCCAGTGTCTTCAGTTCGGTCGCATCCGCGAAAACGGCCAGCACCGCCGGGGCCCCGTCCTCCGTCACGCGGATCATCGTGACCTGCAGGAAGACCTCTGCGCCGTCACGCTCCGCGCGTGCCACCTCCGCTCGGCCAGGGTCGCGCCCTGCAACAGTGTCGGACAGCCGCTCCGCAATTGACTTGTGGAGACCCTCCATCAGGTCTGAGGCAACGGCACCCGGAACCCCTCGTGGACCGAGAAGCGCGTGCGCCGCCGCATTGAGATAGGTGATCTCACCATCCTCCTGCAATCGGGCGATGCCGATCGGCAACTGGTCGAGGAGGTCCTCGGATGCCGCATCTGCCGATGGAAGGAGGGCGACGGCCGGGGCGCGCGCCAATTGCCAGATCTGTCGACCCTCCCCGGCGTCGCGGGCGCGGAGGATGTGACGGACGCCGTGGCGCGTGATGTCCTGATCGGCAAGACCGGCATCGCGCGCCCGTTTTCCGATGTCGTAGATCAAGGCCGCGCCGTCTTCGCTGGAAAGGCCAAGCCAGGACGACAAGTCAACGGCGGCTGGGTCAACCGCCGGGTTGGCGCGGAGGATCCGACCGCGCCGATCCGTCAAGACAACGGCATGCGCGGCTGTCTTGAAGAACTCATCAAAGGCGGAGGCGCGCGCCGCCCGGCGCAGACAGAGAACGAGCCCGACAGTCGCAGCGCCCACAGCGACGCCCACGAGCCCTGCAGCGCCTATGGGCCCAAGGGACGCGCCCAGGACCACGAGGGCCGCGACACAGAGCGCGACCGCAGCGCCAATAAGGAGGAGACGAGTGATGCTGAGTGTGCCGAGCACGCCCACCGACGCCTCCGCGATGGGACGCGCACCTGCAGCCAATTGGGCCTCGCTCCAATTGCGCATCCTACCCCCTGACATCACTCTTGCGCAGCCCCGTTCCGGTGACGGGGTGCTCACCGTCCACGGTTGACAACAAAACGTTAAAGCGACGCTAACACAGCGTTCGCCCGACGCGCAGGTGAATTCACATCTGCTTCAGGGTCGCGAAGAAAAAGCCGTCTTGGTCTGAACTTGGAAGGAGCCGCGTCTCGCCGCTGACCGCAACGCCTTCAGCGCGGGTCTGAAGATCGGCGAGCACATCGGCGTTCTCGGCACTCAGGAGCGAGCAGGTCGCATAGACGGCATGGCCGCCCGGCCGAAGATACCCGAGCGCTTCAGCGGCCAAGCGCTTTTGCACGGCGACCAGAGTTGCGAGACTGTCCGGCGTCAAACGCCATTTCGCATCCGGGGACCGCCGCCATGCCCCGCTGCCCGAACAAGGTGCGTCAACGAAGACAACATCGCAGGAGCCGAGGACCCTCGGCAACTCACGCCGATCGAGGATGCTGACAGAGACGCCGGCGCGGCGCGCCCGCTCCGGCAAGGACTTCATGCGCGCAGGGTAGAGATCGTAGGCATAAAGCCGCCCCTTCGCCGCCATGGCCGCGCCGAGGGCCAGCGTCTTCCCACCGCCGCCGGCGCAGAGGTCGAGCACCGTCATCCCCGGCACCACCGCCGCGGCGGCCGCGGCAGCCTGGCTGGCGGCGTCCTGGAGCTCGACGAGACCGTCGCGGTAGGCCCGGCTGGCTGCGACGCGGCGCGGATTGCGCGTCACGCGGAGTGCGGTCGGACCGGGCAACGCCTCCACCTCGATCTCGTCTTCGACGAGCGCCGCCACCGCCGCCTCGCGCGTCGCTTTGAGCGTGTTCACCCGGAGGTGCACCTCTGCCCGCGACCGGAGCACTTCGAGCGCGGGCTCAAGCGCCCCTTCAAGGGAGCGCTCGAGCTCCTCCTCCAAAAAGTCCGGGACATCGAGCCGGACCGGACGCGGCGCGCCCTCCAATGGGCGGAGCGCATGCGCCTCCGCGGCGCTGAGGGGCGAGGGCCCGTGCGCCGAGCCGTCAAAGAGCGCGTCGCGCTCGCTCAGATCGGCAAGAAGCCCCGTCACCAGCGCGCGCCCCGTCTCGGTCTCCTGCCCCGAGCGCCAGAGCGCAGATCGGCGGCGCCGGAGCGCATCGAAAACCAAATCCCGCACTGCGGCCCGATCCCGCGACCCGGCAAAACGACTGGCGCGCGCCCAAGCGGTCAGACAGCGCTCGGCCGGGTGCCCGGCAACGATTTCGTCGAGGATCGTGATGGCGGCGGCGACACGGGCGGCAGGGGTCACAGCAGAAGCTC
>JBCDHQ010000348.1:0-4392 GCA_038749815.1 Pseudomonadota bacterium | reverse complement strand
GAGGACGCAACGCGCCGGCCCGTCATCGGGCGAAGACGCTCGGCGAGCAGTTTCGACAGCGTTGACTTGCCCTGACCGTTGGCCCCGAGAAGCGCGATCCGGTCGTCTTGGTCGATGCGCAGATCGAGACGTTTGAGCACGGGACGCGCATCGTAGCCGACATCCACACCCTCAAGCTTCAGGATCGGGGGCGCCAGTTCCTCCGGAGAGGGGAAGTCGAATTGCGAGACACTCTCCTCAAGCACGGCAGCGATGGGCTGCATCCGTTCGAGGGCTTTCAGCCGGGACTGCGCCTGGCGGGCCTTCGACGCTTTGTAGCGGAAGCGATCGACGAAGGCCTGCATATGCGCCCGCTGCGCCTCCTGCTTCTTGGCCGCCGCGGCCAGGAGCGCCAGCTTCTCGCGCCGGGTCCGGTCGAACGTGTCGTAATTGCCCTGGTACAGCGTCAGCTTTCGGTCATGGAGGTGCAGGATCGCGCCGACCGAGCGATTGAGGAGCTGTCGGTCGTGGGAGATCACCAGGATCGTGTGCGGATACTTGGCCAGATAGGTCTCAAGCCAAATCGTCCCCTCAAGATCGAGATAGTTGGTCGGCTCGTCGAGGAGGAGGATCTCAGGTTCGGCAAAGAGCACCGCTGCAAGCGCCACGCGCATCCGCCACCCACCGGAATACTCCGCGCATGTGCGTGCCTGCGCTGCCGCATCAAATCCAAGCCCCGCCAGGATCGTCGCCGCCCGCGCTTCGGCCGAATGCGCGTCGATGTCGACCAGCCTGGTCTGGATCTCGGCGATCCTCGCCGGGTCCTCGGCCAGCTCCGCCTCGGCCAGCAGTCCCGCTCTTTCCGTGTCGGCGGCGAGCACAGTGTCGATCAGTGTTGTTGGTCCCGCCGGCACTTCCTGGCGCACGCCGCCGATTTTGGCGCGCTTCGGCACCTCAATCTCACCGCCATCGAGCGCGAGTTCGCCCCGGATCAGTTTGAAGAGCGTCGTCTTGCCGGTGCCGTTCCGCCCGACGATGCCCACTTTGTGCCCGGCGGGAATCGTGGCCGATGCCGCCTCGAAGAGCGGCCGGCCTGCAATGGAGTACCCGATGTCGGAGATGCGCAACATGGCCGTCCCCTAGCGCAGGCCCCAAACGCGGACAAGGACCTGCACGTTCGGGAGAGAGCTGCAGGGGGCCACGCCAGGTCCGGCCATAACCGTGTCGCTGCCTGGTCCGCAGAAACCCCGGCCGGTTGGTCCGTGGGCTTCGCCAGGTTGACGAGCGGCGTATGGCGCTCGCTCCCGGTCGGTCAGCGCTTCAGGGGCACGACGAGCGCCATTTATGCGCACGGGGTGCCAAACTCAGAGCGTTGTCGGCGTTCCGAGCTTTCGGCCACTCTGAGCGGACAGTTTCGCCAACGTTTGCAACCAAAGGAGCGTCCACTATGACACGGCTGCTTTTGGGGTCCGATGCGTTTCTCGTCTGCCGAAACACGGAGCATGCACAGGCGCCCCGCCGACGTGCTCCAGAGACACCGCCTCTCGGGGCGCGTTTGCCGATGACGGTCCGTTCCCACCGTCTCTGAAGCCGCATGCGGCACCCGGGCGCGGGCAAAGCCAACTCCCCGACGACCATGTGGTCCGGCCCGAAGCGGCTTGAGCGATCGCGGGCGAACCTTGGTTCGCCCATACCCTGAAGAGGGGATGAATGATGTCCCGTCGCTTGCGACCCCTTGCACTCCGTCGGCTGCACATCGCCGCTTTGGTCGTCGCGCTTCCCGTCACGGCGAAGGCAGACCCTGGTTTAGAGGTCTATGGCGCGCTGAACCTGGGCGTTCTGATCCAGGATGACGGGGCAGAGACAGAGAGCTTCTTTGTCGACAACACCACAATCCCAAGTCGGCTCGGACTGCGCTACACCACGGCCGACACGGACATTGGGTTCTTCCGATACAGCTTTGAGATTGGGCTGCCGCAGGATTCGACCAGCTTCGCCGTGAACCAGTCGTTTTCGCCCAACTTCTTCGATGTCGCGTTTGAAAGGACGGATATCAGGCTTTTTCAGCTGGAATGGAGCACGCCGTCGGTCGGGACGTTCACCGTCGGCCAGGGCTGGATGTCGACATTCCTCGTTGGTGCGTCGGATCTCTCCGGCACCAACAACATCGCGGCGGCCAACATGCCGATCAACAATGGCGGCGGCCGCCTGATCCGAACCCGCGACGGAGACCTGACAGGCATCCGGTTCTCCGATGGGATCGGTCGGCTGTTTGGAAGCCGGCGGCTTCGGCTGAGATATGACAGCCCGAGCCTGAATGGCCTCACCCTCACCGGATCGATCGGTCGCGAAGTGCTCATTGAGGACGACGACCAGACCTATGCCGATGTCGCCGTTCGGTACGCGAGCAGTGACCTTGTGAGCGGGTTCGACGTCGCGGCAGATTTTGGCTACAGCGCTGCGAGCGACAGCGCGGACTACATCAACAGCTCTGTGGCCCTTCTCCATCGCGAAACAGGTCTCAATCTGGTGGTTGCCGCCGGGGGGTACGATGACGGCTCTGACTACATTAACGTCAAGCTCGGCGTCTTCCGCGACGTTCTCGGGTTTGGCGAGGATTTCAGAACCGCACTTGCCGCTCAATATTTCAGAGGCCGAGACTTCGGTGTGGAGAGCAGCGTCATCGAGTACTCCAGTCTCTCAGCCGTGCAATACTTGGGGCCGGATCTGCAACTCTATGCGACATACGCGCTTCAAGAGTACGACGACGACAACGACAGCTACCGGGATGGCAGCTCTTCGTTCATTGGTCTTAGGTATGAGTTCTGATGTCCGCGGGGGCATTGGCACTGACCTGTTGCGTCATCCAAGTGCGGCCGGCGCCCCCTGACCCTCGCGTGCGGCCCGGCACCACCATCATGCGTTTGCTGCGAATGACGCACCGCGTGTGATCTCCAGGGCCATCATCGGACGGAAGCTCTCAGCCAACTCAGACGTGGTTGGCGACCGCGGCTTGGGCGAGCTTGGGGGTCCCGGTTCTGCTCGGCTGCGAGCGCCGTCTGGTTTGGAGCGTGATCAATTGGGATGTGCCTTTGGGCGGGGCAGATCCGTTCAGTCTGACGGCTCCGCTGCGCGCAGGGATTCGCCAAAGGGTGCATTGGTCGGCAATCCAGCCCTTCAGTTTCGGCGGAGGTGCTGTAGGAACGCATGGGGCAAGGGTGAATGGGGACAGGGATGTGACAGACCGTGCCGGCCGGAGTGGCACGCGCGTGGGGCCGCTCGCGCGCGGCCTGGCCCATCCTGTTGCCAATCTTGCGCTCCGCCGGTTTGGCGGTCGCCGGACGCTGGAAGAGGCGGCGGTGGCCTCGGACACACTCCAGGAGGTGGAGAGCGTTCCGTTGGGGGAGATTGTGGCCCTTCCGGGAGCCGAGGCGCGTCTGACCGGGAGCGACACCGCCCTTGCCGAGTTTGAGCGCGAGCTGTCGCGCCTTCAGGCGCCGACCATCAGCCACGGGGCGGTGCGCCGACACGTGCTCGAGAACTGCTTTGTCCATGGCGCGGGATTTGACTGGCGGGGCGGCGGGTACCGGATCAGGCAGCTCTCGGTCCCGCGCGACCTCTCGGCCTCGGCGCCGCGGATCGAGGCCGCGACATATGCGATGACCGCGCTGTCGCACCAGTTCTTCGGACATTGGCTTCGGGAGGCATGCAGCACCGCCGTTCTTGCGCCGGAGGGCGAGGCGCTGATCCTCGATGTGCCCGAGGCGTGGCCGCATGCCAGGGCTTATGTTGAGGCGTTCGGGCTGTCGCCGACCGCGGGACGTCCGCTTCGGGTGGAGCGGCTGACGGTGTACACCGACAACAGCTATGGCAGCCACCGGGTGGCGCGAATGCGGACGCTCCGTGCCCGTCTCGGCACGGGCGCGCGCGGGGCGCGCGGGCGGCTCTACTTGGAGCGGGGTGCGGCGGGCAGCCCCCGCGGCCTGGCGGACACCGACGGTTTTCATGCAGCTTTGCAGAGGCTCGGCTTTCAGATCCTAGACATCACAGCGGCGCGCTACCAGGAGGTTGCGGCGGCCATCGCGGCCGCCGATCTCGTGCTTGCGATCGAAGGCAGTCATCAAAGCCACATCCACTACCATCTGAGAGAGGGCGGCGCCCTTCTGACACTGATGCCTGCCGACCGGCTGTCCACGATCCACACGGCCTGCGCGCTCGCACTTGGCTTTCGCTATGGCTATGTGGTGATCGAGCCGACGCCGGATGGCTACAGCGTTGATCTCGGCGACCTTGAGGCGACGCTGGCGCTCCTCGATGCGTGAGGCACCGCTCGACCCATGGACCTCCCTCAAGGCGCGTGCGCTGCCGCTCGTCTCGCGCTTGCGCCGCGGCGCGCCCGCCCCGAGCGACGTT
>JBCDHQ010000347.1:0-4395 GCA_038749815.1 Pseudomonadota bacterium | reverse complement strand
TGCAGAAAGGCCGGCGTTTGGCCCGCAATCTCGGCCCTGCTCCACCCGGTCAGGGCCTCGAACTTGGCGTTTGCGTACTCGATCCGCCCACTCGTGTCCGTCAGCAGGATGGTCGTCGGTGCCTGCTCGACAATGGTGGCGAGCCGGCTCTGCGCCTGCTCGAGCGCACGGCGCTCATCGAGTTCTCCGTTGAGCCGGACGAGGGTCTGGCGGAGGTCGCGGTGGAGAAGCCAGAGGAGGTACCCGATGACCAGCGCCGCGAGCAGGAGCGCTCCGAGCGCCAGGAACCCCACCCAGATGAGCGCCCTGCCCTGCTCCACCGCGTTTGCAACCCGCTCTGTGTTGGCGCCGCGCGCAGCGCGCCAGAGCCGCTCCAGCTCAGCGAGGGCCGCGAGCGCGCCCGCATCGTCGACCCGGACGGCCGCGTCCGTGCGGGCGGGCGACCAGTCCTGCTCCGCCGCCGCAATCGCGAGCGGCAACATGCCCTCATAGGCCGAAATCGCCGCTGCGATCTCGTCGAGCGCCGCGCGTTCCTGAGGCGTCGGGGCCAAGTCCACGTATCGATCAATCGTCTCGCGAAACCGAGCGATCTGTTCCTCGGTCTCAAGGAGATACACGATGTCCTGACGCAGAACGAAATTCTTGAAGTTGTGGATCACCCCGCCATAGCCGAGCGTGTCGCGCAGATCGCTGATCAGCGCGCCCTTTGCCGCCGTTTCCTCGGCATAGGCGCGCTGGCTCAGATCAATCTCGCCGAACTGCGCCCTGGTCTGCAGCCCAAGGATCAAACCGAGGGTCACTGTGATGCAGATCAAGGCCAGGGCCTGCGCCGCGATCCAGTTTGGGCGCGAGGTGCGGAGGCGGCTCGGTCGAACGCTCATGGCAAACCTTCACCGCCACGCGGGCGAGGGGCAATACCCGAGGCAGGAGGAGCGCTGTGCGGGATCACATTCTGATCGTCGACGACGACCGCCAAGTGGCGTCGTCTCTGACGCGGTTCTTCTCGAAGAACGGATACCGGGCCAGCGCCGTGTCCTCTGTGCGCGAGATGTTCGCCCATCTCGAAACCGATGCTGCCGACTTGATCGTGCTCGACCTGATCTTGCCGGACGAGGATGGTCTTGATGCGGCGCGACGGCTCCTGGCGACGAACGACGTGCCGATCATCATGCTATCGGCGAGGAGTGAACTCTATGACCGCATTGTCGGTCTGGAGGTCGGGGCGGACGACTACGTAACGAAGCCCTATGATCCGAGGGAGCTGCTGGCGCGCGTCCGCTCCGTCCTGAGGCGAAGCCGGCGCGCGCAAAACCCCGCGGCAGAGGAGACACCCGCGACCCAGGTCCACTTCGGCGGGGTCACGCTCGACCTCGTTGCGGGGCGGGCCGTGCGCACGGCTGACAGCCTCGATCTTCATCTCACGAGCACGGAATTCGAGCTTCTCAAGGCGATCGTCAATGGTCGGGGTGAGGTTGTGGCCCGCACCGCCATTCTCGATCGCCTCTACGGCCAATCCGCAACCATCACCGATCGCGCGATCGATGCCCACATTGTCCGGCTTCGACGCAAACTGGCGCTTGCCGCACCGGATGCGGATCTGATCCTCACGATCCACGGCGCGGGCTATCGCCTCGCGGCGGAGGTCCGGGCAGCCTAGTCCCCTCATCGGCCGCGCGCAGGCGCTGAAAGGCCCGTTCCGCGAAGTCCCCGAACACTTGCGCTTTCTGCCCCGCGCGCACTTCGGAGGAGAACACGAACCAAATCGGCGCAGACGGGTCCCAGAGTGTGCCGGGAAGAACCTCGACGACGCGACCGCTCCGCAGCTCCGCCTGGATCGCGAGCCGCGACTTGACGGCGAGCCCGAGCCCTTGGACCGCACCGTCTGTCAGCATGTCGGAGTTGGAGACAAGGACAGCGCTCTCTGCCCTCACGTGCCGCCGGCGCCCCGCTGCGTCCTTGATCGCCACGTGCCGCTGCCAGGGCAAACTGACCCAGGGAACCGTCGCCAGGGTCGCGGGATCGGTGATCGGCCCGTGACGCGCGAGAAACTCCGGTGCGGCGCATATGATCCGCTCATTCTCGCTCAGCTTTCGGGCGACCAGCGCGCTGTCCTCCAACTGGCCGATGCGGATCGCGCAGTCCTGACCCTCCGCCGCCAACGAGACGAAGCGGTCCACGGCCAGAAACTCAAATGTCAGCTTCGGATGTGCGTCGCGAAACGCTGGAAGGGCGGGGAGGATGAACCGCGACAGGATCCAGGGCGACATCGTGATCCGGAGATGACCTGAGAGCGCGGCCGCGCCGCCCCCCGCATCCCGCACAGCCTGCGCGAGATCGGCGAGGATCGGGTCCACCCGCTCCAGGAACACTTGCCCCTCGGCCGTAAGGCGCATCACGCGGCTGTTGCGATGAAAGAGCGTGAGTTGAAGGGCGGCCTCCAACTTGCTCAACCGGTGGCTTGCCGTTGCGGGCGAGACGCCGAGGCGTCGCGCGCCCGCGGTCACGCCGCCCGCCTCTGCAATCGCCACGAACGTTCGCAGATCTTCGATCCCGTACATTCGAAAAACCCGAACGCTGCTTTCAAGAGTCACCGGATGTGTCTCAGATATTCGTTCGAGTAGCGTGCCGTCAACAAACTGGAGGACAGCATGAGACACGTTTTGCTGGGCGCGGCCCTCGCGTTCGCCGGCCCTTTGGCTGCGCAGGATCTGGAGACCTATGCCGAGTTTCCACCGGAGACGCCGCCCGGCAATCTCGCGATCGCACCCGATGGGCGGATGTTCATGTCTGTCCACGGCTTCTACGGCCCGGAGCTCCGCATCGTTGAGGTCAGCCCCGATGGCAGCACGACCCCCTACCCGACGGAGGCCTGGGCGCGCGCGCCGGAGGGCGACGGCCCCGGCCTCAACGGTGTGCTCGGCCTCCGCGCGGACCGCGAGGGCATCCTCTGGATGCTCGACGGACAGAGTGACGGGCAGACCGGCCGGGTCGTAGCGTGGAACACGGTGACGGAGACGCTCCACGCCATCCACTACATCGGGGCGCCGGTGGCGCGGCCGTTCTCGTTCCTCAACGATCTTGCGGTCGACCGCGAAAACGAGGCGATCTACATCTCAGACACCGCCGATCATGTGAACTCGGCCCTCATCGTCCTCGATCTCACCACCGGTCGCGCGCGCCGTCTTCTGGAAGGCAGCGCGTTCACCCGGGCCGAGGACACGCCCATGGTGATCGATGGGCGCGACATCCTGCTGGGGGACGCGCCGGCTAAAATCGGTGTGAACCCGATCAGCGTCGACCCAACGAACACATGGGTCTACTTCGCCCCAATGACGGGCAGCGCGATGTACCGGGTCAGGACAGCGGACCTCCTCGATGAGGATCTGCCCACGGAGGCACTCGAGGCACGGGTGGAGCGCTACGGCGACAAGCCTATCTCAGACGGTTCGACTGTGGACGCCGCGGGCAACGTCTACATCACCGCGATGACCGACAACGCGATTGGCGTGACAAAGTCCGATGGCAGCTATGAGGTTCTCTACCAGTCCGATGAAGGCCTTCCCTGGCCCGACGGGTTTTCGGTCGGGGTCGACGGCTTCATCTATGCAACGGTCAACGAGCTCCACCGCTCACCCGTTCTGAACGGCGGCGAAGATGCCTCAACCGGCGCGTTCCGGATCGTCCGCTTCCCCGCACTCGGCCCGGCGATCGCGGGGCGCTAGCCGCCCGCGACGCCTGCCACGTTGACGTAGAGCGCGTAGACGGAGTGGCTGGCGGCCATGAAAAGGCGGCTGTTCGCGCGGCCGCCGAAACAGAGATTGGCGCATCGCTCAGGCAAGGCGATGCGCCCGATTGGCGTCCCATCGGAGGCAAAGACCATCACGCCGTCGAGCTCCTCTGCCCCCATGCCCCAGCCGCACCAGAGGTTGCCGAGCACGTCGACGCGGAACCCATCGGGGGTCCCCGGTCCAGCATCGATCAGAACACGCTTGCCAGAGATCGCCCGACCGCCCGGCGCCACGTCATAGGCCAGGATCTTGCGGTTGGGCTGCCCGCGCGACTCGACGATGTAGAGCACCGTCTCATCCGGTGAGAACGCAAGGCCGTTCGGCCCGAGGATGTCATCGGCCACCACTGTCGCCACGCCCGTGTCGGGATCGAGGCAATAGACGTTCTGGCTCTGCTCAGGCTCGGACCGGTGCCCCTCGTAATTGCCGAGAATGCCGAAGGGCGGGTCGGTGAACCAGATCGACCCGTCGGACTTCACCACGACGTCATTGGGGGAGTTGAGCGGCCGGCCTTCGAAGCTGTCGATCAGGACGGTGACGCTGCCGTCATACTCGGTTCGCGTGACGCGCCGCCCTCCATGCTCGCAGGTGACAAGACGCCCCTGCC
>JBCDHQ010000346.1:0-4402 GCA_038749815.1 Pseudomonadota bacterium | reverse complement strand
TCGATGTCGAGCCTCATGGTTGCGGGCCAAATCCCGATCCGCTCGATCCCAAGGGCCATCAGGGTGTACGGTTGAGGCCGCCGGCAATGTGCAGCGTGTCCCCGTTGATGAAGGCGGCGGCGGGCGAGGCCAGAAAATGTATGGCGCCCGCGACCTCCGAGATGTCTCCCATCCGCCCTGCCGGGCAATGCGCCTTCCAAAACTCAACTGTGCGCTCGCTCGCATCCGACGTCGTGAGCCCTGCATCGATCAGACCCAGCGCCAAGGTGTTGGAGGTCACGCCCTTTCGCCCATACTCTTTCGCGATGGCGTTCGAGAGCGCCTCGAGCCCCGCTTTGCTGGCGCAATACCCAGCCTGACCGGCCATGCCATACATCGCAATCGAGGAGATGTGGACAAACCGCCCGTGCCGGTTGGCCACGAAGTGCGGCAGGAACTGGCGGCAGACGTAGAAGGCGCCGCTCAGATTGGTGTCGATCACATCGCGCCAGTCCTCATCGGACATCGAAAAGATGAGACCGGTGCGCGTGATGCCGGCGTTGCAGACCACTGTGTCGATGTCCTCGAACGTGTCGATGGCCGCGTCGATGACATGCTCAACCTCGGGGGAGGCGCGGACGTCGAGCGGCCAGGCCTCGACCCGCGCACTGGGGTCGAGTGCGCGCGCCTCCGCAAGCACCGCCTCGGCATTTGCCGCCTCGCGGAAGTAGGTGAAGCCGACGTCGAAACCGGCCTCCACGCTGTCGCGCACGATCTGCGCGCCGATCCCGCTTGACCCGCCGGTGAGAAAGAGAGTCGGGCGCCGGTCAGAGGTCATGGTTGGCAAAAACCCCCACGCAATTGATCCCTCCGAACCCGAAGGAGTTCTTCATGAACCGCCGCACCGGCACCTTGACGTTCCCGTCCTTCAGGACATCGACATCCACCGCCGGGTCGAGGCTGTCGATGTTGATCGAGCGGTGAAGCTCCCCACCGCGCATCTGAAGGATCGCTGCAATCGTCTCGACCGTCGGCGCCGACCAACACGTGTGGCCAAGGAGGGATTTCGGCGCGTTGATCTTGGTCTCGTAGGCATGAGCCCCGAGCGCCTCCTTGATCGAGGCGAGTTCGGTCAGATCGCCGAGCGGGGTGGAGGTCGCGTGCGCACTGACGAAGTCGATCTCCTGCGGCACAACGCCGGCCCGCGCCAGCGCCTTCTTCATCAGCCGCGCCTGACCTTCCTGCGAGGGCTGGGGGAGATGGTTGCCGTCGCTGTTGGCCTCGATGGCCAGGATCTCGGCATAGACCGTCGCGCCCCGCGCCCGCGCGCGCTCGAGTGTTTCGATCACCATGGCGCCAGCGCCATGGCTCGGCACAAATCCCTCGCGGTCGACATCATAGGGCCGGCTCGCCCGTTCCGGCGTGTCGTTGAAGCTCAAGAAGCTGATCGCCCCCATCAGCGCCATGCCATGGAGGTCCATCGGCGCAATGTCGAGGAGGGGCGAGACGACGAGCGCCTGCGCCGCCCCCCGGTGGCGCACCTCATCGACGGCGAGGCGCAGCGCGAGGTTCCCCGACGCACACGCGCCCCCGACCGTGTAGAGCGGGCCCTTGGTCTGCAGCACCTCCGACACCGACCCGCCGTGGTCCGTGTCGAGCGCATGGAGCGAAAACAGCGGGTCGATGTAGTCGGGTTCGGCCTGGAACTCGACGAATTGCTGCTGGATGTAGTTTGAGTTCTGGTTGTGGGAGGCGATGACGACCGCCGTCTCTTCCGCATCGAACCCGCTCTCGAAGAGGCCCGCGTTCCGCATGACCTCGGCCGCGATCAGCATCGTGATCTGCGTGGCCCAGGGCGCGCGCCGCATCAGCCGTTTCAGCCGCTTCGAGACGTCGGGCGGGATCTCGGGCGCGAGTGCTGCGGCAAAGCCCGCCGGATCGAACGCGACGAGATCGCCGCCCACTTTGCCATAGACATGGCCGGTCGGGATGCTTGTCCATTTCGTGATGCCGGACCGGTTGGCCATCAGGCTCTCGTGGAAGGTCTCAAGGCTTGCGCCGAGGGCGGTGTTGACCGCCATGCCGGTGACAACAACGCGCTCAGCCATCGGTGATCGAGACCTTTAGGATCAGCGCCGCGCAGAGCGTCTCGCCGACATAGACCTGTCCCGCGGCGCTCACCACGAGGTCATCGGCGTAGACAATGGTTGAGTGTAGATGCATCAGATCCCCCGGACGGACAGGATGGGCGAACATCGCATGCTCAACCTTGGTCACGACGAGGCCGACATCGCTCGGCCGGCCTGCCTCCTCGGTCAGGTTCCACAGACAGAGGCTTGACTGCCCGATCGCCTCGATTTGGAGCGCCGCCGGAAAAAGCGGGCGGCCTGGAAAGTGACCGGCGAAGACCGGGTCGTCCGCGGGCACGCGACGCTCTGCCAGAAGGCTCGGGACATCCGGATCGACGCCGAGGATCCGATCGACAAAGAGAAAGGGATCGCGGTGCGGGAGCACCCGCTCCACCGTCTCGCGCCCGCCATGCTCCTCGGTCTCGCCGCTCCGGTGGAGTGGGCCGCGCCGGAGCCGTTTCATCAGCGGTGGGATTTCCTCGAGCTTCACTCCGCGGCCTCCACAGAAACGGCCTCGACCACTCGGTCGAGATCGTCTTCCGCCGCTGCGAAGCGCGGATTGCGGACCCATTTGCGGCCGAGAAGATTGCAGAGGACCCGCCGCGGTCCGACTTCGACGAAGATCGCACCGGGGTGCCGCTCCAGCACGGCCTCGATCGACTGGCGCCAAAGGACGGGGCGATGCACATGCTCGGTCAGGAGCGAGACGATCTCAGCGGGCGTCGCGCGCTCCACCGGCGCGGCCGTCACATTGGGCCAATACGCCCGCGTCGGACCCCTCCATGGCGCCGCCTCGAGATGGGGTCGGAGGGCCTCGGCCGCTGGGCGAAAGCGCGGGGCGTGCATTGGAATGCGATGCTCGATCGTGACCGGATCGGCATACTCCCGCTCCGCAAAGAGGGCCGCCGCATGTTGGACTGCATCGCGGTCGCCGGCGATGACGAACTGGCTCGGCGCGTTCTCATTCGAGATGGCCAGATCGCCAAACGGGCGCGCTTCCTCGACCAGCGCGTCGACGACCGCGCGCGACGTCGGGAAGAGCGAGACCATCATCCCGTCCGGGCCCGCATCATAGATCCGCCCCCGCGCCGCCACGAGGCGAAGCGCATCGGCAAAGGAAATGGCGCCGATGTCGACAAGGTGATTGTACTCCCCAAGCGACATCCCGAGGGAGGCCGTCGCAACCACCCCGCGCCGGCTCAGCCGCCTGCGATGGATCTCGTTGGCCAGAAAGACGCCGAGCTGAATGTCGAGATTGATGGCGAAGGGCTCCGGGCGGTGCGGATCGACCAGGGTCTCAACCTTGGAGCCCAGGAGGTCGCGTGCCTCCCCAAGCACGTCCGCCCCCTCGGGCGTGTCCGACCAGTCGGCGAGCATCCGCACATCGCGCGAAGACTGACCCGGAAAGAGATAGATGACTTCAGGCAAAGCACTTCACTACGCTGACACCTACCACGCAAAGCGGCTTAATGTTGCAATGACACATGGCGGCTGTTGTGCCAACACCTCTGCAGGTAGGGTGTGACAATCCGACAAAAAGATGGCAGGTCAAACCAAGACGGTTGGCGGTGCAAAAACAACCTAAGGTATTCAGGGGTGGCGACTTGGACTTGACTGAACTGGCACGGTACGACCTTGGTGATTTCTTTCACACTGGCACGGATGATCCGCTTGCACCCGGTGATTTCACAGCATGGAAGGCGCAAGCGGCCCCTGCATTCTCGCTCTTCGAGCCGGCGCTCGCGGCCGGTCCGTTCGCTCGGACGACCATCCGCGACGGGGCGCGGCAGCTTCGCGAGATCAACCTTGCCTCCTACAGCTATCTCGGGCTCGGCCAGCATCCGGAGGTGATCGTCGCGGCCGTCGCCGCATTGCAGGAGTTCGGGACCGGCGCCTGCGGCTCGCCCATGCTGTCCGGCATGACCGTGCTCCATCGCGAGCTCGAGGAGGCGCTTGCGGGGTTTCTTGGGCGCGAGCAGACGATGCTCTTCAACAGCGGAAACGCGGGGGCGATCGGAACGCTCGCCGCGGTCCTGCGGAAGGGCGATATCGCGATCCTGGACCAGTACGCCCACATCTGCCTGATCGAGGGGGCCCGCCTGGCCGGCGCGCGGGTCGAGACGTTCCGCCACAACGACCCCGAGGATCTCGATGCGAAACTCACGCGCCACGCCGGCAAGCGCCGCCTTGTGGTGGTGGAGGGGCTTTACTCCATGCACGGCGATCTCGGGGCACTCGATCGCCTGGTGCCTGTCGCCCGCGCGCACGGGGTCGAGGTGATGGTCGATGAGGCG
>JBCDHQ010000345.1:0-4423 GCA_038749815.1 Pseudomonadota bacterium | reverse complement strand
TCGTCTGGATGTCGCTGTCCTGCGCAACAGCTGTCACGGCGAGCAGCGAGCATGCTGCGATAAGCGAGAGTGATTTGAGCGTCACTGGATCGTGTCCCCCAAAGCTTTGGTGCCCAGCCAACTGGGGCGGCCCGTGCGGTCGGCATATGCAGATCCGCGGTTGTGTTTCGGACGCACCCTAGGCGTGGCGCACTTGCATGACAATTGGTTTACGGCCGATTATGGCCCGCGCGTGGCGAAGGAACAGCCCTTGTGCGGCGAAAAGCGACTGTTGTCTTCACTCCTGCGCGACGATAGCACCCAGTCACCAATCAGGGGATCGACATGTCGGAGCGATTTCGCGTCACTTTGGCGCAACTCAACCCCGTGGTGGGGGACCTGAACGGGAACGCTGCGCGGGCTTATGCCGCGTGGGAACGGGGCAAAGAGGCCGGAAGCGACCTCGTGGCCTTCCCGGAAATGTTCATCACAGGCTACCAGATCCAGGATTTGGTGATCAAACCGGCCTTCATCGCAGCGGCCGAAGCTGAGATCGCTCAATTGGCTGAGCGCACGTCCGACGGTCCCGACATTTTGATCGGCGGACCAGTGGCGGAGGACGGTCGGCATTTTAACGCCTACTTTCTGCTCCGGGGGGGGCAGATCGCTGGGATTGCCAGGAAGCATGACCTGCCGAACTACGCTGTGTTCGACGAAAAGCGGCTCTACACCCCCGGTCCGATCTCCGGACCCTTTGCGATCGGCCCCGTGCGCGTCGGCACGCCGATCTGCGAGGATGGGTGGTTTCCGGATGTCTCCGAGACGATGGCAGAAAGCGGGGCTGAGATCCTGCTGATCCCCAATGGCTCCCCCTATCACCGTGGCAAGCTTGATGAGCGGATGAGCCACATGGTCGCGCGGATGGTCGAGACCGGCTTGCCTGTGGTCTATCTCAATATGGTGGGCGCGCAGGACGATCAGATTTTTGACGGCGCCTCCTTTGCGGTGAACCCGGGCGGCGATTTGGCGCTGATGCTGCCGCCCTTCGAGGAAGCCGTGGAGCATCTCGATTTCGAAGAAACCGATGCCGGCTGGCGCGCTCTGACCGGGCACCGGGCCGCTCAACCCGACGGATGGGAGCAGGACTACCGCGCGATGGTCGAGAGCCTCCGGGACTATGTCGGTAAGTCCGGCTTCTCGCGCGTCGTTCTGGGTCTCTCAGGGGGCATTGACAGCGCGCTTGTCGCGACGATCGCGACCGATGCGCTCGGCCCTGAGAACGTCCACTGTGTGATGCTGCCCTCGGAATACACCTCCACGGCGTCGCTGGAGGACGCGGCGGCCGTGGCAGGCGCGCTCGGCTGCCGGCTCGACACAGTGCCGATCACGGAGGGGCGCGAGGCCATTGCCACAACGCTCGCCCCGCTCTTCAACGGTCATGCAGCCGACGTCACGGAGGAGAACATTCAGTCCCGCCTCCGCGGGCTCTTTCTCATGGCGCTCTCCAACAAGTTCGGCTCAATGCTGCTCACGACCGGGAACAAGTCGGAGGTCGCAGTGGGCTATGCGACGATCTACGGCGACATGGCCGGCGGCTACAACCCGATCAAAGACCTCTATAAGACCCGCGTCTTCGAGACCTGCCGCTGGCGGAACGCCCATCATCGTGGCTGGATGCAAGGGCCCGCAGGCACCGTCATCCCCGCGCGGGTCATCGACAAACCGCCCTCGGCCGAGCTTCGCGCAGACCAGAAGGACGAGGACAGCCTGCCGCCCTACGAGGTGCTCGACGTGATCCTCGAAATGCTGATCGAGGATGACGCAAGCATCGACGAAATCGTTGCGGCGGGGTTCGAGCGGGACACCGTGAAGAAGGTCGAAAACCTGCTCTATGCCTCTGAGTACAAACGGTTTCAAGCCGCCCCCGGCGCCCGACTGACGAGCAAGGCCTTCTGGCTCGACCGCCGCTATCCCATCGTCAACCGCTGGCGCGACGGCGCCAGCAATCGCTGAGCCCGCCCATGGCCATCCAGGACGTCTTCATCACCGCCGTTGACATCGAGGACAACGTTCTGACGCCGGAGGCGCTGGCAACGCTCAGCGACACGCTCACCGAACGCCGACAGGCGGAGCCCGAGGCGGCCGCGACGCGCCTGGTCCGGTCGCAGCGCGGCGGCGCGCGGATCTATCTGCCGCCCCCAGTTGTCGATGGCCCGGCGATGGCGCCCCTGGCCAAAACGATCCGCATTCGAGCCGACGCCTTGACGCGGCATCTGCGGGGCACGGGACCGGAGGCCTTTCGGCTCGTCAACGCATGGGCGGACTGGCTGCCGGATGGCGGCTTTCACCACGTGCACGCGCACGAAAACACCTCCTGGGCCTGCGTTTTCTATGTCGACGCGGCGGAGTGCGGGCCCGGAAATGGCGATCTGCAGCTCATTGACCCGCGGCCCGCGGCCTATGTTCTCTCAGAGCCTGGGTTCGGCCAGCGCCGCCCGCCGCTGTCAGTCCCGGCTGAGACCAATCGTCTGGTGATGTTTCCCGGCTGGATGCAGCACTATGTCGGGACCTATCGTGGGTCGCGGGAGCGTTTGGCGCTTGCACTGAACGCGCGGCTCTGAGCCTCGGAGGGCAGGGATGGCCGAAAAGCTGCATGCCTCGGCGAGCGTGCGCGAGATCTCTCTCGGCGTACAGTGCTACTTTTTCATCCTGATCGCGACCGCGCTCCGGACGTTCACGCATATCGGACCGGCGGGAGACCTCCCACCGGAGCTGACAGTGGCGGGCATGGCCACGCTTCTCGCCTTTCCGTTTGTGTGGGCTCGGATCCCGCCCCTTTTGGGGGTCACGCCCCGCTGGCTTTTGAGGGCGGAGTCTCGGATCGACCTCCATGGCGGCGGCCTGATCTACCAGTTCGACCCGGTCAAGCGCCCTCTCTTCGTGGCCTGGGCCGATTTGGTGGAGCTCCGCCGCACCCGGTTCGGCCTTGTGATCCGCACCCGTCCGGGGGCCGCGCTGACCCATGGGATGCCGAACTTTCAGGCGAGCTTTTGGTCTGAGCGCGTGAAGAGACCGGTCCGGATCCTCTTCCTCGATCCGCTTTCGCCGGAGAGCGACGCACAGAAATGCCTCGCCCGGGCCGAGGCCGCCGGCGTGATCGTCTCGGGCTTCGAGGCGGGCCCGGAGGCCCGCCCGCAAGTGGCCTGACGCGAGGCGTCAGCCGACCTGCATCTGATAGCTCATCGGCACATAGCGGAAGCCGTCCTGACCCCGTCGCCCGACATAGCCGACCGCCGGGAACGGCATGTGGTAGCCGATGAAGGGCACTTTGTCGGTCGCAAGCATGTCTAGGACACGGCGCCGTGAGGCGGCCGCCGCGGCCTTGTCCATGTCAAAGCGCACTTCCCAGTCCGGGTAACCGAGCGAGTAGACATAGTGCGCGGCGAGATCCGCGACGATCAGGACGCTCTGCCCATCGCTTTCGATCATGTAGGTGGTGTGGCCGGGCGTGTGGCCGGCCGCGACCATCGACGTGATGCCCGATGACACGCTGGCGCCATCGCCGATGAACGTGAACTTGTCCGCGAGGGGACGCACTTTTGCTTCGAAGTTGTCGTTTCCGGCACTCGCCCAGTGATCAAACTCGGCGGCGTTTGTCAGGTAGCGCGCGTTGGGGAAGGTCTCGCCTGCGTCGCCCCAAAGACCGCCGATGTGATCGCCGTGCATGTGAGTGATGACCACGACGTCGATTTGCTCGGCGCTGTAGCCCGCCGCCTCGAGTGCCCGCCGAATGCCGCGGGGGTTGAGGCCCGTGTCGAAGAGCACCAGCTCGGAGCCCGTGTTCACAACGGTTGGCGTGAAGTAGAACTGAGCCTTGTCGGTCGGCAGGAAGTTCGCCTCCGAGACCGTTTGAAAGCGCTGTTCGGGAACGTTGAGAGCAAAGATCGATTGCGGGTCCTCCCGGGTCGCCGTCCCGGAGAGCAACGTCGTCACTTCAAAACCACCAAGAACGAAGCGGCTGTAGATCGACTGGCTCGCGCCTTGCATCTCGGCTTCGGCGAAAGCGGCGCCCGCGAGGCCAGCCGCCGGCGCAGCCGCCCCGGCTACGAGCGCCTGCCGGCGGGAAAGCGTCAGGGTCATGGGTGTGTCCTCCTGTTGAGAGTATGGGAGAGGTAGACGCGCGCTGATGTCTTTCTGTTCACGAACATGTGAAAGCTCACTCCCACCACGCATCGATCGCGGCAATGTCATCGTCGCTCCAGCCCAGGTGGTGGGCGAGCTCGTGAACGAGAATGTGGCCCACCAGATCGGCGAGCGAGACGTCCCCCCGTTCCCGCCACTCTGCCAGAATTGGTTCGCGGAAGAGCCAGATCACGTCGGGCTCCGGCGACACGTCCAGAACCGACTTCTCGGTGAGCGGTGTGCCCTCGTAGAGACCGGTCAG
>JBCDHQ010000344.1:0-4424 GCA_038749815.1 Pseudomonadota bacterium | reverse complement strand
CCATCACCGCTTCGAACACATGGCCGGCCTGATCGGCCGAGACGTAGATCTCCCAGCCGAGCTCGCCCACATAGGTGACGCGGTGTGCCCGCGCGAGGCCCATGCCGATCTCAATCTCGCGCGCCATGCCGAAGGGATGTGCGTCGTTTGAGAAATCGTTCGGAGAGCAGGCGGCCAGCACGTCGCGCGCCCTCGGCCCCATCAGGGGCAAGACCGCCTCGCCGGAGGTCACGTCGGTGATCACCACGAACCGCTCGCCCACATGCCGCCGCAACCATGCGAGATCCCGCTGGACTGTGGCGGCCGGCACGACCAGCAGGTAGGCGGTCTCCGAGAGGCGCGTGACAGTCAGATCGCACTCGATCCCGCCCCGCTCGTTCAGCATCTGGGTGTAGACGATGCGCCCCGCCGCCACGTCCATCTGCGCGCCGCACACCGTTTGAAGGAAGGAGCAGGCCCCCGGTCCCTCGACCCTGATCTTGCCGAAGGAGGACATGTCGAGCATGCCAACCCCCTCGCGCATCGCCATATGCTCGGTCTTCTGGTTCTGAAACCAGTTCTGGCCGCCCCAGCCGTAGCGATACGCGCGCTCCTGTCCGGGTGTGGCGAACCAGTTCGCGCGCTCCCACCCCGCGGTCTCGCCGAAGACGGCGCCTCTGGCGTCCAGATGGGCGTGGAGGGGCGAGCGGCGGACGCCGCGTGCCGTCTCGGGTTGGCGGAACGGATAGTGATCGGCGTAAAGGAGGCCGAGGGTCTCCGTCACCCGCTCCCGCAGATAACGCCGGTTCCGCTGGAAGGGCTGCGCGCGCCGGATGTCGACCTCCCAGAGGTCGAAGGGCGGCGCCCCGTCATGCATCCACTGGGCGAGCGCCATGCCAGCGCCGCCGGAGGACACGATGCCGATCGAGTTGTAGCCCGCCGCGACCCAGTATCCGCCGAGCTCCGGCGCCTCGCCGAGGTAATAGCGGTCGTCCGGTGTGAAGCTCTCGGGGCCGTTGAAGAAGGTGTGGATGCCGGCCTCCGCCAGCATCGGCATGCGATGGACCGCGTCCTCGAGGATCGGCTCGAAATGGTCGAAGTCCTCGGGCAGCTGATCGAAACAGAATGCCTCCGAAATCCCGTCCATGCCCCAGGGTTTGGCGCGCGGCTCGAACGCGCCGAGGAGCATCTTGCCCGCATCTTCCTTGTAGTACGCGCACTCATCAGGGACCCGCAGGACAGGGAGCTGGCCGAGACCGTCAATGCCTTCGGTGACGATGTAGAAATGCTCGCACGCGTGGAGCGGCAGACCGACCCCCGACTTCGCGGCCAGATCCCGCGCCCACATGCCCGCGCAATTGACCACAAGATCGGCGGCGATGTGCCCCGTCTCACCGGCCATCTCCCAGTCGACGCCGGTCACACGGCCGTTTTCCGTCGTCACATCCGTGACTTTCACCCCCTCGACGATCCGGGCCCCCCTGTTGCGCGCCCCCCGCGCAAGGGCGAGCGCCACGTTGGCGGGGTCGGCCTGACCGTCCTTCGGCAGCCAGACCCCGGCTGTGACACCGTCGATGTTCAGATGCGGGTAGCGGTCTTGGACCTCAGTGGGCGAGAGCTCCTCCACCTCGACACCGTAGACGCGGGCAATCCCGGCGGAGCGCAGGATCTCTTCCTTCCGGTCCTCGGTCAGCGCGACTGTGATCGAACCGGTCTGCCGAAAGCCGGTGGCAAGGCCCGTCTCGGCCTCAAGCTCGGTGTAGAGGTCGGTCGAGTACTTCGCGAGCCGGGTCAGGTTCTGGCTGCTCCGAAGTTGGCCGATCAGGCCCGCCGCATGCCAGGTCGTCCCGCAGGTGAGCTGCTTGCGCTCCAGCAGCACCACATCCGTCCAGCCGAGCTTGGCGAGGTGATAGGCGACGGAACAGCCGGAAACGCCGCCGCCGATGATGACCGCACGGGCCGAGGAGGGGAGGGTCATGGCGCGAAGTTCCTTTGCAATGCGTCTGGCTGCGATGTCATCCCTCAAATCCCCACTCGGTCAAGCAGCCTGAAGGCCGCAACACGGGTTGTAAGGCCAAGACCGTGAAGCCGGCGGATCGGGATCACGCGGGCCTCGAAGATCGGCACGTTGCGCTCCGCGACGGGACAGCCATTGGCCCAATCGGCAACGATCGCGCTCATGGCGGTTGCCATGGCAACGCCCCGTCCGTTGAAGCCGATCCCCGCCACGACACTCGGCGCTGCGTGTGCCTTGCTCCAAGGACAGGCGCTGATCCGCCAGCGCTCCGATGTCGTGCCGACCGAGGGAGCGACGCTGTCCTTTGGGGTCACGTATGTGACGGGTACGCCCTCGGCTCGGATCCGCTCTCCGATGACGCCGGCCACGCCATAGGTGTCCGCGCCGAAGACGGGTGTTGGACTGCCGGGCAAGCGGCCCGCCGTGATCGCGTCGGCTGTGCAGACTTCGACGCGCAACGCAGCGACGTGCACATAGATTGTGCCGTCGAAGCGGTTGCGCTGCCGCAAGCTGCCCGTGGCGCTCGGAAGCTGATCTGTGCGGACCTCGAGCACGCTCTCGGCTGAAGGGTCGATCTAGCGAAGGACCACTACCGCGGTCATCTTCAGAAGCTGATGATCGCGGGCGCGGATGGGTTCTCCCAGGCCGGGGAGAGCGGGCTCTCGGATGTGCCGCCGAGCTCCCGCACTGCTTCCGAGAGAACCACGCCAAAGCCCCACACACCGAGAGCCTGCGCGGCGTCGAGGCAGGCCCGTCCCGCCCCGACCATCGGACCACAGGCAGAGCTCGTGTGGTGCGGCGCATTCACGATGGCACCCCTTCCACAACGCCTGGCCTACAGTTGGGCTCGGGACGCAGCGTGGGGGAGGCATTTGGTGGCGGACCAAGCAGCAAATCTTGCGACTGATCCACGCGCGAACGTCCCTCAGCCGACCTTTTTGTTCAGGAACAGGTCGGCAGTCGAGGGTCGCGGCGCCATTGAGGTCGCGCGCCCGCCTCAGCCAGCGAGATCATCGCATCGTCCGAAGTGTACCGCCCGACTCCCCGGGCGGGCTTCGACGAGACTTGCCTGACGAAACAAACATAGCTGTCCTGAAAGCCCGATTGCGCGAAACGCAAGGTCATGCGAGCTGATCAGCGGGATGAAAAGATAGATCGTCAGGTCCTCGTTCGGGCGATTGATGTGGACGTCGGCGCCCTTAAAGGCCCGTCCTTCGACCGTTGGATGAGGAACCCGAGCCCCACCGCAACGATCCAGAGCATTTGCACAATCGACAGCAGCGCGCCCACCGAGGTCTGAGTTGACACCCCCCTCATCGGCGAGGATCACTTTCCATGCTAAGACGCTGGGGGGCTCGACCATGAGGGCAGCGTCGTCAGGAAGGTCCAGAGCATCCTGCGACGTCGTACATGGAGCGCCAAGCAGTGTGCCATCGGGGCGCAGAAGAGGGTGATCACCACTGTAGCGCTCCCCGACACCAAGAACGAGCGCTCCCTAGATCGGCTCAGCTGCGTTGCGCTCAGAGGTCAAAAGCGCCTCGTCGGCGTCGACCCCGTCCGACGTCCAAACACTTGGCCTTACCACGATCGGGGCCGGACCCAAGATTTCAATCGCCCTCTCAGAGGACGCCAATAAGAGCACGACGTGCCCGCCGAGCGTCTCGCTCTGGTGGAGGAGACCAGTGCCTCCTCTGCGCATGGAGCGGCGCCCAGAGGAGGGGCATCCGTCATGGCGAGCGCACGATCTCATCGGCCCACGCGCGCCTCCGCACAGGACCCGGCCTCGATCAGCTCGATGATCTCATTTGGGTCTGAGCCTGACCGATTATGAAGTGGCCCGCCACGAGGATCGCTTTCGGGTCCATGCTGAGACCAAGCCCCGCAACGTTGCACTTTCGACCGTGCCGAAGGGGCGGCGCGTGTCGGCTTGGCCATCGCCACAGTCGCTGACTATGAGCTCGTCTGTTTCGACGCTGAGCAGCGCGTCGACCATCTCATCGGTCCGGTCGAGGATCGGGTCACAGATGTGAGCAGCCGCATCCGAGTGGGCCAGTTTGAGTGTTGGTGCATGACCGGCCTTTGGTCCATCTGGAGGATGGTTTCCGGTGCTGGCGGGGGGGAACTCAAGGCACTATGGGGGCTCTTGGTGGTGTCGTGTCTCCTCCAGTCTTCGATGATCATCTGGGCCTCACGCAGAGCGTAGCGAGTCTCGCCGTTCAGCAGGGCGTCGCGGAAGCGGCCGTTGAAGCTCTCTCACTATCCATTCTCCCCGGGGACTGCCCGGCTTGATGAAGGCCGTCTTGGCGCCAACGGTGTCGATCCATTTCCGCACGTCTTCAGCGACGAATTCAGGGCCGTAATCTGACTGGATGAATGCGGGCACACCACGCAGAATGAATAGATCCGACAGCGCGTCGATGACCTCGAT
>JBCDHQ010000343.1:0-4433 GCA_038749815.1 Pseudomonadota bacterium | reverse complement strand
GGCGTCGAGGAGGGTCCCGTTGTGCACAAAGCCCGCACAGTTGAAGAGGATCTCCGGCGCGGCCCCACCGACGATCTCGGCCACTTGGGCGGCATCGGTGACGTCGAGGACGGCTGTACGGCAGTCCAGCCCCTCAAGGAGTGCCGCATTGATGTCGGTCGCCAGAAGGTCGGCCCCCTCGGCAATGTAGGCCTCAGCCGTCGCCCGACCGATGCCCTGGCCTGCCGCCGTGATCAGCGCGCGTTTGCCCTTCAGCCTCATTCGTCCCTCCCCGATGATGTCTTTCCTCCGCGCCTAGCGGGTCGTGGCCGGTTTGTCACGGGGGAGCCTGTGTCCCCATCCGACGGTCGGATGGGGACACGGGATGGCGGGGTTCGCGGCGCCGTCATCCAACCCTGGGGGGGGAGCAGGACGGACAACGTGGTACACTACAAAAAACGCTGCGGCCTCTACGCCATATGCGGGGAAGCTATCACACGGGCTAGTGCCGTATAGAGCGAAATGAGCGGTTGCATTTCGTCGGTCGATCTTTGCCGATCTTGCGCAACGACTGCAGCATCGACTATGCGGAGAGCCGCATAACAGGGGAGGTATGGATGCGGCTTGTGCGGTTCGGCCCGAAAGGCCAGGAAAAGCCGGGGGCGCTCGACGGGTCGGGGACGCTCCGCGATCTTTCGAGCGTGGCCGGCGCCTATGCGGGAACCGGCGTTGGGTTTGCCGTGCTTGAGGCGCTGAAGGGGATCGACCTCTCTGCGCAGCCCGCGGTCGAGGGCGAGGTGCGACTGGGCGCGGCGCTGGCGGATGTGCCAAACTTCTACGCAATCGGCCTCAACTATGCCGAGCATGCCAAGGAATCCGGGGCGACGCCGCCGGCGGAACCGATTGTGTTCTCGAAGGCGACCTCGACCCTCGCCGGCCCGTTCGACCCGATCGTCATCCCGTTGGACAGCGTGAAGACCGACTGGGAGGTCGAACTCGGCGTCGTCATCGGGCGCGATTGCGCGCATGTGTCTGAGGCTGACGCACTTTCGGTCGTCTCGGCCTATTGCACGGTGAACGATGTCTCCGAGCGGACCTGGCAGCTTGAGCGTGGGGGCCAGTGGATCAAGGGCAAGTCCGCGCCGGGCTTCGGACCCGTCGGGCCCTGGCTTGTCACGGCCGACGAGGTTGCAGACCCCCAGGCCCTCGCCCTTGAGCTGTCGGTCAACGGCGCCACGCAGCAGAAGAGCTCCACCGCTGACATGATCTTTGGCGTGGCCGAAATCATCTCCTACATGTCGCGCCACATGGAACTCCGCGCCGGCGATCTGATCGCAACGGGCACACCCGAGGGCGTCGGCATGGGCCAGTCGCCGCAGCGCTACCTTGTGCCCGGCGATGTGGTCGAGGTCGAAGTGGCAGGCCTCGGCCGGCAAAAGACCCCGGTTCTGGCCTATCCGGGCTGACGCCATGCTCGGCGGGGCAGACCTGCCGGAATTCGTGCGCACCGCGTCCTTTGCGGTGGCCGCTGCCGGCGGCGTCTTCGCCGTCGTGCGCGGGCTTGTGGAGCTGCGTCTTGCGCGACAGCTTCGCGAGCGCGAGCTCCGCTGGAGCCAGGCCAAACTGACGCGGGAGATCTTCAAGGACTTCGAGGCCGACCCGCACTATCGCGCCGCCTGCAAGATGCTCGACTGGCGCCGCTACAGCTTCGAGGAGGGGTTCGAGGTCCGCCGCGCCGAGGTGTGGCCGGCCCTCCGGGTCGAGAACGTGACCTTCGATGAGAAGGAGCGGTTCATCCGCGAGGCCTTCATCGGGCTGATGAACACGTTCGAGTGGCTGGAGCATTTCCTCCGCACGGACCTTGTCAGGTTGGAGGACGTCGCCCCGATCCTCGAGTATCGCGTGGGGCGGATGGCGGAGGAAAAGCCCATCTTCGAACGGTTCCTCCGCAGCTACAGCTATGTCGAGGCCGAGGCGTTTCTGTGTCGGTTCACGTCGTGGACCGACCGAACGCCTCAGCGGGCGGATTGACCGGTGTCTTGAGCGACGTGCCCGCGAAATAGGCCGCGACGTTCTCGCGCTGGAGCGCGCCCATGGCCGCGCGTGTGTCGCGCGTGGCGGATGCTTGGTGCGGTTGGAGAAGCACGTTCTCAAGCGTCAGAAAGCGCGGGTCGATGTTGGGTTCGTTCTCGAACACATCAAGCGCGGCTCCGCCCAGCGCCTTGGTGCGGAGCGCCTCGATCATCGCCGCCTCGTCAATGGTTGAGCCGCGGGAGATGTTGACCACAATCCCCTCGGGGCCCAGCGCGTGAAGGGCGGCCTCGCCCACCAGCCCTTGCGTCTCCGGCCCGCCCGCGAGCGCCACGATCAAGAAATCGACATCGGCCGCCAGCGCGTCGACACTGTCGTAGTGCCGCCAGCCCGGCGTCTCCTTCGGCGTCCGCGCGTAATAGGAGATGTCCATCTTGAAGGCGACAAGCCGGTCCGCGATCTCGCGCCCGATCCGTCCCAGCCCGACAATCCCCGCCCGCTTGCCCCAGACCCGCATCTGCAGCGGAAACGCCCCGTCGCGCGACCAGCGCCCCTCGGTGACCCAGGCCTCGGCTTCCACCAGTCGTCGCGCCTGTGCAATCAGCATGCCGACGGCGAGATCGGCGACCTCGTCGGAGAGGACATCGGGTGTGTTCGTCACAGCGATCCCGCGCGCGGTCGCGGCCGGAATGTCGATGTTGTCAAAGCCCACACCGTAATTCGCAATCACGCGAAGCGAGGGCATCGCTGCCATCAGGCTTTCGGGCAGGGTGTGGAACTTGACCGCGATCGCCTCCACCCGCTCGAGGAGTGCCGTCGGCAGCGCCGCGGCGGCGACGTCGCTTTCGACATGATGCATGGTGTACTCGGCGTTCATTGCCGTCATGTCCCAGTACGGGTAGGTGCCAATCACCAAGAGCTCCTGCGTCGTCATTCTGTCTCCTCCACCGATGCGGCGCCACGATAGACACGGGCGGACGCGCCTGGAAAGAGCGACTTGACAAGGTCGGGCCGCCGCCGGAGCGTCCGCGCAAAGGGAGGACAGGAAATGGCAAACCACTTTCGCGAGGGGCTGAAGGCCCGGCGTCCGCAGCTCGGCCAGTGGCTGTCGACCGGCAGCGTGACGGTGGCCGACATGAACCGCGATGCCGGCTGGGACTGGTGCCTCGTCGACATGGAGCACACGCCGAACGAAGTGGCGCAGGTTCACGCCCAGCTTCTGGCGCTCGCAGCCGGTCCGGCGGCGGCGCTCGTCCGCCCGTACTGGAACGATTCCGTTCTGGTGAAGCGGCTTTTGGACGCCGGTGCCCAGTCCTTCGTCTTCCCGATGATCCAGACCCCCGAGGAGGCGGCTGCGGCGGTGGCCGCAACGCGCTATCCGCCCGAGGGGATCCGGGGCGTCGCGCTTTCCCACACGTCGAACCGTTACGGGCGGGACAAGGGCTATCTTGAGCGGATCTCCGAGGAGATCGCGGTGGTCGTTCAAATTGAGACGAAGGAAGCGATGGACCGGATCGAGGACATTGCGGCCGTCCCGGGCGTCGACGGCCTCTTCTTCGGCCCGGCAGATATCGGCGCCAGTCTCGGCATGATCGGCGATGTCGAGCGGCCCGAGCTTTGGGAGGCGATCTACGCCGCCGCCGAGCGTGTCCGCCCCATGGGCATGCCCGTCGGCACTCTCACCGGGAACCCTGTGCGGGTGCGCGAGGCGCTGGATCGCGGGTTCCTCTTTGTGTCCTGCGGCACCGATCTCTCGCTTCTCGTCAAGGCGACCGCGGCCCAGATCGCGGCGGTGCGCGGATGAGCACGATTGTCCTCGTCGGGGCCGGCAATATGGGGTTTGCGATGCTCGCGGGTTGGATGAAGGCGCCCGCCCACCGTTTTGTGGTGGTTGAGCCGGCGGCCCCGCTCCGCGAGCGTGCGGCCGCGCTCGGTGCGGAGGTTCTGGAGGGGCCTGCGACGCTTCCCGCTGAGGTCGACCTCATCATACTTGCTGTCAAACCTCAGTTGATTGAGGAGGTGGCGCCGCTCTACCGGGATCTGCCGGGTGCTGTGATGTCGGTCGCGGCCGGTGTGACGCGGGCGCGGTTGGAGGCGCTGCTCGGGACACGCGCCATCGTGCGGGTGATGCCCAACACGCCGGCGGCGGTGGGACAGGGCATGTCGGTTGCCTGCGGCCCGGAGGATGCCGGCCTTCGGGCCCTGGTCGATGACCTCCTGTCCGTGACCGGCGCCCATGCCTGGCTGGAAGACGAGGCGTTGATGGATGCGGTGACGGCCATCTCAGGCTCGGGCCCGGCCTACGTTTTTCACTTCATCGAGGGCTTGGCAGAGGCCGGCGAAGCCCTTGGCCTCCCCTCCGATCTTGCGCTGACCCTTGCGCGCGAGACCGTGGCCGGCGCCGGCGTCCTTGCCCGGAGCTC
>JBCDHQ010000342.1:0-4455 GCA_038749815.1 Pseudomonadota bacterium | reverse complement strand
CGGTCCCGAAGGCGGGTCCGCCCTTGGTGATGATGAAGACGTTCGTGAACATCGTCGTGATGTCGATGCCCCGCAGGATCAGTGCGACCGCGATCACGGGCTTCATCAGCGGCAACGAGATGTTCCAGAAGATCGCAAACCAGGACGCGCCGTCGAGGCGCGCGGCCTCTTCCACCTCCTCGTCCTGGCCCTGGAGGGCAGCCACGAAGATGATGAAGAGGAACGGTGTCCACTGCCAGACATCGGCGAGGATCAGAAGGCTCCGGCTCATCCAGACTGAAGATTGGATGGCGAGGTTCTGCTCGATCAGGCCGATCCGGATCAGAATGTCGGAAAAGACCCGCGCATCGAGAAAGGAGAGCTTGAAGATGAAGGCCACCGCCGATGGCATGAAGAGCATCGGGACGAGAAACACGATCCGCCAGCCCCGGACCCAGGGATCGCGATAGGCGTAGAAGGCGAGGGCAAGCGCGATCAGACACTGGAGCGTCAGTGCGATGGAGCCCATCAGGAAAGTGTTCCAGAGCGCGCCCCAGAACTGGTAGTCAGCGAAGAGACGCTCGTAATTGGCAAAGCCCACCGGCCGCCAGGGGCCGAATTTCACCGCGTAGAAGCTCTGGATGATCGCGTAGATGCCCGGATAGAGCGTGATCAGCATCAGATAGAGGACCGCGGGCGCGACCAGCAGGTAGGGAAACAGTGTCTTCAGGCGCCGGCTCCGGCGCCTGAAGGTTCGCTTGGCGGCCGGTTTGGCCGGGGCGGCGTCCGCCACCCCGGGCTCCGACCAGGAGGAACCGCTCATGCGATGATCCCGTTCTCCGTCTCTGCCGGCCTCAGAACGGGAGGGGTTTGCCCTCGCCGACATAGAGGCCCGGCGCTGCTGCGGCATACTCTACCGGATCGTTGCCGGCGTAGAACCCGTTCTCGGACATGATCTGCTTGACTGCTGCAGCGGCGTTGTCGAGCGCCTCCTTCGCAGTGATCTGGCCGACCACGGCGCGGTTGATCTCGTTGCCGATGGCCTGCTCGATCGGGAACGCCCCCGGCAGGCGGGGGGAACACCAGGCGTGATCCAGGCTGTCGCCCCAGACTTTTGCGGGCTGCGAGACCGCCTGCAGGTTCTCGTTCGTCAGGACCGAGCGGTAGCCGGGCGCCACACCGTTCGCGTTCGCCTCGTTCATCGCCATGATCGAAGCGGTGGTGAGGAAGCCGAGCATCAGGAACGCGCCCTCGGGGTTTTGCGCCGAGGCCGAGACGCAGGAGGTGGAGCCCGCGATGTTCGGCGGCGCGAACCGCCCGCCCGCGATGCGCGGCTCGTAGATCGTCACGAAATCGTCGACGATCTGGGACTGGTCGGGCCGCATCGCCTGGGTGCCGCTGTCCTGCCAGCTGACATTTGTCGCGACCTGCCCGCCGAGCCAGGCGGCCCGGTTCTCCGGCCATCCGGCGCCGGCATGGCCCGGGTTGGCGTGCTTGGCGAGCTCGAGGATGATCTCGAGGCCCTTCATACCCGCATCGCCGTTGAAGATCGGCTCCCAGTCCTCATCGAAGAGCATCATGCCGGCCTGCGCCGCGATATGCTCCCACGTGTAGGTTGACCAGAACCCCGGTGCGACCATGAGGCCGACACCGGAGACGCCTGGGGAGACGTTGTTGAGCTCCGCCGCGAGGCGGATCAATTCGTCGTAGGTCGGGACCGAGGTCGCCTTGTCGATCGACCCGCCCAGCACCTGCTCCACAAACCCTTTGCGGAGGTGGACCATCTGGATGTCGCAGTCGAACGGGATGCCGTACATCTGGCCGTTGAAGAAGCCGTAGTTCAGACGGTAGGTGTCGTAGAAATCGTCGAGCGGCAGGCCCCACTTCGCCGCGAAGTCGTCGAGCGGGAAGAGGAAGCCGGGCGCTGCGAAGTCTCCGAGCCAGGGGGAGAAGAACTGGAGCGCGTCGAAGGACGCGTTGCCCGAGATGAACTCCGCCAGCGCTTTGTCGTAGAAGCTGTCATCGGGGATCGGCACCAGCTCGACCTCGATGCCGGAGAGCTGCAGGAAGGGCTCAAGGCCTTCCGCGGCGGATTCCTGGTCTGCCGCGCCGATCGCGAACCGGACCGTGGAGCCTGCAAGCTCCGAGCGGACCTGCTCCCAATCAACCGTGCGGATCCAGTCTTTGGAGTTGTCCCAAATCAGCTTTTCATCGGACATCCCGTAGAGCTCGCGGTAGTCGTCGCGCACGTAGCCCGAGATCGAGATCTGGTCGAGCACGCTCTGCGGGTCGGGCAAATGGCCGCCCGCGAGGGCCGGCCGCGCGAGGCCCGAGGCCGTCAGAGCGGTGAGCCCTGTTGCCGCACCCGATTTCATAAAGCCGCGACGGCTTGATTTTGCGCCGAAGTTCATCCGAGTCTCCTCCCTGTCGACACGAGCAGAGTGTCCGTCAGCGCAGTGACCGCGCTGATCTGTTATGAACACTTATACTCTCAACCGAACGTTTGTTCATAGGTCAAGAGCTGTCAAGGATCGTTTTGGCTCGCCACCACTCTGTGCGGCGCAACATTTTTTGGTGCGCCGCACGCAATGGTCTAGCCGCCCTTAGGTCCGTTTGAACAAATGGTTTGACTTTGACACATAAGTTCAAAACAGTGCCGCCAGGTCGAGCACTTGGAAAGAGGCGGTGATGGGCTCCAACATTGCATTGACCGGGCTGGCCCGCGATCTTGCGGCCCGCGCCGAGGCTGGGCAGCCGGTCCGCATCGGGCTCGTTGGGTCGGGCGAGATGGGCACGGACATCGTCACCCGAGCGCGCATGATGGATGGCGTGGATGTGGCGGCCATCGCTGACATCACGCCGGCCGCCGCCCACCGTGCCGTCGAGATCGCCCACCGTGAGGGGGGGCAGAGCGTCGACGCGGCGTCGCCCGATGCGGTTGCAGCGGCCATCGAGGCGGGCAAGACGGCCGTCACCACGGCGGATGTGATGCTCGAAGCCGGGCAGATCGACGTGGTGATTGACGCCACGGGCGTGCCCGCCGTGGGGGCTGAGATCGGGCTGGCCGCGATGGAGCGGGGGAAGCACCTCGTCATGATGAATGTCGAGGCCGACGTGACCATCGGGGCGTATCTCCGGCGCGAGGCGGACCGGCTCGGCGTGGTCTACAGCCTCGGCGCCGGCGACGAGCCCTCGTCTTGCATGGAGATCATCGAGTTCGCGACGGCGATGGGCCACAAGGTGGTCTGCGCCGGGAAGGGCAAGAACAACCCGCTCAACTTCGATGCAACCCCGGATGGGTACATGGCAGAGGCTGAGCGCAGGAACATGAACCCCCGAATGCTGGTGGAGTTCGTCGATGGCTCGAAGACGATGGTCGAGATGTCGGCGATCGCGAATGCGACGGGCCTTGTGCCGGACATCGACGGCATGCACGGGCCGGCGGCGGGACCGAAGGACCTGGCAACGACTCTGATCCCGGAGAAGGATGGTGGGCTTTTGTCGGCGCCTGGGCGGGTCGACTATTCTGTCGGCGCGGGGCTGGCGCCTGGGGTCTTTGTGATCTGCGAGGCAGAGCACCCGCGGGTCTGGGAGCGGATGACGGATCTCAAGATGGGCGACGGCCCCTATTTTGCGTTCATCCGGCCCTATCACCTCACCTCGCTCGAGGTGCCGCTGACCTGCGCGCGCGCGGTTCTCTATGGCAAGGCCGACATGATCCCGCTCCCGAAGCCGGTGGCGGAGGTCGCGGCCGTCGCCAAGCGGGACCTTGTCCCGGGAGAGACGCTCGATCTTTTGGGGGAGTACGCCTACCGCGCTTGGGCGATCGAGGCAAAGCGCGCGCGGCACCTGAAGGCGCGGCCCGCAGGCCTGTTGCCGGGAGCCGTCGTGACGAAGCCGATCGCGAAGGGCGCGCTTCTGACGGCGGAGAACACGGCGCTGCCACCCGGATCCAAAATCGCTGAGCTCCGCCGGCGCCAGGATGAGATGGTCTATGGGGAGCTCGTCGATGGCTGACGCGGCGCGGACCGAGGACAACGTGCCTTACGCCATCCGCGCCTACCCGGCGGCGGCGCTCGTTGACGCGCTGCGCAAGATGCACCTCATCCGCCGCTTCGAGGAAGGGGCGGAAGACAGCTACATGCGCGGGCTCATCCACGGCACAATGCACCTCTCGATCGGGCAGGAAGCCTCGGCCGTCGGGGCGTGCATGGGGCTGACGGACAGCGACAAGATCACTTCGACCCATCGGGGGCACGGCCATTGTATCGCGAAGGGTGCGGATCTTGGGCGCATGTTTGCTGAGTTCTTCGGGAAGGAGACCGGGTACTGCCGGGGCCGCGGCGGCTCGATGCACATCGCGGATGTCGCGAAGGGCAATCTTGGCGCCAACGGGATCGTCGGGGGCGGCCTGCCCATCGCGGTGGGCGCCGCGCTTTCGGCCAAGCGGCTCGGCACCGGGGCGGTCACGGTCTG
>JBCDHQ010000341.1:0-4478 GCA_038749815.1 Pseudomonadota bacterium | reverse complement strand
GATCACCCGCCGGGGCGACCGGCGGGCAGGTGGCGGCGGCGGCGGACGCCGTGAGGAGAAGCGCGAGAACGAGTTTCATCCCCGTTGACCTGCGGCCGAAGTGGGCCGGGTCAAGGGTCGGACATGGGTTCCATAGCCTCCGCCGGCACATGATCGGTCAGCCAAACGCCATTCTCCGACCGGAAGAACATGTGACCCGTTTGGGCCAACGCCGCCGCATCCACCCGCAGGACCACCGGTGTGCCGTGCCGTGCGCCAACCCGCGTCGCCGTCTCGACATCCGGGGAGAGGTGCACATGGTGGCGCCTCATTGGGCGGAGACCCTCGACCAGGATCGCGTCGAGCGCTTTGGTGGAGGTTCCGTGGAACAGCTCGCGGGGCGGGGTCACCGGCTCGAGTGCCAGATCAACAGGCACGGAATGGCCCTGCTGCGCGCGGATCCTCCGGCCGTCCCCGGAGAGGGCGAACCGTTTCTTGTCGCTCCCGGCGACGACCCGAACGATGTCCTCCGCCGCCAGAGGCCAGGGCGCCCCGCCGAGCACCGCCTCGAGCTCAGCCCAGCCGCCCGGATCGAGGGTCACACCGCCAGCGACGGGATCATGGCGCAAGATCAGCGACAGGTACCGGCTGATCTCCTTACCCGCGGGCACCGGCAAAGCGCGCCTCCCACTCCATGCGATCGTCATCCGAGATCTTCGCGAAGAGGTTGTCGGGCACCGAGAAGGCGTGCCTGGCAGTCAGGGCCGTCAACGCGGGCGCCGCCCCGCCCGGCCATGACATGTCCTCCAGCCGCAAGTCGTCACCAAGGCGCGCCGCGGTGAAGGGCAGGAACGGCGCGGAGATGACCGCGTAAAGGCGGATCAGATTGAGCGCATAGCGTAGGATCGCCGCCGCTCGGTCTCGGTCGGTCTTGAAGACAGCCCACGGTTCGGCCGTCTGCAGATACTCATTTCCGGCGACCCAGAGTGCGCGGAGTTCAGCGGTTGCCTTGCGAAACTCCATTGCGTCCATGTGGCGTTCATAGGCCCGCAACCGGTCTTCGATCTCCGCTGTGGTCGCGGCTTCCGCAGGGCCATAGGTGCCGCCCTCCGGCACCGCCTCGCCGAAGCGCGAGCGGCAGAACTTGGTCACGCGGCTCACGAAGTTGCCGAGGACATCGGACAGGTCCTTGTTCACCCCTTGCTGGAACCCCTCCCAGGTGAACTCCGCGTCCGAGCTCTCTGGGCAGTTTGACATCAGCCACCAGCGCCAGACATCGGCGGGCAGGATCTCGAGCGCCTTGTCCATGAAGACGCCCCGTCCTTTGGAGGTTGAGAACTGACCGCCCTGATAGTTGAGGTAGTTGAACGACTTGATGTAGTCGACCAGCTTCCAGGGCTCCGCGCTTCCCAAGATCGTGACCGGGAAGGAGAGGGTGTGAAACGGCACGTTGTCCTTCCCCATGAACTGAAGGTACGTGACGTCCTCCGCGCCCTTGTCGACGCGCCACCACCGCTCCCAAGCGTGATCGGGGGCGCCGATGGCGTCAGCGCCCTCCGCGGTCGCGGCAATGTACTCGATCGGTGCATCAAACCAGACGTAGAAGACCTTGCCCTCCATGCCCGGCCAATCAGCCTCGCCCCGCTTCACCGGGATGCCCCAGTCGAGATCGCGCGTGATCCCGCGGTCCTGAAGCCCGTCGCCGTCCCGAAGCCACTTCTTGGCGATGGAGGTCGTCAGGACCGGCCAGTCCGTCTTCGAGGAAATCCACGCATCGAGGCGATCGGCCATCGCCGACTGGCGGAGGTAGAGATGTGTCGTCTCCCGCACTTCGAGATCGGTTGAGCCTGAGATGGCCGAGCGTGGGTTGATCAGCTCGGTCGGAGTGAGTTGTTTGGTGCAGTTCTCGCACTGATCGCCGCGCGCGCTGTCATAGCCGCAATTGGGGCAGGTGCCTTCGATGTAGCGGTCGGGCAGAAACCGACCGTCGGCGTTGGAATAGACCTGCTGCTCCGACACCTCCCGGATCAGCCCTTCGGCCTCCAGCCGGCCCGCGAAATGCTGTGTGAGGCGATGGTTTCGGGCTGAGCTCGAGCGCCCAAAGTGGTCGAAGCCGAGGCCAAAGCGATCGACGAGGTCCTTTTGCACCGCCCACATCTCGGCACAATACTCGGCCACGGGCTTGCCGGCCTTCTGCGCCGCGATTTCGGCCGGCGTGCCGTGCTCATCGGTCGCGCAGATGTGCATCACCTCGTGGCCCCGCGCCCGGAGATAGCGCGCCATCACGTCCGAGGGCAGCATTGAGCCCACGAGATTGCCGAGGTGCTTGACCCCATTGATGTAGGGGATCGCCGAGGTGATCAGATAGCGTGCCATGGTGTCCTCCGTCGCGCCCGTCTAGGCGAGGGGCGGCGCGGCGGCAACGCCTTGTTTACCGCAATCCGGCGGGCCGAGGTGGCCGATGGCCAAACGCGGCCCACCCGGCACGGTGTCCGTGCCGCGACACCGGCGGCCGCCTCAAGGTGCCGCGTGTCCTGCGCGATGGCCATGGCGGATCATCGGAGCGACTGCGAAGCAGAGGCCGGTCCACTTCGTCAGTGCCGGTTGGACGTGGCGCGCGGTCGGTGCGCATGTTGGATAAAGACGTCCTCCGAGGGAGGGGGCTGTCGGACCTAACCTGCGCGGGCGAGGACGGACACACCAGGTTCGCCCTCATCACGGCTCACGTTCGTCCGCCACGTCATCCCCTCTTCTGGGAGAGGGTTTGAGGGTGACGGTGGCAGATGCGAGCCCTATGTATTTAGTCTCGGCATCTGATCGGATCGACGATGGATCGATCCGGCTCTGAAGTCCCGATTTTGCAGACGTACTCGTAGGGCGTGAGACCGCTGAGTGTCTTGAGACGACGGCCGAAGTTGTACGCGTCGAGGAAGTCTGCGAGGTGGGTGCGAAGGTGGTCGTGGCTGTCGCAATGAGACCGCTTGACGGTCGCGTCTTTGATCGTCCGGTTCATCTGCTCGACCGGACCATTCGTCCAAGGGTGGTTCGGTTTGGTCAGCCGATGCTCGATCCCGTTTGCCTCACAAATCATGTCGAACCGCATGGGCCGCGAGATGACTGTGTTTCGGTTGCGGGGTTGCTCGGCGAACCGGATGCCATTGTCGGTGAGGATCTGGTAGGGCAGAGTGTCGAGCAGGAGCTCCAGAAACTCCCAGGCTGTCTGTCTGTCCGCGTTCTTGACCAACTGCGCCACGGCGAACTTGCTGGTTCGGTCAATGGCCACGAAGAGGGTCGCCATGATGCCGCCATCGGTCCGAGGCCCATGGCAGACGCTTGCCCTCTGCGGTCCGGAGTTCGGCGATGTCGACATGGTGGAAGCCTATCGGCTCGCCATTGGGCTCGAACCAATGGCGCCTTCAATGGCTCGCCGCTTGAACCGCTGCTTCTTGGGCTTGTCGCCGTCCATCTCCGGCAAGCGAGAGATGCCATCGATGCAGGGACGAGCGCGTGAGATGCGTTCGGCAGGTGCCTCGAACCGGTGGCGGCATCTTGCCTTACCGTGGGCTCGAGAGCGTAGAGGCAGTCGTCCAACGGAAGCAGAGTGTGCCGCCGGAAGGCGACGACGACGGCTTCCTCCTCCTCGCTGAGGACAGTCGAGCGAGGCTCCTTCGGCCCGGTCTTTCGATCCTCCAGCGTCTGCCGCTTCCGCCACGTCGCGACCGTCTTCGGAATGATCCCGAACTGCCGGCTCAGCTCCGCGGTCGAAGCTTGCAATCGCTGGAGTGCTGCTCCGACGGCGTGCGCCCCTCTCGGCGAATGCGCGCATTCGCCTGCCGGTCAACGGGATCGCGGCGCTCCCGCGACGAACCTGTCCCATAGTGCTTCCTTCTATTCCAACGAATGGACCGCACCATCAGACCGCGGGATCAAACGCCTCGGCTCCAGACTTCGGTAACGGGGCGAACCTGGTCGGGGAGTTTTGGCCGCAAGGTGTCGGCCGCGGAGTGGCGGTGGTGATGGTTTCCGAGATTTCTTGAACCGCCTTCTGCCGATGCAGTCTACCGGCGAGATCACCCCCGGTGCATGCTTCGGTTCGTGGTCAGCGCGAGGGCTGCCAACAAGAGGCTTCGTTGGACAAATTCGCTGATGGCCGAGATTACCCCTTTCGCGGACAGACTTATCCCATAGGTTCCGTGACCGGGATGCCGAGCGCAGTGTACCCGTTCAGGACGGCGATGCGGACTTGGAGTTCGGCGGCCTGGCGGTCGAAGTCCCGTGCCATGAGCCGCTGGCCCAGCAATGTCACACAGTGCATCTCCGTCTCGACGCGGCTCGGGCGGTGGTATCCGCTCCATCGTCGCCATAGGGCACGGCCGAGATATCTGGACGCCCGCAGGGCCTCATTGCGCGCCACGGCTCCAGCGGTGATCGTATTCCAGGGTTTGGCGTTCTTGCGTGGCGGGATGACAGCGTGGGCACCGCGGTCAGCAATGGCGTCG
>JBCDHQ010000340.1:0-4516 GCA_038749815.1 Pseudomonadota bacterium | reverse complement strand
CTGCGCGCTTCTCAACTCTCAGCCCATGGGCTTCTACGCCCCCGCCCAGATCGTCCGCGATGCGCGCGAGCACGGGGTGGAGGTGCGCCCGATCGACATCAACGCGAGCTATTGGAACAACGTGCTGGAGCCCGACGGGCGGGGCGGTCTCGCCCTCCGCCTCGGGGTCCGCCAGCTCAAATCCATGCGCGAGGAGGAGGCCGCCTGGATCGCCGCCGCCCGCGCCAACGGTTATCGGAGCGTGGAGGATGTCTGGCGCCGCGCTGGCGTCCACCCGCGGAGCCTTGCCCGCCTCGCCGAGGCCGACGCCTTTGCCTCCCTCGGCCTCACCCGGCGCGAGGCGCTCTGGCAGGCTGAGGCGGTGAAAGGCGAGGCGCCGCTCCCGCTCTTCGCGCGAAACCTCGAAGGCGAGGGGGCAGAGGATCCGCCCGTCGTGCTTCCGCCGATGACCCTTGGCGAGGAAGTGGTGGAGGATTACGCCGCGATGCGCCTCAGCCTCCGGGCGCACCCGATCGCCCTTCTCCGCGCCGAGCTGACGCCGGGATGGCCGGCAGATGTTTCTTTCGACACATCCAAGTCCCCGCGCCGACGGTAACCTCCCGGCGGGAGGAACTTTTCGATGAGCGTACCCATTGTTGTGAACTTTGTTGCCATTGTCGGCGTCACAGTGGTCGGCGACTGGATGCTGAAGAAAGCCTCGCTCGCCCCGAGCTGGTCGCAGAGCCCGTGGTTTGCCGGCGGGCTCCTCTGTTACATGGCCTCAGGGGTCGGCATCGTGATTGCCATGCGCTACATGACGCTGGCTGCGGTCGGGGTCTGGTACTCCGTCCTGACCATCGTCTTCATGACGCTTCTCGGCGTCTTCGCCTTTGGAGAGACGCTGACAGCGCGCGACGGAGCCGGGATCGTGCTCGCGCTCGGCGCGCTCGCCCTCATGGCCCGGCACGCTTAGCCGCAGTAGACCTCGACGACGCGCCCCTCGGCGTCGAGCACGATGTTGAGGCGCTCCGGCCGGATGTCGCTCGTCACTGCATCGCCCGGATTGATGAACCGCGTCACCTCCGCGGTGAAACTCGCGGCGGCCAAGTCCTGGATCCGCTCCCCCACAGTGCCGGACAACTCATCCGCACCGCAGGACGCGTCGGTGATCTCGCCATCGCCCCCGCCGAGCGAACAACCGAGCAAAAGGGACGTGAGCCCCGCCATCAGAACGGATGTCCGTTGCATGGGTGTCTCCTGCCTGACCCGGCGCTCTCGCTGCGCCTTGGGGACATTGAATCATGCCCCGCGCTTCAAGGCAAGCGAGCCAAAGCCAGATCCGATGAGGAGGAGGAGGCCCGCGAAGGTCATCGCGTCCGGCACCTCGCCAAAGAACGCCACGCCATAGACCGTCGCCGCGACGAGCTGCATGTAGACAAAGGGCGCAAGCCGCGTCGCCTCGGTCGTGCGGTAGGCGTTCAGGATCAACATATTGGCCCAAAGCGAGAAGAGCCCCGAGAACAAAAGGAGGAGGAGCATCACCCACGTCATCGCGGGCACCGGCCCAATCGCCAGCGGCACGGTCGCCACCATCGCGACGACCAACTGCATGAAAAGGAGGGTGATCGGCGGTGCGACACTCCTCAGCCACCGCCCAGTGGTGAGGAACGCGCCGTAAAAGACCCCGGCGAGAACCGCGAAGAGCGCGCCAACCTCCATCTCCGCCCCAGGCCGGACAACCAGGAGAACGCCGCCAAACCCGACGAAGAGGAGGAGGGTTTGCAGCCTCCCGATCCGCTCCCCCAGAAAGAGAACGGAGAGGAAATAGCTGAGGATCGGCCCCACAAAGAACGCCCCGAAAACTGTCGCGAGCGGCACCAGCGCAACGGCCTGCGTGATCGAGCCGACCGTCCCCGCGAGGAGGAGCCCGCGGAGCAAGAGGCGCCAGTCGAGGATCGCGCGCGGGGGCAGCGTTTCGGGTTTCAGAAACGGCAGGACGCAGACCGCGCCGACCAGAAACCGCGCCCAAACCACGAAGCCCGGTGAGACGTCGTACTGGCCGATCATGACCTTTGCGACGCCGTCGCCCGCCGGAATGCAGCACATTCCGACGAGCATCAGGCCGATGGCGCGCCAAGGCGTGGGGTCTGACATGGCGCGGTTTGCCTTCTCTCGGTGCCGCGATCGCGGCGATCCGTCAGCCCTTCCGGTTCATCCGGTTCTCAATGAGCTCATCGACGACCGTGGGATCGGCAAGGGTCGACGTGTCGCCGAGCGCGTCGAAATCGTCCTCGGCCACTTTCCGGAGGATCCGGCGCATGATCTTGCCCGACCGGGTTTTCGGCAGGCCCGGGGCCCATTGGATGAGGTCGGGCTTGGCGATCGGTCCGATCTCGTGACGCACCCAGTCCGACAGCTCCTTGCGGAGGGGGTCGGTCGGCTCCACACCGTCCATCAGGGTCACGTAGCAGTAGATGCCCTGCCCCTTGACGTCATGCGGATACCCGACCACTGCGGCCTCGGCGACTTTCTCGTGGGCGACGAGCGCGCTCTCGACCTCGGCCGTGCCCATCCGATGACCGGAGACGTTGATCACATCATCGACCCGACCTGTGATCCAGTAATACCCGTCCGCATCCCGCCGGCAGCCATCGCCAGAGAAGTAGTATCCCTTGTACTGCTCGAAATACGTCTTCACGAACCGCTCGTGATCGCCGTAGACGGTGCGCATCTGGCCCGGCCAACTGTCCTTGATGGCCAAGACCCCCTCGGCCTCGGTCTCGTTGATCTCAACGCCCGATTGCGGGTCGAGGATGACGGGTGCCACACCGAAGAAGGGCTTCGTCGCCGAGCCTGGCTTGGTCGGCACGGCCCCAGGCAAGGGTGTGATCAGATGCCCGCCGGTCTCTGTCTGCCACCAGGTGTCGACAATGGGGCAGCGGCCTTTGCCGACCTTCTCGTTGTACCAGTTCCAAGCCTCGGGGTTGATCGGCTCACCCACAGTGCCGAGGATCTTCAGAGAAGAGAGATCGGCCGCCTCGACCCACTGGTTGCCTTTGCCCATCAGGGCACGGATCGCCGTCGGCGCGGTGTAGAATTGCGTGACCTTATGCTTCTCGCACACAGTCCAAAACCGCGAGGCGTCGGGGTAGGTCGGAACGCCCTCGAACATCAGGGTGATCGCACCGTTGGCCAGCGGCCCGTAGACGATGTAGCTGTGCCCCGTCACCCATCCGACATCCGCGGTGCACCAGAAGACGTCACCCTCCTGGTAGTCGAACACGTATTGATGGGTGATCGCCGCGTAGACGAGATAGCCCCCAGACGTGTGCACCACCCCCTTCGGCTTCCCCGTCGAGCCGGAGGTGTAGAGAACAAAGAGAGGGTCCTCCGCGCCGACTTCCTCCGCCGGACAGTCCGCAGAGACGTCCGCCTCCATCTCATGGAGCCAGTGGTCGCGGTCGGCGACCCAGGCCACCTGCTGGCCCGTGCGCTTGACGACAAGGACTTTGGGATCCATGGCCGTGTGGACGAGCGCCTGGTTGACATTGTCCTTGAGGTTCGTCGTCCGCCCGCCGCGCGGGGCCCCGTCCGACGTGATCACCACTTTCGCCCGGCAATCGTCGACCCGGTTGGCCAGTGCATCCGGGCTGAACCCCGCAAACACAATGGAGTGGACCGCACCGATCCGCGCGCAGGCCAACATCGCATAGGCCGCTTCGGGGATCATGGGCAGGTAGATTGCCACCCGATCCCCTTTCTCGACCCCGAGCGCCTTTAGAACGTTTGCAAACTTGCAGACCCGCTCAAAAAGCTCCCGATAGGTGATATGAAGCACTGGGTCGGCCGGGTCATCGGGCTCCCAAATGATGGCGGTCTGGTCGCCGCGCGTCGCAAGGTGGCGATCGATGCAGTTGGCCGCAACGTTGAGCGTACCGTCCTCGAACCATTTGATCGAGATGTCCGGGTGGTCGTAGGTCGTGTTCTTGACGACAGAGTAAGGCTTGATCCAGTCGAGGCGCTTGCCGTGCTCCCCCCAAAAGGCCACCGGATCCGCAATCGAAGCAGCGTACATCGTTGCATATGTTTCGGCATCCGCGTGCCAGGCGCGGCCTTCGACCCCGCCCGGCGCACCCATCGCATCTGACATGTCATCTCCCTTACGTTTCTCTTTGGCCGCCCTCTCGGGACAGCACCGGCTCCGGCGCCCGAGCCGGGCCGCGTGCCGCCGGTGCACACGACCGAGCCTCGTACCGACATCCCTGCGAAGCACCTTTGCCCCGCGCAGCCATTGATCTCAAGCAAGTTTGCCAGCGGTTTCGGCAGCACGGGGCCGCGCTTGCACCGTCCTGCAAATGGTGAAACGATTGAAGACGTCGCGCAAGTGTCCGAATGACACCCAGACCCGAGCGAGGCAACTCTGAATGACGAGCTCATCCACAGGCGGGCGGATCCGGGATGTGCGCCGCCGGGTGGGCATCAGTCAGACCGCTTTGGCGAAAGCCGCGGGCATCTCTCCCTCCTACCTCAATTTGAT
>JBCDHQ010000339.1:0-4544 GCA_038749815.1 Pseudomonadota bacterium | reverse complement strand
CGTCGCCACCTTCCTCGGCGAGATCGGATACACGGTGTTCGACAGCTACGAGCTCGACAAGCGTGAGTTCGAGGAGGCGATGCAGAGCTTCATGCTCGACGTGCAGCCCGACACGGATGTGGTGTTCTACTTTGCGGGGCACGGCGTCCAGATCGGCGACGAGAATTTCCTGATGCCGACGGATGTGGCGCTGGAGACGGCCTATGACGTCCCGTTCGAGGCGGTCTCGCTGACGAGTGTTCTGCAGATCATGGGATCGCGCGCCCGCTCAATGGTGGTGATCCTCGACAGTTGCCGGGACAACCCGTTTGCGGGGCGGACCGGGGTCGTCGGGCTGGCCGAGATTGAGGCAACCGCGCAGGACGGCTTTGCGGCAGAGCGGGCGCCGATCAACTCCCTCCTCGTGTTCTCGACCTCGCCCGGGGCGCTTGCCTATGACGGCGGGGAGGCCGGGAACAGCCCCTTCACGGCCTCCTTTGTCGAGATCGCGTCGCGTGAGCGGGGGGAGCCCGTCGACACACTGATGAAGAGCGTGCGCCGGGAGGTCTACGAGCGGACGGAAGGCCTGCAGCTCCCCTGGGAGGCATCGTCGCTGATCGAGCCGGTGTTTCTGGGCGGGGGGCCGCTCGGGGCGCGGGCGCCGCTGCCCGGGCGCACGGTGAGCGGGGATGCGGCATCGGCCGTGGCCGCGGTTCTGGACGACACTGTGACCGTGACGTCGGATGCGTCGGACATCACCGTGCGGACGCCGCTGAGCGATGCGGTGCCGGTCGGCGCGCACTTGGCGGACACGCTCTCCGTCGCGCCGGGATCGCTGGTCAATGTCAGCCAGTCGCCCAAGCGGGGCCGGCTGATGGAGGTGCTCCCGAGCTCCGGCACGCGGGGGCTTGTGCTGCTGAACGCCGCGACGCTGCGGCTCGACCGGATGGTCTACAAGCCCGCCGTCAATCGAGAGCGCGCGGCGGGGCTCGAGGCGCCCGTGATCGCCGACAGCTTCTCGGTCACTGTGGCCGGCGAGGCGCGGGAGGTCGAAGTCCAGCTCGAGATCGATCCGTGCGACTTTCACGCCGGCGACCATCTGGACGCGGATGGCGTTGGGGTCGCGCGGTACCCGAACGAGATTGAGCCCGAGGCGGCGCGCGCCGCCTGCCTCGCGGCAGTGGCGGCGGCACCGGATGTCGGGCGCTTCCACTACCAGCTCGGGCGGGCCGAGCTGGCATTGCGCGATTTCGAGGCGGCGGAGCGGGCGTTTCAGACGGCCGCGCAACTTCGCCATGCCCGCGCGTTTCACGCGCTCGGTGCGCTGATCATCGACCGGCGTCAGGCAACCGAGGGTCAGGCGCGGAGCGCGGCGCCCGCGGATGCGCTCGGGTTTTTCGAGGAAGGGGTGGCGCTCGGGGATCCATATGCGATGCACTCCCTCGGGCTCGACATGTTGAAGTTCGGCGCGAGCGAGCGCGACCGGACCATCGGGTTCGAGCTCCTGATGCGCTCGCTCGAGCTTGGCCACACGTTCTCGATGAATGCGCTCGGGCTCTACTTCCTCGACGAGGACGGCCCGAACCACTCACCCGAGCGGGGCGTGAGCTTTCTGCGCGCGTCGGCCGAACGCGGGGACATCTATGGCTACGCGAATATGGGGTTCCTGCATCTGAACGGCCTCGGCGGTGTCGCGCAGGACAACGCGACGGCCTTCGACTGGTTCCGGCGCGCCTCCGATGAGGGGCATCCGACGGCGCCCTCGAGCATCGGTCGGATGTACAATTCCGGACAGATCGATGGGCGGCCGAACTACACCGCGGCCGTCGAATGGTATGACATCGGGCTTGAGCGGGGCGATGCCTGGGGCGGCGCGAATGCGGCCTGGATCATCGCCAACCGCGCTCCATCGGGTTTTGTGGTGGGCGATGCGGCGGTGCGGGCCGCGAAGGCGATGGCGCTGAGGAATGACGGGGCGGAGGAGGCCGCGCGCCAGGTATTGCAGGGTCTCCCGCGGCGCGAGATCGACGCCGGCGCGCAGCGGCTGTTGTCGGAGCTTGGCCAGAATGTGGTGGTCGACGGCCAGTTCGGACCGCAGAGCCGGGCGGCGCTCGCCGCGCTTGGCGCAGCCTCGGCCGGTGACGATCCGGTGGCGCGTGTTCTGGCCCTCGCAGCGCTCTACTGGCGGGCCTCGCCGTTCCGGCCGGACCTTTACTGAGGGCCGCGCTCAGACGCGGACCGTGTCAAACTTCCCTCACGTCACATTGTATGTTGGTTTCGGCACTTTTTCGTGAGCCGGCTCTGTGCTCTGCTCCAACGTGGCGAGAGGAGAGTGCGTGTGATCGGTTCAAGTCGAGTGTTTGCGGTGTTTGCCGCTGTTGCGATGAGTGCTCTCGCCGCCTGTGCTCCTCCGGGGTTTGAGGGGACGATTTACACCACAGCAAACTGGCCGAGCGCCGACCAGGAGGTCGGCGGCTCCGCGCGGCTGGAGATCGAGACGCTGTTGCGGCGGCTTGGGTATCTCGGCTCGCGTCCCGACGGCGTGATCGGCCGCGACACCCGGGCTGCCATCCGGGCCTACCAGACGGATATCGGTGTGACGCCGACGGGGTTCGTGTCGGTGGCGTTGCTGGAGAGTTTGCGGGTCAATGCCGGTGGTGCGGCGCCGACAGCGCAACCGACGCCGGCGGCACCCGCGCCGCGCGCCACGCCAGCGCAGCCGACGACGCGGCCGAGGCCAGCCTCGGGTGGCGGCGGGGACGACGACGATTCCGGTGGCGGTGGAGGTGGCGGTGGCGGAGGCGGCGGCGGCGCTTGGGACTGAGGCACCGCGGAATGGGTAGAGAGTGGATCGAGTTTTGGTCAGCGTGCAGCGACACACAGACCGGCAGGTATCCAAAAAAAGAAGACTGCGCCCCGATGAGGGGCGAACCGAGGGCCGTCGCGGCCTAGGCAAGGGGGGAAGTATGACACGTTTAGCGCTCGTCCTGATGGGCGTGGTCATGGGTGCCTGCACAAGCGCTCATGCCACAGGGATCATCAGCGCCCTTGGAAACGAGCGCTACGGGATCAGCGGCACCTGTGCTGGATCGTGTCACTCCGTCACACCTTCGGTTTCGGGTGTCTATGACGGCACCGAAAGCATCTGGAACTTCGAGTGGGCCAGCGATCTGGCCGCGATCACGCCCGATGCCAGCAACAACACGGAGGCCGCGATCAATGCGCTGATGGACCAGCTCGACGCGGGGCTCTCCTCGGCGAGCACCGAGGCCTATGCGCCGGAGATCACCTCGATCGGCGGGGTCTCGGCCGAGCCCGGCGACGCGGTCGATCTGCCCGCCGTCTCGAGCTTCACCTCCGACATCAATGCGCCCTTCCAGATCGGTGTCACCTTCGATGCGGGTCGGGCGAAAGAGGGCAACACCCGACCGTTCCCCTCGGGGCTCACCACCAATGCCGTCACGGGCACAGGCACGGCGTTTTCGTCGACCAGCGGCGCGAACCAGTTCACGGCGCTGACAATTGCGTTGACGGCGGAGGAGCTTGGCGATCTCAGGCGCGCGGGCACAGGTCTCGTGCTGAGCTTCTCGCCGGTGAACGACGGAGGGTTCCGGTTCGTCAGCGTGAGCGGGACCGAGCCGAGCGCGGTCTACACGACCGACGCGTCGGCCAACCGGATCTCGCTCTTTTTCGACAACATCCCGCCAGAGGCGGAGGATGCCGGCGCGCCGGTGGAGGTTGACGGCACCGACACGGACGAGGGGCTGGTGCTCTCGGGCGATGTGACCCCGGGGCTGGATGCCGGGGGCGCGGATCTCGACGGGACGATCACCGGCATCACGGCCGGCGCGCTGAGCGGCGGGGCGGGCGATCTTGGCACGCTCTCTGCAATTTCGGCCGACGGGAGCTTCACTTACACGCCGCCAAGCCCGCTGCCGGCGGCGGCGACCCAGGTGACGTTTACCTTCACACTGACCGACGACGATGGCGAAAGCGACACGGCGACCTTCACGCTCTCGGTGCCGGCGGCGAGCACCAATCAGCCGCCCGTGGCTGTGGCCGACGGGTTTGACGTGGTCGAGGACACCGAGACGGGTGAGCTCGACTTTCTGTCCAACGATGCCGATCCGGACAGCGATCCTCTGACCGGGCGGATCACGACTTTCCCGCGGTTTGGCTGCGTGCGTCTCTTCGACAGCGGTGGAACGCAGCTCGGCGGGGACTGCAATCCGACGGTCGATTTCGCCGAGGGCACGGTCTTTGTCTACGAGCCCGACGAGAACGCGACGGGCGATCCGAGCGGGACGGACGGGTTCGGGACCGACACGTTTATCTATGAAATCACCGATGGGACGGCGACCTCGGCCGCGATCGTGACGCTGACAATCGAGGCGGTCGATGACGATCCGGTTGTCGTCGCGGCGGTTGCGGCGCCGCCGGTGAGCGACCGAAGCGGGACGGTCGAGATCAACCTTCGGAGCGACGCGAATGTCACCGATCCCGAGGGCGATGAGCTGACCGTGACCGAGGTGGTGCTGACAAGCCTCGACTCGCCCCTCGACTTG
>JBCDHQ010000338.1:0-4624 GCA_038749815.1 Pseudomonadota bacterium | reverse complement strand
GGCAAGTGGTGGGATTGTTCGTTTAGAGGTGTGCTTTCTCGGTTTCATAGATGGTCATGTCCTCGCGCCAGATCTGCAGGATGATCGCCAATCGCACCGGCAGAGCGCGCCTGTCGTAAAACACTGTCTGACCCCACGCGAGCAGCGCATCCGGCAGAAGTAACGCCGCGAAACACCTGGCCAGACAGGATGAAACACCGGTCAGCGGCTGCCGGCGTCCTTGGTGACCTAGGTTTTGAGCCCTACACTCTGGGAGCGGCGTGCGGAGAGCTCGTCCTCCAGACCGGCGAGGATCCGGCGCACGAGCCCGAGCCCGCTGAAGACGAGCGCGGTGTAGAGTTGCACCGCATTGGCCCCGGCGCGGAGCCGGGCGAGGGCGTCCTCGGCGGAGGCGATGCCGCCAACGCCGATCAGGGGCAGCGCGGTGCGGGCGCGGAGCGACGCGATGGTCTCGGTCGCCCGCGCGCGGAGAGGGGCGCCGGAGAGGCCACCGAGCTCAGCGCGGGCGGCGCTCCGAAGGGCGGGACGCTCCGTTGTGGTGTTGGTCGCGATGATGCCTGAGAGGTCCGCGGCCTCGACCACACGGACAATCACGTCGAGCTCCGCCGGCCCGAGATCCGGGGCGATCTTGATGAACAAAGGGACCGGCCGCGCAAGCCCCGCATTGGCCGCCTGCGCCACATCGAGTACCGCTGAGAGTGCGTCTGCCCCCTGCAGGTCCCGCAGCCGCTCCGTGTTGGGGGAGGAGACGTTGACTGTCGCGAAGTCCACATGCGCCCCGCACCGGGACAGAACCAGTCCGTAATCGGCCGCCCGGTCCACACTGTCTTTGTTGGCGCCGAGATTGATCCCGAGGATCCCCTGTTTCGGGCGCCGCGCCAGACGCTCCGCCACGACATCCATGCCCGCGCTGTTGAAGCCAAAACGATTGATGATCGCCCGGTCTTCGGTCAGCCGAAACACCCGCGGACGCGGGTTGCCGGGCTGCGGACGCGGGGTCACGCCGCCGATCTCGACAAACCCGAACCCACTCCTGAGAAGCGGGCGCAGCGCGGTTGCGTCCTTGTCGAACCCGGCCGCAAGGCCCACTGGGTTGCTGAGCCGGAGGCCCGCGACCTCGGTCGCAAGACAGGGATGGCCTGAGCAGACCGGCGCCCGTGCGAGGCCGAGCTTCAAGAGGGTCAGCGCTGCGTGATGCGCGCGCTCGGGCTCCATCCTCTGAAGAAGGCGAAGGCCAGCCCGCTCGACAAAGCCGCTCACAAGAGCCCCGTGAAATCGTGTCCGCCGGGTCCGAGCGGCAGGGGGCGGCTCCAGACCACGTCCCGCGCCTCGAGCGGGCGGTAGAGATGCGGGAAGAGCGCGCCTCCCCGCGACGGCTCCCATGTCAGATCCGCGGCCTCAACCGCCAACAGCCAGAGCCCCTCGGCCTCTGCAAAGTGCTTCGCGGCGGTCTCTTCGACTTGATCGGCGGCAGAGAGATGGATGAAGCCATCTGCAAGATCGATCGGGGCACCGTCGGTCCGCCCGGCGGCCTCGAACGCCGCCCATTCGGCGGCGCGGAGGATCTTGTAGGTTCTCATCACGGGGTTGTCGCGCTCTCGCGGGCAGGGGTCAACCCTGCGGCGTCATGGCTGGGCGCGCTTTGCCACGGACAAGGCCCAGCTGACGCTCGCGCCAGATGATGAAGAGCCCGGCCGCCATGATGATCGCCGCACCGACCAAGGTCTGGTGGGTCGGCACCTCCTGGAACACCGCATAGCCGATGCCGAGGGCCATCAGCATGGAAACATATTCGAATGGCGCTATCAAAGACGCCTGCGCCCCGCGATAGGCGCTGGTCAGAAAGATCTGGCCGAGCCCACCGAAGACACCGGATGCGACCATCGCCAACAGGATCAGGGGCGCCGGCATGACCCAGCCGAACGGGATCGTGAAAAGGGCAAGGATCGTTGTCGAGAGCGAGAAGTAAAAGACGATCGCGGGCGTCGTCTCGGTTTCTGTCAGACGTCGGATGAACACCTGCGCCAGCGCGGCAAAGGTCGCGCCCATGAGCGCGATCACGGCGCCGAGCGCCTCGGCGTTGCCGGCCTGGCTGAGCGCGTCGACGGAGAGCTTGGGCGAGAGGACGATGGCCACGCCGAGCATGCCCACCAGAACGGCCGAGAGACGATAGACCCGCACCGTCTCACCGAGAAACATGGCGGCGAATATGACGATGAGGATCGGTGTCGCGTAGCTGATCGCAGTGACCTCCGGCAGCGGCAAAAGGCCGAGCGCGGTGAACCCGCAGGCCATCCCGGCCGCGCCAACAAGACCGCGCCAGACATGTCCAAACGGGTTCTTTGTCTCGAGCCCGTGGGCCAGGTCGTGGCGGAGCGCCAGCCACACAAAGATCACGGGGATGGCGAAAGCGGAGCGAAAGAACACGAGCTCGCCCCCCGGCACCCCGGCCGCGGCGCAGATTTTCACAAGCGTTGCCATCACCATGAAGGAGGCAACGGAGAGGATCTTGAGACCGATCGAGCGGAGTGGAGACATAGGGGCGAGAGCCTTCGGAGCCCTCTGACCTTACGCCCCTCTCCGGGCCTTGACCAGCGCGCTCATGTCCGCCGAGGCACAAACACTTCAAGGGCGGCGGCGACCATGATCTCGCCGGAGGTGAGGGTCAAGCCACCCGGGGAAGACTGAACGCTGACCGTGCCGAAGGGTGTCTTCGGCGTCCATGTCGGATCGAGGGCGTCGGGCTCCGGCAGCCCGAGGGTCAGAACGATCCGCGCTTCGGGATCGAGCCGTTGGATCGAAACACCGGAGAGGGCATTGGCCACGGCCTGGTCCGCCGCCAGAGCCGGATCGCCCATGTCCCGGCCCGAGCCGAGCGCCACTACAAGGCGCACCTCCGCGATCATGCCAGATCCACGTGGAGGGCGGCGAGCGCCATCAGCGTGGCCCCACCCCCGGCCTTCGGAAGGAGGAGACCGCCCGCCTGGACAACCACCTCGACCTCTCCGTAGGGGAACGCCGCCGCGATCCGTGCCGTGTCGACGGTCTCGGGCGCGGGCACGCCGATCTCAGCCCGGATGCGCATCGCGTCGCGGCTTTGTCCAAAGGCATCCGCCACCTGGATCGACGTGCGCCAGAGCGCGTGCCCGACGGCGCGAAGAGCCGCATCCGTGCTGTCGGAGCGCCGCAGAGATGCACCTTGCCCGTATTCGATTAGAATTGTCATTTGTTGGCGCTATCGCTCAAACTCATCCAGCGAACACTTCATCCCAGAGGATTTGCCAATGCAACCCATCTCCCTCTTCCTCACGTCGAGCGCCCTGGCGCTCAGCGCGACGACCGCGCTCGCCGACTTCACGATCACAATTCTCCACACCAACGACTTCCACGCGAGGTTCGAGCCGATCAGCCGGTTCGACAGCACCTGCTCCGCCGAAGACAATGCCGCGGGAGAGTGCTTTGGCGGCTCCGCCCGCCTCGTGACCGCCGTCGAGGAGGCGCGCGCACGCGCCGACACGTCGATCCTTGTCGATGCGGGCGACCAGTTCCAGGGCACGCTGATCCACGCTTATTATCGCGGCGCAGCCTCGGCCGAGATCATGGGCATCATGGACTACGACGTGATGGCGATCGGCAATCACGAGTTCAACCACGGCCCCGAAATCCTGCGGGAGTTCATCGACGCGGTCGACTTTCCGGTCCTGATGGCCAATGCCGAGTTCGCGGACGAACCCGCGCTCGCCGGTGCCGTTCCGGGCTCCGTCGTGCTCGAGGTCGAGGGGGAGCAGCTTGGCTTCATCGGTCTCACGCCTGAGAACAATGCGGAGCTCTCGAGCCCCGGACCCAATGTCACCTTCACCGACCCGATTGCGGCCACTCAGGCTGAGGTCGAGGCGCTGACGGCGGCCGGCGTCAACAAGATCATCGTCCTCAGCCATTCCGGCCTGCCCGTCGATCTTGAACTCGCCGAGGCGGTGCCAGAGATCGACGTGATCATCGGCGGCCACTCCCACACGCTGCTCTCCAACAGTGACGACGACGCGGCGGGGCCGTCGCCTACGATGGTCGGCAACACAGCCATCGTTCAGGCCTATGCCTACAGCAAGTTCCTCGGAGAGCTGACCGTCACATTCGACGATGCAGGTGTTTTGACGGCGGCGGAGGGCGAGCCGATCCTTCTCGACGCCTCCGTCGAGGAGGATGCGGCCACTGTCGCGCGCATCGCCGAGCTTGCTCAGCCGATCGAGGAGATCCGGGCCGAGGTCGTCGCAGAAAGCGCCGCACCGATCGAAGGGGATCGCTCTGTCTGCCGCGCCGAGGAGTGCGAGATGGGCAATCTCGTCGCCGACGCGATGCTCGACCGGGTGCGCGATCAAGGGGTGCAAATCGCGCTTCAGAACGGTGGTGGCCTCCGCGCGTCGATCGACGCCGGGCCGGTGACAATGGGCGAAGTGCTGACGGTTCTGCCGTTTCAGAACACGCTCTCGACGTTCCAGGTGACGGGGGCTGTCCTGCTCGCCGCCCTTGAGAACGGCGTCAGCCAGGTTGAGGATGGCGCTGGCCGTTTCCCGCAGGTTGCCGGCATGTCCTTTGTCTGGGATCCCGCCGCGGCACCCGGCAGCCG
>JBCDHQ010000337.1:0-4657 GCA_038749815.1 Pseudomonadota bacterium | reverse complement strand
GCCAACATACCCGAGATAGAGGAACGGCGGATGGAACGCGAGACCCGGGTCCTGGAGCAGCGGATTGAGGTCGCGCCCATCGAAGGGGGGCAGCTCGAGCCGCAGGAACGGGTTCGAGGTCACCAGCAGGAACGCAAGGAACGCGACGCCGATCGAGCCCTGAACGGCCAGAACGCGCGCACGGAGCGCCAAAGGCAGCTCCTGCCCCCACCACACCACGGTCGCCCCAAAGAGTGCGAGAATGAACACCCAGAGGAGAAGGGAGCCCTCATGGTTGCCCCAGGTTCCGCTGATTTTGTAGAGCAACGGTTTGGCGCTGTGCGAGTTATCGACCACAAGTGCGACAGAGAAATCCGAGGTCACAAACGCCGTCACGAGCGCTGCAAAGGACAGCCCAGTCAGCAGAAATTGAAGGTTTGCAGCGGGGAAGGCAACGCGCATCCAATTGCCCCAGCCTGCCTGCGCGCCCACCAGCGGCACAACAGTCTGAACAAGCGCCACGCCGAGCGCGAGAACGAGGGCGAAGTGTCCAAGCTCAGCTATCATACCCAACAAATAGGGCCCGCAGGCAACGCCCGCAATCGGCCACATGCCGCAGGACCCGACTTGCATTTCAAGGGTCGCCGGACTAGGACGCGCGCAATCCGGTCGCTTGGCGGCCTTATCCGAGGAAAGGCAACCGATGGAGACGGACACCGCACCCCTCGACGCCAAACCGCGCAAGAAACGCCGCGATGTGCCGGAGCGGCTCTACGTCTCACGCAGCACCGGGCTCAGCTATTTTTCGATCCTGAAATGCGGCACGACCTATATGAAGAGCCTGCTCTGGTACCTCGACCGCGGGGAAGAGCATAAGGCCGGTTCGACGATCCACCGCGACGTTGAGAACATCGCGCGGAGCGATGGGGCCACTGTGGAGGAGGTGCGCCAGAACCCCCTCGCCTTTATCATCCTGCGCAACCCCGTCGATCGCTTCGTCTCGTTCTACTTTGAGAAGGTGGCGAACCGCACCGGGCATGATTTTTCCTGGTTTCGCGACCTGATGGCCGACAGTCTTAATCTGACGATCCCAGATGACGATCTCGAGGGGCACCGTCGAAACTGCGATGCCCTCCTCGATTGGCTCCGCAAAAACCTCCGTCACGAGACGGAGCATGAGGTCAACAAGCATTGGCGACGCCAGACCTTCTACATCCGCACGGCGCGCCCGCTCGGTCTCAAAGTGCTGACGCTGAACGACCTTGACCGGCAGTTGCCCATCTTCGCGGAGCGCGCCATTCCCGACATTGCGACCCAGATGGCCGCCGTTAAGAACCGGAACCGATCGAAGCGGCCTTTGTCGAGGGATATGCTGTTGACGGATCATCTGCGCGCCAAGATCGGCAAGATCTACGGTCCGGACCTCCGCCATTGGCGCACCGCAGATGAGGCGTGGAAGACCATCGAGCCCGGCGTCGACCCCGATCGCATCCCGCGTCTCGGCCGGGACATCTGACCGCCCCTGAGCGTCGGTGGGACCAGCGGGGGGATTAAATCGGCCGCCTGTGCGCAGCAGAGGGTCGTCAGTTCGTGGGCACCGGTGTAACCTCACCGTCCCGGTACACACCGCGATCTTTGAGCGCATCGGCGAGTTCGCGCGGCATGTAGTCCTCATCATGGCGGGCCAGAACCTCGGTGGCGACGAACACCCCACCCTCAATTTCCCCCGTCACGATGGTGCCTTGCCCTTCGCGGAAAAGATCCGGCAGAATGCCGCGGTAGCGCACCGGAAAATCGGCGTCGAAGTCCGTCACGACAAACTCGTGCGGATCGCCCTGCTGCCAGGTTCCGGCCTTGACGACACCGCCCAGGCGAAACCGCTCCCCCGGGCGCGGCGGGTCCTCTGCAATCTGCGCGGGCGAGCGAAAGAACTGAAAGGCGTCCCGAGCGCCCACGATGACCAGGGCCGTCGCCACCGCGAGCAGCACCGTTGCAATCACCGCAATCTGCATGCGCCGCCGCTTTTTGAGACCCGCCGCCATCAGGGAAAGACCGCCACGGCAGTGAGGCCCGCGGTCTCGTCGAGCCCAAGCATGAGATTTGCGTTCTGCACCGCTTGCCCCGATGCGCCCTTCATCAGGTTGTCGATGGCCGAGAACACGACGGACCGCCCGCTGCGCCGATCCGCGGCGACCCCGATGAGACAGAGATTGGACCCACGGACATGCCGCGTTGCTGGCGCCTGCCCCATCGGGAGAACGCGCACAAAGGGCTCGTCTGCATAGGCGTCGGCAAGGGCCGCGTGAACCGACGCGGCCTCCCCCTTCACAAAGCAAGTGGCCACAATCCCGCGGTTTTGGGGCACGAGATGGGGCATGAACGTGCACGTGACGGAGCGTCCGGCGGCGCGCGAGAACTCCTGCTCGAACTCCGCTATGTGGCGGTGCCCGGTGACGGCGTAGGGGTGAAAGCCCTCCGAGACCTCGGCGTGGAGCATCCCCTCCTTCGCACCGCGCCCGGCGCCCGAGACGCCGGAGGCAAGGCTGATCACGATCTCGTCCACATCGATCACACCCGCCGCGAGCGGTGGGCGCACCGGCAACACGCCAGCGATTGCATTGCACCCCGTGCCGGCCACCAGCCGCGCCGCCGCAATCTCCGCACGGTAGACTTCAGTGAGCCCGTAGACGGCCTCAGCCTGCAGATCGAGCGCCTGGTGAGCGCGACCGTACCAGTGCTGATAGGCCGAGGGGTCGGTCAGCCGAAAGTCTGCCGAGAGGTCAACGATCTTCAGATCGCGCGGCAGGCCCGACACGACCTCCTGGGTTGTGGCGTGGGGCAAGGCGCAAAAGGCGAGGTCGATCTCGGCAAAGTCGATCTCTTCGATCCGCACAAGCTGCGGCAGATCGAGATGCGCGAGATGCGGAAACACTTCGCCCATCGCGGCGCCGGCACGTCGGTCGGCGGCGAGCGCGGCCACCTCCATCCGAGGATGCCCAGCAATCAGGCGAACGAGCTCAGCGCCCGTATACCCACTCGCCCCCAGAATTGCGATCCGCGCCACGTCCATCATCGCGCCCTCCTTGTGAGGCGATCTATGCAGCGGGCCGGCGGATGTCCATGCTCAGCTCAGGCGTCAGGTGCCGATTGCGCGTGTTCCTCGGCGCCGTCATTCAAATTCAAAGCCGTAGCCCATATCCTTGATCGGTTCAGGCGAGAGGCCATAGGTCGACATCCGGAGATAGTCCATCAGGGCCCCGGTGTCGTTGCTGCGCGCTGCAATCTCCTCCGGCGGCAACGGCGCTCCGATGACCACGGGGACTTTTTCGCCGACCTTCTCTTTGAACTCGTTGATCAGCAGCGCCATGCGGAGCGTGTAGTGCACATGGCTCGCGATCTGGAAGAGACGACTGTTGTGTCCGTCGAAAAAGATCGGGACCACTGTGGCCTCCGATTTCGCAATCAGCCGCGCGGTGAAGCGCCGCCAGGACGGATCCATCGGCCGACCGAACGGGCGGAGCGCGGTCGAGACTGTGCCGCCCGGGAAAATGCCGATCGCGCCCCCTTCGGAGAGATAGCCAATGGCTATCTTTCGGGTCTCGATGTTGAGCCGCTGGGCCTCTTTCGTCTCGTCAAAGCTGATCGGCAGGATGATCCGGTTGAGATCTTCGGCCTTCCGAAACACCTGATGCGCGAGGATGCGGAAATCGCCTCGCGTCTGGCTCAAGATGTATCCAAGCATCAAGCCATCGAGGATGCCGTAGGGATGATTGGAAATGACCACCAGCGGCCCGGTCCGCGGAATTGAGTCGAGGCTGCCGCCGCGCACATCCAGGCCGAGCGCGTAGCGCTCAACCATCACCTCCCAGAAGTCGCGGCCCGCGCGCACCTCGTCATCGTATCCGCGCGCCATCCGGATCAGCTTGATCCGTCCGGTCAGGTTCTCAGTCAAACGGATCAAGCCTCGCCCGGCCCGGGTCTGGGCGGAGTGGGCGTAGCTGATTTCGCGGGCCACGGCACGCTCGGTTTTCTTAATCTGAGGCATACGCTATCTCAAAGAGTGTCGACCATTTAGCGTTGCACAAACGGGGAGGTCCAGCGCAACCTGAGGCAAAATCGAGTGACCCGTGGCGCCGAGGCGGATGACGTCCCCTGACCAACCTTCGCTCTGGCGGGCACGTGTCGCCCTCGCAGTGACATTGCTGATCTGGTCATCGTTCCTCGTGGTAACCCGCGTTGCGATGACAGGCTATCTCACAGAGATTGAGGTCGGTTTGATCCGGTTCGGCACCGGGGCCATCCTCTTTCTGCCGGTGCTCCTGCGCCACGGTGTGGTCCCGCGTGGGGCCGGCTGGATGGAGATCGTGCTGATTCCTTCCTTTGGAGGCATCGGCTTTATCCTGTTCCTCTCGGCCGGGCTCCGCCACGCGCCGGTGGCCGACAGCGGCGTGTTCGCGCCCTCGATGCTGCCCCTCTATGTCGCTCTCCTGTCACTCGTCTTTCTGGGAGAGCGGTTCGACCGGCTTCGTATCGTTGGCTTTGCCCTGATCTTCGGCGGAGCGCTCGCCGTCGGGGGATCCTCGCTTCTGTCGGGCGAGGCGGGCGCGTGGCGGGGTCATCTCCTGTTCACGGCGGCCTCGATGTCCTGGGCGGTCTACACGATCCTCTTCCGCCGCTC
>JBCDHQ010000336.1:0-4734 GCA_038749815.1 Pseudomonadota bacterium | reverse complement strand
TTGCCGATGAAACCGGGGCGGGTGCGCTCCTCTTCCTGCCGTCGGAGGCGATCTATGCGGAGGTGCACGCCCATCACGGAGATCTCGTGCGGGAGGGGTTCGCCCGCAGGGTCTGGATTGTCTCTCCGACAACCTGCATGGCCACGCTCACGACGCTCCGAGGCATCCTCCGCGAGGCCCGGACGGAGGCGTCGGCCGCCGCGCTCCGGGTCGAGGCGCGCGCGCTTCTCTCCGAGACCGAGGCGATTGCCAGCCGGGCCGATGCGCTCGAGCGTCGGTTGAGCCAGGCGGCGGACGATTTGGCGGAGCTCCGCCGTCTCTCGCGCCGCGCCGGCGCCCGCGCGCGCCGGATGGAGGATCCGGAACCGCCTCTCCCGCACGCTGCCGAGGGGTGACAGCCGCGCCTTGAGGGCTACCATGCTGCGCGGGCGAGGGCAGAGAGAAGGACGCCAGATGACCACAGGCGCACTGACTGACGTTCCCGACCGCTACGCCCTCTCGAACGAACTCCACGCGCGGCCCTTTCCGGAGCTGACGGCGCCTTGCCGTGCGGTGTTTGTTGCGATCATGCCACCCGAGGGCGGCGATCGCGACCGCGAGGCCGATCGGGCGCATCTGATCCAGCTCCTCGATCGGCACGGCGCTCCCCATCCTGCGCCGGGCGCGAACCACCACACTGTCACGCTCGGCCGCGGCGCGCTGAAGTGGGAACAGCACACGGAGTTTGTGACCTACACGATTTTCGCAGATGGCGTCGCCGACACCCCGTTTGACGGCCAGATCTGGGCGCTGTTCCCGCGGGATTGGCTGGCCAACGCGCCGGGCCAGGTGCTGACCTCCTGTCTTGTGCGCGTCGAGCGTGCCGAGGATTGGGAGGAGGTCGAGGCGCGCCTTCAAGACGATGTGCCGAAATGGTTCGTGGCCGAAAGTCTGGCGGTCTCGGGCGTGGTCGACCGCTGCGCTCTGATCGCAAGCGACTTTCGGATCGACGAGAACGGGCATGTCCGCTTCCTGGTGCTCGCCAAGGGGTCGACGGGCAGCCGACGGCTCGGGCGGATCGTTCAGCGGCTGATGGAGATCGAGACCTACAAATCGGCCTCGATGCTGACCCTCCCCGTGGCCCGCCAGATCTCGCGCCGAGTGGCGACACTGAACCGAGAGCTCTCGGAGCTGGTGGGACGCATGGCGCGCCAAGACGGGAGCGATGTTGAAACACTCAACGGATTGCTGCGGATGGCCGCGGAGATCGAACTCCTCCTCACGTCGTCGGCGTTCCGCTTTGGTGCGGCCGGGGCCTATGAGGCGATCGTCAGCCAGCGGATTGAGGTCCTGAGAGAGCAGCGCGTCGCGTCGCGACAGACTTTTGCGGAGTTTATGATGCGGCGCTACGACCCGGCGATGCGAACCTGCCGCTCGTCGAAAGCGCGCCTTGAGGAGCTGTCGAACCGCGCCGAGCAGGCGTCAAACCTCCTCCGGACACGGGTCGATGTCGCCTCCGCTGTGCAAAATGCGGAGGTTCTGCGCCGCATGGATGAACGCGCTGCGCTGCAGCTGCGCCTCCAGGAGACGGTCGAAGGTCTGTCGGTCGTGGCCATCAGCTACTACGCCGTCAACCTGGCCGTGAACGTCGTCAAGCCTGTCGGTGCGCAGGTCGGTGTCGCCGAGGTTGCGGTCTACGCATTGCTCACGCCGCCGATCATCTTCCTCGTCTGGGCCGCAGTGCGCCGCATTCGCCGGCGGATCGATGCGAGACGGTCGGAGTAAACACCCCGCCATCTGGTTCTCAGCCGTCAGCCTCGTTCGTTGGGCGTGTGATGCTGGCAGATGTCGGTTCGGGATCCGATCGCCGGCTCTGCCTTTGGGCTGGCGCTTTCGACTGCGCTGCCGTCCTTGTCGTGGACCACAGTCATCCAGTCCGCCGCTTCTGCTGACTTCAAGGAGCATCGCCGACTGGAGTGTCGGAATGTGGAGTTGTCTCGCTCCCGAGCCGCCCTTTGCATCCGATCCAGAGGCGACCGACAGCTTCGGATCGTGGAGGGGCGGGTGCGGATGGCCGAGAAGGGCCCTCCGCTGGCCAGCTCGTGTAGGCCAGTCGAGGCGCCGTTGCTCTGGCCTAAGACCAGGCCCAGCCGGAGAACGTCAACCGGCGGTGTTCGGTGGCGCGGGACTGCACTTGGGCTCGCGCAGCTCGGCCCACTCGCCCCCTCGGGTCCAGTCTCAGCGGAGCTCCCGGGCGAGAAGAGGTGCGGCCGTGCCTTGACGGGGCGACCCCTGAGGCTTCGCTTCCACGCCGGAAGAGGCGCCAGTAGGCCCGGTTTTGTCCTCGGCCCGGCCGGCCGCATCCCAGGCGGCGAGCGCTGTCGGCCAGTCCGGCACGCCCGCAGCCCAGTAGCGGTGAAACCGGGATGACCGGGCGAGCGATCCGGCGGCGCGCATCGCCTCCAAATGTGCGCCGCTCGTGGCGTAGGCCTTCATCGCCGAGGCGGTTTCCCACACTGTCAGAGAGAAATAAGTCCGCCCGCGCCGCATCGCATCGGCATGCCGAACGCCTTTAGCGTGGCGCGCCTGACGAAAGCTCCGCACGGCCAGCCACTGAAAGCGGAGCGTGGCGAGACCCGGGCGGGGCTCAAACCCGCCAATGGCGATCAAAAATGGCTCATCCTGCGGCATGTTCACTCCCTTCGCCCCATGAGCTATGCGCGATCCGATGGGCGGCAAGGGCTTGCTTGAAACCCGCTCTGATTTCGGTCAAAGACGGCCGGGACGAGGTGGAGGAGCACATGGCGGACGGGACCCTGGACATCGCGAGTGAACCGACGGTCGATATCGATGTCCGCGAGACGTTCGGCATCGATGCGTCGATGACCGTCAAGGGGTTCCCCGAGGGCTCTGACCGTGTGCCGGCTGTCGATGCTGCCTACCGCTTCGACCATGACACGACACTCGCCATTTTGGCCGGCTTCTCCCACAACCGCCGCGTCATGATCCAAGGCTACCACGGCACCGGTAAGTCCACCCATATCGAGCAGGTTGCGGCCCGGCTCAATTGGCCCTGTGTGCGTGTGAACCTCGATAGCCACATCAGCCGGATTGACCTCATCGGGAAGGACGCGATCAAGCTTCGTGATGGCAAGCAGGTGACGGAGTTCCAGCAGGGGATCCTGCCCTGGGCGCTGTCGACGCCGACCGCCATTGTCTTTGACGAGTACGACGCCGGCCGGCCCGACGTGATGTTCGTGATCCAGAGGGTGCTTGAGGTCGACGGCAAGCTGACGCTCCTCGACCAGAACGAGGTGATCCACCCGCATCCCTATTTCCGTCTGTTTGCGACGGCGAACACGGTCGGACTTGGGGACACAACCGGCCTCTACCACGGCACGCAGCAGATCAACCAAGGTCAGATGGACCGCTGGAGCCTCGTTGCGACGCTCAACTACCTCGCCCATGATGCCGAGGTAGAGATCGTGCTTGCCAAGAACCCGGACTACGCAACGGCCGAGGGGCGCAAGACTGTGAGCCGCATGGTCACCGTCGCCGATCTCTCCCGCACGGCTTTTATGAACGGGGATGTCTCCACGGTCATGAGCCCGCGGACCGTGATCGCTTGGGCTGAGAATGCGCGGATCTTCGGGTCCGTCGGCTTTGCCTTTCGTCTGACGTTCCTCAACAAGTGCGATGAGCTTGAGCGTCAGACCGTCGCTGAGATCTACCAGCGCTGCTTCGACGAGGAATTGCCCGAGAGCGCGGCATCTGTCAGCCTCGGCTGACCGTTCGGTCGCTCAGTCCCGCACGCTCCGAGAGGATGGCCGCGCCGGGGGACGGCCCTATCGCCGGGTGCCTTGCGACGCTCTGCGTTGACACGGGGTTGCGCAGGATCTGGCCTTGAGCGCATGGGTCGCGGCAAGCAGACAGCGGAGGTGGTGAGGCGCACATGCATATCGGGCTGATCGGCGGAATTGGGGTCGCCTCCACGGTTGTCTACTACCAGAGGCTGGCGGCGGCGTTGGCGGCCCGGGAGACGCCTCTCTCATTGACCATCGTGCAGGCGGAGGTGCGGGATCTGATCCGCACCAACTCCAACGATCTGAGGGAAGAGCAGGCCGAAACCTATGCCCCGCTCCTCGCCCGGCTTGAGGCGGCGGGGGCGGATTGCGCGGCCATCACCTCGATCGGCGGGCATTTTTGCTATGCCGAGACAGTTGCGCGGTCGCCCTTGCCGATGGTCTCAGCGATCAAACCGCTCGATGCCTATTTTGTTGGCGAGGGGCTTGCCCGTGTGGGGCTTCTCGGCACGCGCGTGGTGATGAGAACGCGGCTCTACGGGGCCCTTGCGGAGACCGAGGCTGTGGCGCTCGATGATCGGATTGACGAGATCGGCGGTGCCTATCAGGACCTGGCGCTGGCTGGGCGCGCAACGGAGGCCGATCGCACCCTCTTCATTGAGGCCGGACGGCGGTTGGTGGAGGAGGAGGGCGCGGCGGCCGTCGTCCTCGCCGGGACCGACCTCAACCTCGTGTTCGAGGGCGTTGATCCCGGCTATCGGGTGATCGATGCGCTCGATGTGCATGTCGCGCTGCTCGCACAGCTCGCGGCCGATGAGATCACGCTCGCCGAGGCCAACGCCGACGGGCTTTAGTCGGTGAGGGCCGCAGATCGGCGCCATGCCACCCAATTCTGGCGCTGGCGCACAAGACCGATGTGGCGCGCGATCAAGTAGGCGCCGGTTCGGCTGAC
>JBCDHQ010000335.1:0-4742 GCA_038749815.1 Pseudomonadota bacterium | reverse complement strand
GGACGTGTTCGAGTACATCGAGCTATTCTACAACCCGAAGCGCAAGCACACGAACAACGGCATGCTGTCGCCCGTTGATTTCGAGATCAGACAGCAGAAACTGACGAAGGCTGGTGTCTAGGAAACTAGGGGCACCTCAAGTCAACTAAGAGTACGGTCGGTCTCGATGGTCCACCGCCAGGTCACAGAGCGTAGGACGGTGGCCCCGCTGGGATGCACAAGGCGACGACCATGGACACGCCGCAACGGACATTGCGGGTCAGGCTCTGCGTGCGTCATCCCGCTTGGGAAACGCTGACCGGGGATGGGCAATCGCTTCAGGGTCTGGGGGAGACGGCTGATCGGGCGACAGAAGCAGCTACGGGCAGGTTGACCCAGACAAGCCCGCTCCATGGCGGTCCGTTGCTGAAAACCCCACACGTGATCATCCGGCGGCCATGGTCCGCGAGTCCGCAGAGATCCGTGTCGCAAAGCTCGAACTTGGACAGGCCGATGTCGCTGTTCGCTGCGGCGAACCGCGACCGCACTCCGACGGTGTTGTCTACCGTTTCGGGCTCTATGCGCGTGCGAAGCTCGCTGCCCACCTTGGCCCACGGGGACGCCCCCGCGGATCTTATCGGTCACCGGTTCATCGGTCCGCGAACCGTCAGCGGTGTCGCTGATACCTCGCGTGTTCCCGGATCTCCTTGGCGCATCGTCACTGACGCCCCGGCTTGTCGCCATTCGGTTTTGGCCGCGCGATCAATGGCCCGCTCGGTCGTAGTCCCAGACCACCTCTTCCGCGCCGACCGGACGGCTCTGGCAGGTGAGGACATAGCCGGCGTCCACTTCGTCGTCTTCGAGGGCGTGGTTGGCGGCCATTTCAACCTTGCCCTTCAACACCTTGGCTTTGCAGGTGGAGCAGACACCGGCCCGGCAGGCAAATGGCGCATCGACATCGGCGGCGAGAGCGGCCTCCAGAAGGCTCGCGTCGCCGGCGATGGCGACGGCTCGGGTCTCGCCGTCGAGGGTCACACGGCCAGGCACGCCCTGGCCTCCACGGCCGTGCTCAGGTGCCGGGCGCGCCGCCCGCCCGGGTTGGCTGGCGGCAAAGAGCTCAAACCGGATCCGGTCCCGGGTGACCCCGTGATCCTTGAGGCCTTTGGCGACGGTCTGCATCATCGCCTCGGGTCCGCAGATATAGGCTGTTGTCACTCGACTGAGGTCAATCCAAGTGTCGAACAGGCGGGCGCATTTCTCAGCGTCGATCCGTCCGCGGAAGAGGTCGATCTCCTGCGCATCCCGCGAGAGGATGTGGATCACCGTGACGCGCCGCATGTAGCGGTTCTTCAAATCCTCAAGCTCCTCGCGAAACATCACGGAACTCGGGGTCCGATTGGCGTAGACCAGCGTGACCTCGGCGCCGTAATCTTCCGCGAGGGTGGATTTGAGGATCGACAGGATCGGCGTGATGCCCGAGCCCGCCGCGAAGGCAAGGATGCGCGGCGCTGCGTCAGTCTCTGTGATATGGAAGCGTCCCGTCGGTGGCATGGCATCGAGGACATCGCCCACCCTCAGATCGGTGTTGGCCCACGTGGAGAAAGCGCCGCCCGCGACCCGCTTGATGCCGACCTGCAGAAGACCGTCATCTGTGCCGGAACAGATGGAATAGGACCGACGCAACTCCTCTCCGTCGAAGTCGCGGCGGAAGGTGAGGTACTGTCCCTGGGTGAACGTGAAGTCCCCGCCCCGGAGCGGTTTCAGCGTCAGAACCACGGCGTCTCGCGTCGTCTTGCGGATGTCTGTGACGGTCAGCGGATGGAAGCGGGACATGACGGGCGGTCTCAGATGCACTTGAAGTAGTCGAACGGCTCCAGGCAGTCGCGGCAGCGCCATTGCGCTTTGCAGGGTGTGGAGCCGAACTGGCTGACCTTTTCCACGTCTGTCGACTGGCAATGCGGACAGCGCTTCGGGCCCCCCGCGGCCTGAGGTGGCGCGATGCCGTAGGCCTCGAGCTTGGCGCGGCCCGCGTCAGACATCCAGTCGGTTGTCCAGGGCGGCGCGATGCGGGTTTTGATCGTGACGGATGTGACGCCCTCCCGCGCGAGGGCGGTCTCAACGTCCAAGCTGATCGCAGCCATCGCGGGGCAGCCCGAATAGGTCGGTGTGAGCGTCACCGTCACCGCGCCGCCCTCAACCTCGACGCCGCGCACCACGCCGAGATCGACGACTGAGATAACCGGGATCTCCGGGTCAGGAACCTGGTCGAGCCACGCCCAAACCTTTGCCTCGCTGATGGCCGTGTCGAGGGGCATCTACCAGCCTGCTCCGGGATAGGACCGTTGCAGCACCTGCATGGTCGCGAGCATATGACCGAGATGCTCCGTGTGCCGGGCCCCGCTCCGCCCACCGGAATGCGCAAAATCGCTCACGGGCCAGGTCAGACAGGCGAGACCGAGCGTCTCCTCCACCTTGCTCTGCCACGCCGGCCGGATCTCCGAGGGCAGGGGCGCGACGTCAGCCTCCCGCATCGCGCGATCGGTGCTGTCGTCGGCAAACATCTCGCCTGCATAGGGCCAAAGATAGGTCAGGGCGGCCCCCATGCGCCGGTTGCTATCCTCCGTCCCGTCGCCAAGCGCGATCACGGTGTCGGCGGAGCGTTCCAGATGGTAGCGCGCCTCCTTGACGGATTTCGCGGCGATCTCGGCGACGCGGCTGTCGCTTGAGCCTTGCAAGGCATCGAGCCAGGGCACCTGCGCTGCATCGAACAAAAACTGACGCATCAGGGCGCGGCCAAAATCCTCGTTCGGCACCTCGAGCATCAGCGCATTCCGAAAGTCATAGGCGTCGCGGAGGAAGGCCAGATCATTGGCGCTCCGCCCCGCCCCCTCGACCTCGGCCGCATAGCCGAGCCAGAGCTGGGTCTGGCCGATCAGATCGAGCGCAGTGTTGGCGAGCGCGATGTCCTCCTCAAGGGCGGGTGCGGTGCCGCACCACTCGGACGTGCGGTGGCCGAGGACGAGGGCGTTGTCGCCCTGACGGAGGAGGAACTCAAAGAGGTGGGTCATCACATTTTTCCCGCATCGTCGGGGATGTCATAGAAGGTCGGGTGTCGGTAAACCTTGTCCCGCGCCGGATCGTACATCGGCCCTTTGTCGGAGGGGTTCGAGGCCGCGATCTGCGCGGCCTCCACCACCCAAATGCTGACGCCCTCGTTTCGGCGCGTGTAGACGTCGCGCGCGTTCTTGATCGCGTGCTCGGCGTCGGCCGCGTGGAGCGAGCCGACATGCCGGTGGCTCATCCCATGCTGCCCGCGGATGAACACCTCCCAGAGAGGCCACTCGCTGCTCATGCATCGACCTCCGTGTCTTCCCTGTGGTGGGGGTCTCGTGGCGCGCTGTCCCAGCCGAAGGCGTGATCACTGGGGCCATACTGCTCCAGATGCGCAAGGCGTTCGGCGGCCTCGGCCATGCTTGGGCGGTGGCCAGGGGGCACCCACCACATGGCAAAGTGAACTGTCTCGAAAACCTCGAACCACTCCGCCTTGCGTTCAACGAAGCGCGCATGGAGCGTGCCCCAGACGAACCGCCTCAGGCTCTCCAGATCGCGCCAGGAGGAGAGGTTCGTGATCACCATCGGGTCGGCGCTGAGTGGGGCGGAGCCGCCAGTGTCGATGTGACGCCAGACAAAGCCCGGCATCCGCTCCGCAAGGGCGTTGATCCGGTCGAGCGCGCCCACGAACTCCGCCGTTGCCGGGTGGTCGAACGGGTGGCGCAGTCGGGCGATGTTGACCTCCGCGAGCTCCATGCCGTCACTCCGCCGCACGCGCGCGCGCAGACTTCTTGCGGCCGTGGGCGAGCATCGCCTCGCGCACCCATGCCCCCTCGTCCCAGGCCTTTTGCCGGGCGGTGATCCGGTCGACATTGCACGGGCCGTTCCCGGCGATGACGTCGAAGAACTCGGACCAGTCGGGCTCGGTGAAGTCGTAATGGCCGGTTTCCGCGTTCCACGCGATGGCCTCGTCGGGGACGGTCAGACCCAGATACTCCGCCTGCGGCACCGTCTCATCGACGAATTTCTGGCGGAGCTCATCGTTTGTGTTGATCTTGATCCTCCAGGCCATTGACTGGGCCGAGTGCACGCTGTCCTTGTCGGACGGCCCAAACATCATCAGCGCGGGAAACCAGAACCGGTTGAGCGCATCCTGCGCCATCCGCTTTTGATCCGCCGTGCCCTTCACCATCGACATCATGATGTGAAAGCCCTGCCTCTGGTGAAAGCTCTCCTCTTTGCAGATCCGCACCATCGCGCGGGCATAGGGACCGTAGGAGGTTCGCTGCAGCGGCACCTGGTTCATGATCGCGGCCCCGTCGACCAGCCAGCCGACGGCCCCCATATCGGCCCAGGTCAGCGTCGGGTAGTTGAAGATCGAGGAGTACTTCATCCGCCCGTCGAGCAGCATCTCCGTCAGTTGGTCGCGCGACACGCCGAGCGTCTCGGCGGCGCAGTAGAGATAAAGACCGTGCCCCGCCTCGTCCTGCACCTTTGCCAACAGGTTTGCCTTCCGCTCGAGGGTCGGCGCGCGCGTGATCCAGGTCCCCTCCGGCAGTTGGCCGACGATCTCGGAATGGGCGTGCTGGCCGATCTGGCGGATCAGCGTCTTGCGGTAGCCCTCGGGCATGTAATCCTTGGGCTCGATCTTCTCGCCCGCGTCGATCCGGTCCTGAAAGGCGCGGTCTTCGGGCGACATGTCCTCTCTCGCG
>JBCDHQ010000334.1:0-4750 GCA_038749815.1 Pseudomonadota bacterium | reverse complement strand
GGCTCGCTCCCTTCTGACGGTCTGGCGGATGACTACCACGAACCCGCCCCACTCGGCCCTCGGGACTGCCTTACAGCCCGAGCTCGCCGAGAGACTGAGGCATGCCCGGGAGCCCGCCTGACGGGCACCAGATCACCCCAAGAACCCTCCCTTGCCGAGGATGCGAAAGGGGGCTCAGGTCACGATCCGTCTCAGGGACGAAGCCCTCGCGGGACCGATCTAAGGCTGCGCCACGCACCTTGCTCGGGTGTTCAAACCCAGGATGGGCGCTGACCCTGGCGCGGATCTCGCAGACCTGCAGCACATGATCGAGATCACCAAGTTGGAGTTTCGAGGTTGCGGTCACCTTTATCTCAAACGCCCACGCGGCCGCCTCAGCCACATCAAGATTGACCTGGCCCCGCCACATGGCGCGCTCCGTGTCCAAAAGCACCGCGACCCGCCCCGAACGACAGTGCGTCCACCCGACCTCGACGGTGGCAAACCGAGTGGAACCGCGATGCCCCGCTCGGCCAGCTTCCTCTCGCTCTCACCCATCGAGAGCCTAGCAGCGCGCCACCCACTCAGGCCATTGACTGTCTGTCGCCAGCGATTTTGACTCGATGACCGCTTGACCTGAGGCTTGTCCTCGTAAAGAGGCGCCGCGACCCCGGCTGTGTCTGCGTCACGCCCGCAAAGGTTCCGATGCATGGTCACGAGCTGACCGATTAAGAAAGGTCGTGATCCAGACAGCGGCGGCCAAGACTGTGCGGGGAGCCCCTTATGGCAGCAACCGGCCGGTGGTCGACGGCATCCCGTGGGCCCGCACCGATACCCTGTGGCGGAGCGAACGGGTCAAGTGGTGCCGCGTGAGGGATTCGAACCCCCGGCCTTCGCTTTACAAGAGCGCTGCTCTACCAGCTGAGCTAACGCGGCGGGTGAGGCGACCTCACTCTCGGCCTCGTGGACATACAGCGTCGCGAGAAACCTGGCAACAGGCGAACAAGCGCCGCCCGGACCTCACAGCATCGGCAGAGGACCCATCGGGCGGGCGATCTATGTAGAGGCGCAACCAGCCATGAAGGAGATTTGCCATGCTTCGTCTCTTGTGTGTTCTGCTCAGCGTTGCGACGCCGACCCTCGCGGCGGAGCGTCTTCAAACCAGTGCCGGCGCCGTTCTGATCGAGGAACGTGTGGGGGGGTTGCGCCAACCCTGGGCGCTCGGGTTTTTGCCAGGTGGTGAGCTGCTGATCACCGAGCGCGGTGGCAGCCTCATTCATGTGTCGGACGGAGAGGGCACGCGTCTTGCCGGTGTGCCGGAGGTGGTCGTTGCGGGGCAAGGCGGCCTTCTCGATCTCGTGGTGGCACGCGACTTTGCAGCGAGCCGGGAGATTTTTCTCAGCTATTCGAAGGCAATGCCGGGCGGCGCGGGCACAGCCCTCGCGGTCGCGCGGCTCTCGAACGACGCGACGCGGCTCGAGGATGTCCGGGTCATTTTCGAGATGTCGGCCGGGAGCGGGCGCGACGTGCATTTCGGCTCGCGCATCGTTGAGGCCCCCGACGGCACTCTCTTTCTGACCATTGGCGATCGGGGCGCGCGGGGCGAGGCGCAAAACCTCAATGTGCACAACGGAAAGGTGGTCCGTGTCACCCGCGACGGTGGCATCCCCTCGGACAACCCGTTTGCGACCGGCCCTAGGCCCGAGATCTGGTCGTATGGCCATCGCAACCCGCAGGCGGCCGCGCTCGACGCAGCCGGAGACCTTTGGGTTGTGGAGCACGGCGCACGCGGCGGCGACGAGGTCAATCGCCCCGAGGCCGGTCTCAACTATGGCTGGCCGGTGATTTCCTACGGACGGCACTACTCGGGCTTTCCAATCGGGGAGGGCACGACGAAGGAGGGCATGGAGCAACCGGCCTTCTACTGGGATCCGTCGATCGCTCCGTCGGGCATGATGATCTATTCGGGCCGCCTCTTTCCCGAGTGGTCGGGCGACATCTTCGTCGGATCGCTCAAGTTCGACATGATTTCGCGGCTTGAGCGCGATGGCGGGAGCGTGCGCGAGGCAGAGCGTCTGTTCCAGGATGACTTCATTCGTATCCGCGACATCCGCGAGGCCCCGGACGGGGCGATTTGGTTTCTGTCGGTCGTCGACGGCGCCGCCTATCGAATGGTGCCCGCACCCGCGAGCTAGCGAACCCGAGCCGCGCACCGTCCCGGGACCGAAAGGCGCGCACCAACGCCCGAGCCCATGGCCGTGTGGCACGGGCTCTCGTGTCACCGGTCGTGAGCCTCGTCAAATGAGACTGGAGTCCGGCCCGCGCCAAACCCGATGTGACGTGCCGGCCCCTTGCCAAGGGCAACTGCGAAGAGGGCCCTCTTCCAACTGTCGGGTTTCCAAGGGATACGTCTCGCCGATCCGGTTCCAGCCTCAGCGTACCGGAGTTGGAGCCGGCCCCCGGAGACCAGAGGGGTGTCCTCGATCCGCGGCGGCGCCGGAGTGGCGGCCTCTCCTCGACAGGATCGGGTGGGCTGAGACCCAACGCCCTGCCCCGACCCAGAGGATCCGCCCCCAGACGAGACCGTGCAGAGGATAGGAGCTTCTGCGGCCAGCCCACCGCCAACGGCACAAGCGTCGCTAGGCGATGCTTGCGCTGGTGGGCATCGGCGATAGCGACGGGCTCGGTGCTAAGATCGACCGCGTGCCGGCCGTGGACGGGCGAGAACCGTCTCGCAATCGTGCCCACCAAAGGTTCTCTGATCGCGGCTCTGTCAAGCGAGTGAGCTGATGTCCGTCCGGGGTCATGGGTCTCTCCGAGGTCGAGGGGTATCGCCTCATGATGGCGTCCGGTGGTGGGTCGTCTCCGAATGTCGTTTGCGGGGTGAGCCGGCGCGCCGGGGCCCCAATCGTTTTTGCGAGATCGGTCCAACCTCCGTCCCGTCCGCTGCCCGACAGGCGCATCCGCAGGATGCGCCGAGAGGGGGACGTCGCTCTCCGCACAGCGGCGGAACCTCAGATCAGGCGTTTGCCTCCATTGTCCATTGGAACTCGGGTCCATCCTTCCAAAGCCTCAGCATCAGAACAGCGATCTTGCGTGCGGTGGCGACGGCGGCCTTCTTGAACCCGCGTCTGCCGGCCAGGCGAACAGCCCGGGATTTCAGAGCTGAGAACCGTTTGACCTGTCGGATCAGACACGAAGCGGCTTCAAACAGAAGCCCCCGCATCGCTGCATCCCCGCATTTCGACACCCGGCTGGAACAGTCGGTCTCGCCGGATTGGTCCCGCCTGGGCGTGAGCCCGAGAGACGCGCCCACCTCCGCAGCCCTTCGGAACCGATCAGCATCGTCAATCAGAGCAATGAAGCTGAGCGAGACGATCGGCCCAACGCCCGGACCCGTCATCCACCGACGCGCAAGATCGCTGTCCCTGGCAATGGACTTCAGGTCGTCCTCGGGCGCCTCGGCTGCGGCGCAGAGCGTCTCATGGCTACGAACCCGTCGGCAATGGCTGCGAGAACGGGATCGGACACGCCCGCCGCCGCGCGCAGATCCCGGAACGCCTGCCGGCACCGGCCCTGCCCGATGGCGGTCATGCGGATGCCGAAGGTCTTCAGCACGCCGCGGATATGGGCCTCGAGGTCCTTGCGAAGCCGGATCAGACGCTCCCGCGCGGCAATCAGGGTGCACAGCCGGTTGGCCTCCTCGCTGCGGAGATGGACAGGTATGTACCAACCTGTCCGCGCGAGCTGGGCCAGCCCTTCAGCATCGGCGCCGTCGCACTTGTTGAGCCGCGCAGAAAGCGCCTTCTGCGCGATCCGCGCATCTGTGCAAACGGCCGGCAGACCCAATCTCACCAGACATCGCTGCAACCAGATCGAGAGCTGACCGCTCTCGGGAACGATCCGGTCTGGCGCCAAACCCTTCTCTGCAAGGAAAGCGCCGACAGCCGTCGGATCGCAAGGCACGGACCCGCGCGCCACCACGTACGGCCACCGAAACCTTTTTCAGCGACACGTCCACGCCGACATACGGCTTCATGGTCGTTCTCCTCACGGCTTTCATCTCGTGAGGCCAACAGACCGGACCTCGTTTGCCACCGGAGAGCGGCCGCCGCGATCACTCCATGTCGATGCTGGTGAAAAACTCTTGGTGATCCACGCTTGAGGATGTAGGCGTGCCATCCCGGCAATTTCAGATGATGGAGGGTATCATGGCCAAACGTATCAAACCCGAAGACCGCGCCTCCTTTCGAGGTCATTTCTAGGCGTCGTAAGTCGTTCCCATCAGAAACACGCGTCAAAACCGGTATTCAAACGGTGCGTGGGCGATGTGGAGCTTCAAGAAAAGCTCGGACGCAACGACCCTTGCCCCTGCGGTTCGGGCAGGCGCTACAAGCGTTGCTGTCTGAAGAGCGGCAAGTTCGACGGCAGCCGTCGGGATTATTACTTTCAGAGAGCGCCGGTGATCCGGCGCTCCACAGTTACACAAAGCCTATGCTCCAGATTCACTCGCCATATTTGCGAGGAGGATCGGGCGGTGATGGAACGGCTGGAGAGGCATGGATCCGGCGAAGAGCGGCCTCTCGCCGCCCCGGGATCGTCAGGGAATGGTGTGCTCGAGCGAGGTCGACGCAGACATGTGGCTCGAGATGAGTGAGGTGCCCCTAGATTTATAGACGCTTTGCCCCCTTACTTTGAGCCGAGGAGGCGACGATGGGGACAAGCAACTACAGCGACGAGTTCAAGCGCGATGCGGTGCATCAGATCACGG
>JBCDHQ010000333.1:0-4762 GCA_038749815.1 Pseudomonadota bacterium | reverse complement strand
GGCGCGGAGGTTGTAGAGCGTCCGTCCTTTGTCAAAGAGCGGTGTCTCGGGGGAGTTGAGGTACTTGGCGCGCGCGTCTTTGGCCATGGCGCGGCCGCCAAAGGCGATTGTCCGGTCGCGCTCGTCTCGGATCGGAAACATGATTCGGTCGCGGAACCGATCATAAGGGCTGCGCCCGTCCTCGGGCTCCGCGATGAGGCCCGCGCGGACGAGATCCGCCAGCGCCGCCCCTTGCGCGGTCAGGTGCTCAAGGAGGGCACGCCCGCCGCGCGGTGCGTAGCCGAGGCCGAATGCCGCCACCGTGTCCGTGCTGACACCGCGCCCGGTCAGCGTGTCCCGCGCGGCTTGCCCGGGCCCAGCACTCAGCTGGCGCTGGTAGAACCGGGCTGCGGCGTCGTTCAGCTCGTAGAGCCCCTGGTTTGCCTCGGCCTGCGCTGCTGCTCTCGGATCGACCTCGGGCATGGCGAGGCCCGCGAGACCGGCCAGCCGCTCGACCCCTTCGCGGAAGCCGAGGTTCTCTGTCTCGCGCACGAAAGACAGAACGTCGCCCTTGGCCTGGCATCCGAAGCAATAATAGTACCCCTCGCGATCGACGACATGGAACGACGCGGTTTTCTCGTGGTGGAACGGGCAGGGGGCCCAATAGTCGCCTTTGGCGGGCTGTGACCGGCGTTGATCCCAAGTGACAACCCGCCCGGCGACATCCGCCAGCGACAGGCGAGACCTCAATTCGGCCAGAAAGCTCTCGGGGATTTTCATGTGGGGAGTATCCGGCCTCCGCCACCGAAGCACAAGGCGCACGAGGTCTCGGGTCAAGGGCGAGAGGCGCTCGGCGGTTTGCGCTGGGCAGGTCTCAACCATGGTCTGGGGCGAGGCCTCTGCGATGTGCCGGCCAGATCGGAGCTACAGGCCGCGTGAGGGCAGTAGGGACGTTCTCCGGTCTGCATTCACTGCGCCGTGCAAAGGTCCTGAAGCAGTCGATCCGGGTGAGGAGACGTCTGACCAGGGTGCGCTGTCGCTCAACCGCTTGCCGAAGCGGTCGGGGCGGGAGGGTCGCCCAGGCGCCGTGCTCGGCGGCGCGGTCCCGGATCGCGGTGGTCGCCGGCCGTGGCCGCGATCAGCGTCGTTCCCGGACAGAGGTCACCGAGGTCATTGCCAGATGGAGCATCCCCTGCGTGGCCTGGCGTCGCTCAGTCGAGCGGCGTGGGTCTCGGTCGCCGGGCCGCAGGAGTGCCCCAGGCAACCCGGTCCATCCCTTTAGAGGGCCGTGTTGATCCACACGCACACACGGCGAGGCAAGCACGACGCCGCCATCATCAGCCTCTGATGCGGCGTCTGGACGATGATCCCTGACGCCTGCGCGCGAAGAAACTGCAAAGCGTCGTGCGCGAGCCACAACGGTCCGCCACAGCGCCCCGCTGTGGGGCCACCACAGGATGGCGTCGACCACACCCCGGCCATCCCCTCGCGGAACGCCCCGAATCTTCGTGCGCGCGAAGAGGGCTGGATCACGGCCCCTTTGTCATCGGTCAGTCTGTGCCGATGCGTCGGACGCTCCCGCTCGCGTGCAGGCGGCGCGCAGAGCCGCCAGCCCAGTGAACCTTTTGGGCAACGCCTCAGTCTGGCGTGGGTGGCAGCGGAGGGAGGGAGATGCTGTTCAGGATTTCGCTGCCGTCAGCTGTCAGTCGATGGACATGGGTCCGGCCCTCCGGGTCCTCGGTGACGGCGAGAAGCCAGCCATTGCCGAGGCTGAGGCTGATCATGCGCTCTTCGGCCGGGATGGCTGCGGTCTCGGGGAAGGACACGCGCGACCATGTGGCGAGCCGCCAGGAGAGGAGCACTGCCACAGTGACGGTGGCGAGGATCATGGTCCACAGAAGGCCCGTCACAAGCCGGCGCAAGCGGCGCAGCGGGGCTGGTTCAGGCAGGGCTGGTTCAGGCGGCGCTGGTTCGCTATCCCCGTCGATCATGGACGCTCCGCTCGTTGTAACCCTGCCGGGCGACGCGCCCGCGCGTCTTGATAAGGCACTCGCGCAGGCGCTGCCAGCCTCAGCCGCGCTCAGTCGGTCGCGTCTCCAGGCGCTGATCGCTGCGGGCGCCGTGCGCCGGGCCGGACAGCCGGTGCTCGACCCCGGTGCGCGCGTGGCGCCCGGTGAGGTTCTGACCCTTGAGGTGCCAGACCCGGTCGCGCTTGATGTTGCGCCGGAGGCGATCCCGCTCGACGTGGTGTTCGAGGATGAGGCGCTGATTGTCGTGAACAAGCCCGCGGGTCTGGTCGTGCACCCCGCACCCGGGGCGGAGCGGGGGACGCTCGTCAACGCGCTCCTGGCGCATTGCGGCGAGAGCCTGTCGGGCATCGGCGGCGCGCGCCGCCCCGGGATCGTCCACCGCCTCGACAAGGACACGTCGGGCCTCCTCGTGGTGGCAAAGACCGATCAGGCGCATCAGTCCCTCGCCGCGGATTTTGCCGAGCACACCATTGATCGGCAGTACCGGGCGCTGGTCTGGGGCGTGCCGGATGCGGCCACGCGGCGTCTCGCGGGCCTTGAGGCCGTCGAGGTGCGGGAGGGCGGTCTGACAATCCGCGCAGAGATCGGTCGACACCCGAAGGACCGGAAGCGGATGGCCGTTCTGCGCGCAGGCGGGCGCCATGCCGTGACGCATCTCAGAGTTGCCGGCCGACGTGACGACGGTGCGGCGGCGGAGGTGACATGTCAGCTCGAGACCGGGCGCACCCACCAGATCCGCGTGCATCTTGGCCATATCGGCCACCCGCTGATCGGCGATCCGGTCTATGGCCGGGCGCGCCGCGCGCCCGCGGCGCTCGCCGGTGCGGTCGCAGGGTTCGAGCGTCAAGCCCTCCATGCGGAGCGGTTGGGGTTCCGCCACCCGGTGACCTCCGAGCACATCACGTTTGAGCGTCCGCCGCCCGAAGACTTCCTGGCGCTTCACGGGCGGCTTTTTGGCTAGCGTTTTCGCTCCGTTCACAAACTGTTTAGACTTCTCACCCTATCTTGGGGGATCGTCCGGAGCTTACTGACTTGATCAGGGGGCCCGCCGTCCATACGTCCACAGCCTTGATGCAAGGATAGGGCTATGAGCTACACCGGTCTTCCCGCCCCCTCGCCCGAGCAGGGCCTCTCACGCTATCTGCAGGAGATCCGCAAATTCCCGATGCTCCACCCCGATGAGGAGTACATGTTGGCCAAGGCCTGGGTCGATCACCAAGACACGGACGCTGCACACCAACTCGTGACCTCCCATCTCCGCCTCGCGGCAAAGATCGCAATGGGCTATCGCGGCTACGGTCTGCCAACGGCGGAGGTCGTGTCGGAGGCCAATGTGGGGCTGATGCAGGCGGTCAAACGATTTGACCCGGAAAAGGGCTTCCGGCTCGCGACCTACGCGATGTGGTGGATCCGCGCATCCATTCAGGAGTACATCCTGCGCTCTTGGTCGCTTGTGAAAATGGGGACGACCGCGGCGCAGAAGAAGCTCTTTTTCAACCTCCGCAAGGCCAAGACCCGGATAGGTGCGCTGGAAGATGGGGATCTCCGGCCTGAAAACGTGGCGCGGATCGCCAACGATCTCGGCGTGACGGAGGAGGAGGTGATCTCGATGAACCGCCGCCTCTCCGGCGGCGATGCCTCGCTTAACGCGCAGATCAAAACCGACGGCGAGGGCGCGGCGGAATGGCAGGACTGGCTCGAAGACGAGGATGCCGATCAGGCCACGGCCTATGCGGAGCAGGATGAGTACAACAGCCGCCGCGTCCTCCTCGACGCAGCGCTCGAAACGCTGAACGAGCGCGAGCGGCATGTGCTGACCGAGCGGCGTCTCAAGGACAACCCGATGACACTGGAGGACCTCTCGCAGGTCTACAATGTCAGCCGGGAGCGGATCCGTCAGATCGAGGTTCGCGCGTTCGAAAAGCTCCAGAAGGCCATGACCACGATGGCGCGCGATCAAGGCGTGGTTCCGGCGGATTGACGACACTTTCACCCATCGGCGCAACCGGGCGTTAACTCGGATGCGCGCAGGAGGCATCAGACCAGCGATGGTCGTTCGCCTGCTCGCGTCAGAGGTGGAGGTGCCCGATGGGACGTGTATGCGCCCTTTTGCTTATTCTTGCTCTCTCTGGGTGCGTTGACCCCGCGCCGCCGGCTCCGGAGCCAACGCTGCCAGAGTTCTACTCCGCGCGCCAGGACGCGGGGCGAACGCTCTCGGCAGTGGACATCCTCAGCTACGACCCGAGCCTTCGCCGGCAGCGCGTGCGCCTCGAGACCACGGAGCCGCCGGGCACGATCCTGATCGATACGTCGAACTATCACCTCTATCTCGTCGAGACGGAGGGGTGGGCCATGCGCTACGGCGTTGGCATCGGACGCGAGGGCTTTGGGTGGACGGATGCCGGCCGCATCGCGCGCCGCGCCGCGTGGCCCCGGTGGACGCCGCCGCCTGAGATGATCGCGCGCGAGCCCGCCCTCGCAGAGTTTGAGAACGGCATGCCCGGCGGGCCCAGCAACCCGCTCGGCGCGCGCGCACTCTATGTGCATCAGGGCGAACGCGACACACTGATCCGAGTGCACGGAACGAATGCGCCCCTGAGCATCGGCACCCGTGCCTCTTCGGGCTGCTTCCGGATGCTGAACCAGGACGTGATCGATCTCTACGCGCGGGTGCCAGATGGCGCCAAGATCATCGTCTTCTGACGGGCGTCGCGGTGGCCCGGAGGATCTCGCGCGAACGAGCGCAGAGCAAT
>JBCDHQ010000332.1:0-4775 GCA_038749815.1 Pseudomonadota bacterium | reverse complement strand
TGTTGATGTGCATCGAGTAGAGGATGCGGCGGTGGACGGGTTTCAGACCATCGCGGAGGTCAGGTATCGCGCGGCTGACGATGACCGACATCGCGTAGTCGAGGAAGGAGGTCTCCATCTCTTCCTCAATCGCGATGGTCGGCCCCTCGGCCATGCGGGGACCGTCATCGTCCGGCAGGTCTTCGTCGCTCACGCCGCCTCCATGCGCTACATCTCGCGTCATCCACTATAGTGAGGCGCGAAATCGGCGAAAAGCGAAAAGATCAGGCGCAGTCGGTGCAGACCACGCGCGCGATGAACCTGGGCCGAACGATGGAGCGTGCCTCCCAGACAAGGGCGTCGAAGCCCAAGGTCTCGAGGAAGGGTACCGTCGCGGCGACCGGGTCATAAGGCACGTTAACCTCGATCAGGAGCACGCTGTCGGCGTCCTGAATTGTCGGCAACAGCTCGAGCGGCAACGTCTCGTCGGTGTGCTCAGGCGTTGGGTCGCCGTCCGGCTTGGCGATGTAGGACCAGTCGACCAGATACTCGTCCTCCTCCTCGTCGAACGTGACGCTGGTCATCCGCATCCATTTGTCGTCCGGGGAAAAGGGCAGGAGGTTGTCGAGGAGCGTGTACATGTCCTCAAGGTAGGTCGTGTCCAGAAACTCCTTCCGCGAGAGGTTGTCGGCGATGGTGTAGACGGCCTTCGACGTGTGGCTCGAGGAGCGGTAGGCGTCAAACATCGTGAAGCTGAGAAAGATCCACGAGATCACCAGCGGGAAGGTGAGCACAAACTCCATTGTGACTGTGCCGCGCGTGTCTCGGATGAGATGTTTGAGGCGCATGGAACGTCACTCCGGCTCGTAGACGAAGGCTGAGGTCGAGACGATGTTGAACCGGTTCGCCCCATCCTTCGGCAGCTTCAGGCCAAGCCCGATGCCCGGGAAAATCGTGTCGACCGCGGCGCAGACACGGACAAACATCAGCTCATCCGGGCTGCCGGGAATAAAGTTGACCTGCGGGACGATCACGACGCCCTCATCATCGATCTCGGACGTGTCGATGCAGGCGGCGCTTGTCGTCGGATAGTCGGCCACGTTTTCGATCGAGGAGAGCTCGACCAGAACCGTGTCCTCACAGTTGGCGAAGAACACGCCACGCGCGCAGATCGTGTCGCGAATCTCGGCCCGGACTTCGTCGGGCGTGCCGCCCTCGACATTGCCGAGCCGGAGGTCGCGCATGGCAAAGTCGAGCCCGCGGTCGAGCATCACCGCCTTGGTCATGAGAATGCCGGCCTCAAAGGTCGAAAAGGCCGCCGCAACGAAGAGCGGGAAGACGAGCACAAACTCGACGGTCGAGCCGCCCTCTTCCGCGCGTCCGCGGCGGAATAGACGCCGCCACCAGGTCATCGGATCAGCTTCACCTTGAAGATCGTTGTGGCAATCTCGTCGAACGCGGCACGCAGCTCTTCGCCCTGGACGTCGTAGAAGTGCGTCTCTTCTTCGGGGTTGGTGGCACAGCTCCGCAGCGAGCCCTTAACCTCTTCCGGCGCATAGAACGCGATGGTGTAGACAACGACATCGTGGTCCTTGGCGTACTGGCAGAGGTCCTCGAACTGGGACGTGGCCGTGCTCGCCTCAACGGCGTCAACCCAGTTTGGCGCTCCACCCGGATTGGTCTCCGTCGTGGCGAGGGCGGGATCAGTCGGGTCCTCGGGCCGGACCTGACCGGTGATCTGACCGTCTGTCATGACCACCAGCACTTTCAGGGTCGTCGTCTCGAACCAATCACTCGGGCGCTCCCCGGAGAAGCGCTCCGGCACGAAGGGGGCGAGGGCATCGCGGGAGGCCGGGTCGAGAAGCGCAACACCGTAATAGGTTCCGATGTTGGTCCCGGTGCCATCATGCATGTTGGTGCTCAGGCGCTCCAGCTCGGCCGTGAGGTTCGACGCCACCAGCTCGTCCTCGTTGACGCCGTTCATCAAGGTGATGTCGACGTTGTCCGAGGGGCACCAGCCCCAATCCATATTGGTCCAGTCAATCGTCCAATGGTGGAACTGCGGGACCTGGGCGTAGTCCCCAGCGCTCGGCAGACCCTCGATGTCGAAGTCGTCTGCACCAAGCTCAATGCAGGAGTGGTCGGCGTAGTTTGTGTCATCTCCGAGACCGGGATCGGGCTCCGCCGTGGCGCCGCCGTCTTCGAGATACACCCGGTTGCCGCCGAGCGCGGCAAAGAGATCCGTGCCGACATTGACGCTCCCGGCATAGGGCACGATGTTGACTGAGGTTGTGTTGGCGGAGTCCTGGTCGATCACCCGATCGAAGAAGTGCTGGGCTGCGTCGATCAGGAAGTCCATGCGGCGCCACTCACCCGGCTCGCACGGGTCGTTCGCGGGTCCACAGTAGCGCATCGTGCCGGAGATATCCAGCACGACCGAGAGCTCAACATCCTTACGCCGCTCGGCCGCGCCGCCCTCGACGATCACGGGCATCGTCGGGCGGCCGATGATCCTCAGAAAAGCGGTGTTGAGCGTGTGCGCGGCGTCGGCCACCATCTCGCGCGAGCCAATACCCTCTTCGTCGAGCACTGTCGTATTTTCCACCACCGCAACCTCGGGGGTGACCTCATTCCCAACCCACAGAGCGGAGCGAAAGTACTCAACGACCAGCGCTTCGGCCTCGTCGTCGGAGAGGTTCTGGTCGAGATCGCTCGCCGCGAGCAGTCCGCGGTCGAGGGCGTTTTGCATCTCCGCGCGGTGGGTCTCGTGGCGCATCAGATCGATCGCCATCCCCGTGATGACCACCATCATCAAAAAGAGGATGATCGTCATGGGCAGGATCGCCCCCCGCTCATCCCGGGAGGCTCTGACGGCCGCGGCCCAAACTGTCTTTGCGTTGACCATACGTTTTGCCCTCTTGGGTGGGTGAAACCAATCAGCGCTCACGCCAAACTCCTTGCGCTGGCGCGACCCAACGCAGCTGAACCAGTACCTTCGCAACACCGTTGTGATCGCCTGAGTGACGCGTACAGACGCACGCCGAAGCGTTAACCATCTTGGATGATATACTCAATCCAGGCACGAGTAAGATACACATACGCCGATATTAAGGCGTTGGAAGACATAGCGCAACGCGTGCCATGGCGCACGTCCTAAGAGAGCAGAAAAACGTTAATTGTCCTTAAAGGTCGCCGAGGTCGGGCAGCGACCGGCCGAATCAGAACGGAATCTCGTCGTCGAGGTCGGTGGGCCCGGAAGGTGCAGGGGCGGAGCTGCCTCCACCGAATGTATTCTCTTGACGGTACCCGCCGCTTTGGCCGTAACCAGCACCGCTGCCGCCGTCTCGACTGTCCAAAAAGGTCAGCTCCCCACGATATGGGCGGAGAACTACCTCAGTGGAGTATCGATCTTGACCAGACTGATCTTGCCATTTTCGTGTTTCGAGCTGACCCTCAACATACACCTTCGACCCTTTTCGGAGGTATTGCTGTGCAAGGTCGACCAGGCGCTCGCTGAAGATTGCGACTGTGTGCCACTCGGTCTTTTCCCGATTTTCGCCTGAATTTCGATCACGCCACCGCTCAGATGTCGCTATGCGGAGGTTGCAGACCTTCCCGCCGTTCTGAAAGGTGCGCACCTCGGGGTCCGCGCCGAGGTTGCCAATGAGAATCACCTTGTTGACGCTGCCGGCCATATCGTCCTCCGTCCGTTCTCGCACCTGACCGACACCGATGCACGAAAGCCCACCTCGCTTCAAGGATGCGCCCCGTCGGGGTGACTTCGAAGAGGCGCTCAAGTAGAGGTGTCGTGTTCGGTCGGAGGAGGCGGCGGTGCGGTGGGGAATTCTGGTTTTGTGCGGGCTCTGGATGCACTCCGCCCCGGGTGGTGCCGAGATTATCTTCGGTGACCGTTCAAGCCTGCCGGAGTACGACCGCTCGCTGATCCGCAAACCCGTGCCCGGGGCGAAGGTGGGCGTCCCGCCGACGCCGAGCGTCTCGCGAAGTGTGGATCGCCCGGGCCTCGCGCTCGATGCCTATGACCCCTCCGCGGTGCGCTCAACGGAGCGGCCCGACAGCCCCTATGCGCCCGTCGCCCGGGCGATGGCGATCCGCCATGGCGTCCCCGTCGATCTCTTCCTGCGGCTGGTGCGCCAGGAGAGCGGGTGGAACCCCAAGGCGCTGAGCCATAAGGGTGCGATCGGCTTGGCGCAGTTGATGCCCGGGACGGCCGACGCGCTCGGCGTTGATCCACATGACCCGCGCCAGAACCTCGAAGGTGGGGCGCGGTATTTGGCACGGCAGTACGCGCGGTTCCGGTCCTGGCGGCTTGCGCTCGCGGCCTACAATGCCGGCCCCGAAGCGGTGGAGCGCTTTTCGGGCGTGCCGCCATACCGCGAGACGCAAAACTATGTGCGCGCGATCCTCGGCGGCGGTTGATGCGCGGACTGCTTCTGGCCCTCGTGCTCCTGCTGCCTACACCTGCCGCGTCGTGTGGGGTTGAGACCGACTGCACGCTTGGCTCGCGCACATATCGCATCTTTCTGCCAGACGGCATGACCGGTTCGGGCGCGATCGTCTTTGCGCACGGCTATCGTGGTTCGGCCGCCGGTACGATGCGCAACGAGAGCCTCCGTGACCTCGCCGCGCGGCTCGGGGTTGCGCTCGTGGCCGTCAAGTCCTTCGCGGAGGACTGGCGCATCCCGGGCGTGCCGGCTGAGCCTGAGACGGATGGTGCGCCCGAACTTGCCTACTTTGACGCGCTTGTCCCCGCCCTGGCGGAGCGGCATGGCATCGAC
>JBCDHQ010000331.1:0-4824 GCA_038749815.1 Pseudomonadota bacterium | reverse complement strand
GCGCTCGTCTGGCTCTTTGAGGGCGAGGAGGATCTCCTGATTGCCGCCCGCCGCGGTGCACCCCTCGCCATAGGCTACGGTGAGGGCGAGATGTATGTGGGCTCCGACGCGCTGGCCCTAGCGCCCATGACACGCCAGGTGGCCTATCTTGAGGAGGGCGACACGGCCGTTGTCACCCGCGCGGGCGCCCGGATCCTCGACGGCACGGGCGAGACGGTGTCCCGGCCCGTGAGAACCGTCCTTGCCGAGAACACCTTCGCTGAGAAGGGTGAGCACAAGCACTTCATGGCCAAAGAGATCCACGAGCAACCCTCGGTCGTGGCCTACGCCCTCTCTCACTACACCGGGCCGAACGGGCTTTCCGTCGTGCTGCCCGGCGATGAGATCGACTTTGCCGCGTTCGATCGAATGGTCATCGTTGCCTGTGGCACCGCCTTTCTGTCGGGCCTTGTCGCTAAGTACTGGATCGAGCAGATGGCGCGGATCCCGGTTGAGGTCGATGTCGCCTCCGAATTCCGGTACCGCGAGCCGCCGCTTGGCCCGGGCACGCTCGCGCTCTTCATCAGTCAGTCGGGCGAGACCGCAGACACCCTCGCCGCGCTCCGCTACGCAAAGGGGGCGGGCGCCACGACCGTGGCCCTGGTCAATGTCGACACCTCAAGCATGGCGCGTGAGGCCGGCCGCGCACTGCCGATCCATGCCGGGATCGAGGTGAGCGTCGCCTCGACCAAGGCCTTCACCTGCCAGCTGATGACGCTCGCCGCACTGACCCTTCTTGCCGCACGTCAGCGGGGCCAGATAGACGCCACACGCGAGGCGGAGCTTCTTGCAGCGCTCGGGACGGTGCCCGGCGCGATGGCGGATGCCCTGACCCTCGAGCCCACGATCCGCGAGATCTGCCACGACCTCGCCCGAGCCGAAGACGTCCTCTTCCTCGGGCGGGGAACGATGTTCCCACTGGCCCTCGAGGGAGCGCTGAAGCTCAAAGAGATCAGCTACATCCACGCGGAAGGCTACGCGAGCGGCGAGTTGAAGCACGGGCCCATCGCGCTCATCGACGAGAATGTGCCTGTGATCGTCATGGCGCCATCGGACGAGCTCTTCGACAAGTCGTTCTCCAACATGCAGGAGGTTTTGGCCCGCGGCGGCAGAGTTCTCCTGATCTCGGACGCGCAGGGGCTGTCGGAGGCCGGGGGCAGCGTGTGGGCAACGCTCCGCATGCCGCAGGTCGATCCCTTCATCGCGCCGATGCTCTATGCGCTGCCGGCGCAGCTCTTGGCTTACCACACCGCCGTGACCAAGGGCACAGACGTGGATCAACCGAGAAATTTAGCAAAGTCTGTCACGGTTGAGTGAGCCCGCACCGGTCTGCGCGGGCCAGAACCGACCTCTCGATGTGTCGGGGCGACATCAGCGCGAGGCATGCAAAAATGGTTACCGAGACATGACGAGAAAGCATTGGAATCTTGCAAGAAAACCTTTGATTTGAGGGCACACCATCGCTACGTGCCACTCCGAGGGTGGCTGGAGGTGCGCCCCCTCGATCCTGGAGGGTGGCATGCTCACACGCGAAAAGCTGATCCGCGAGTTCAACGACCGACGCGCCTCCTGGCCGGCGCTTCTGGTCGTGTATGGCGTCCTCGTCGGAACCATGATCGCCACGGCAATGGCGATCACCTAGACGGGGCCACACACTTTTAAGTTGTATAAAATTGTCTTTTGTCACCTAATGCATGTGTGATTCCAGGTGATTTGAGTAAAACATGAGTGAGTCAAACGCCGCATCTCCCGGCGCGTCCCCAACGCGGCGCGCCATTCTTATGACCGCGCTGGCGCTGATGGCCCCGCTCCCCGCGCGTGAAAAAGCGTCGGAGCCGGCCACACCCGGCACCCTCCGTCTGGTCATCGCGGAGCGAGCAACCTCCGATCATCCCACGCCGTTCTGGATCGACCTGCGCGCGCTGCGCGCTGCGGGCGCGATCGATCGGATCGAAGTCTTCAGCACAGAGGAGCATGTGCCCTCGCTCGCCCGTTTCGAGTTGGCGGGTCGCGCCCCGAGACGTCTCTCTGGCCGGGTGACCCTCAGATCCACCACGACCCTCTTGGCAATCGCTGAACTCTCCGACGGCCGCATTCTCTTTGACCAACGCAGCGTGACCGTCAGCGGGTGAGAGCGGGCTGTGTCGCGCCAAGGCCGGAGGCTCCTCGGGCAGCACCGAGATCATGGTGGTCGCACGGCCTCTGCGTGTGCGTGAGACACAGGTCTGGGCCTCGGGAGATCTGCACGCGGCCGGATCGGATTCCGATGTTGGAGCGTTCGTCGGACCGGTGAAGTTTCGCTCTGCCGGCAACGCGCGATGGGACTTGCGTCTGCGCAGGCGAGCGCGCACCTCTGCGCCAGCGGCGAACGGTGCAGGTCGCGACAACATTCATCCCCGTGCGCCACTCCGGGAAAAACAAGCATGCAATCGAGGGCACCAGAGGTAGCGAGCCCCCAAGCTTCCCCAAATCCGCAGCAGGCAAGCAGCAAAGCGCGCCACGAGGCGGCGTCTAGAGCCACCGATCCGCTTGTGCGCGTACGTCGGGACACAAAGTTGTGGGCCGCTCAGCCGCTCTCCCGTCCGGGGTCGCAATGCCGGCCTCCATCAGGCGTAGGTTCCGATCTCAGTCTTCTCTGCCCCGACCTCGGGCGTCTCCCGACACCTCGTGGAGAGCACCACGTCCCCGAGATCCGACGGCTCAAGATGGCGCTACATCACGGGAGGATCTGTGTCGCCGCCATCGCGACCGAAGACCCCGGCCGTCACACTCACAAGTGTCCAGAAGATAGGTAAAACTCAGCTCTTTGTGGACGCGAAGGGCTACCCTCCGACATGCCGCTGATATCACTTCATTTTTTGCACCAGGCCGTCCTGGTCAAACTAGTTTAACGGGAGCAAGGTGGCGGACCGAGGAGGATTCGAACCCCCGACCCCTTGATTCGTAGTCAAGTACTCTATCCAGCTGAGCTATCGGTCCGTGAACGCCGGTGATAGACGGCCAACACCGCCTTTGCAAGGCCAAAGGGGGACCGCCGATCCGTCCTGATGCGGGCGCACAAGACCGACCGAGGTCATTGGCAAGTGTCGGTTCGAACTGCTGGAGGTGGCGCCGCACATGGGGCGGAGGTCCAAGCGCAGGACACGCATCCGCGAGCGGGTTGGGCCTTGGCCGGACCAACACCGGCTCAAGCCGGCGCTGCGGTCGAGGAGCACGTCCCCCAGAAAAGACCCGCAGTCGGAGCCAAGATCCATCGCTCATCACACCACTCCCACTGTCGCACCGGCACCCGAGCCGGTTAAACAGGGGCAGGTTAGGATACGCTCTTTAAACGAAGGTTACCGGCACCGGACTGCGAGGTGAGGGTGGCCTGTGTCGGTAAAACGATTGCAAAGACCGTGCCGGCATCGGACGTCTCGATGAGGTCCAGACGGCCGCCATGGCCTTTGACAAGCTCCGCCGCGATCGCGAGGCCGAGGCCGGTCCCGCCCCGCCTTGCCCCACCGCGAAACGGCTTGAAGAGATGATCAACGGCCTTCTGCGGGAGGCCGGGTCCGCTGTCGGCGACGCGGATCACGCAGCCCTCGGCCACTTGCTCTGCGCTGACCGAGATCTCCCCACCGCGCCCTTCGGCCACAATCGCCTGCCGCGCGTTCCGGATCAAATTTGAGAAAACACGGTAGAGCTGCTCTCCGTCCGCGACGATCTCGAGCGTCTCGGGGATCTCGCAAACGAGGCGGATGCCGTCGTCTTCCGTGCGCAGCCGGTCGCTCTCCATCGCATCCCGCACAAGACGCGCGACGCTGACGGGCGCGAGCACCGGTGCCGGCTCCTCCGCCTTGCCAAAGGCAAGGGTTCGCTCGCAAAGATTGATCGCCCGGTCGAGCGACCCGACAAGCTTCGGCGCCACACGCGCGACGGCGGGATCCTTGGACCGCTCCAGCCGGTCGGCAAGAAGCTGCGCGGTGGTCAGCATGTTGCGCAAATCGTGGCTGATCCGGCTGACGGCGCCGCCAAGGCCCGCCAACCGCTCCTTCTGGCGCAGCGACGCCGTCAGCTGCGTCTCAAGATCGTGGAGCGCCTCCTCAGCCTCGCGCACTTCGCTGACACCGGAGGCGGGACGAATGATCCGGTTTGCATCCTCCGGATCGTCGCGGAAGGACTGCATGTGTTCGACCACGCGCATGATCGGCAACACCATGCAGATCCGCACTGCAACGATCAAAAGGGCAGCCGTCACCAGCGAGATGATCAGGGAAAGCCGCAAGATGTTGTATCCGTAGGTCAGCAGTGCGGCGCGGAGCGGGCTCTCGTAAAGCGTCACCTCGATCATCACGCCGCCGGAATTCACCGGCTCGCCGATGACCCTGATCACCCGATCCTCCGTCCGAAAGAACGTCCCCAGCGCATCGCGAACCAAGGTCACGAAGTCCGCGTCTCGCAGATCGAAGGTCTCTTCCACTTCGGCCGGCATCGGCGATGCCAGGATCAACTGCCGCATGCTGTCGCGGCGGAGGACAACGTTCAAAACGCCGGCATTCTTCAAGAGCTCCGCCTCGAGCTCCGGGTCGACCATCAGATCGTCATCGGCCAGCAGCGCGAGCGAGGCTGTCTGGCTCAACTCGAGCTTCATTCCCAAGTAATCGAGACGGAAGCGCGCAACCGAGGGAACAAAGATCAGGACCTCGGCCAGCATCACGAATAAAATCGTCAGCCCGAGAAAACGTCCGGTCAGACTGTTCGCCAGTCGTTTCATTCAACCCCCATCGCCACGATAGATACGGG
>JBCDHQ010000330.1:0-4836 GCA_038749815.1 Pseudomonadota bacterium | reverse complement strand
CCGAAACCGCGCATCGCGGTCGCCGGCGTCCGGTTGGTGTAGACGCAGTAGACGTTCGCCGCCACGTTCGGGATCGTGTAGGGGCCGGGCAGGTGTCCGACGCATTTCACGATGGCGTAGGAGCTGAGGCGCGTGTAAGCGCCCGCGTCGAAAAAGCCCGTGAAACTGCGCGCGAGGATCCGGCCATCTGCGGCGACACCGTCCTTGATCCGCCAGCGCTCCGCGCCGCGGGGGGCGCCGACCTGCATCTCCTCGGGCCGGTCCCAGGCGAATTTGACCGGCAGCCCGGTCAGCCGCGCGCCGAGGACGGCCATCGGCTCGGTCAGGCTGTCGACCTTGCCGCCAAAGCCGCCGCCCACAGTGCCGCCGATGAAGTGGAGCCGAGAAGACGCCATATCGAGGAGCTTCGCCGTCGTCCCGAGCGAGAAGAAGAGCGCCTGCGTCGCCGTGTGGCAGACAAAACGGTCGTTCGTCTCGGGTGCTGCGATGGCGCCACAGGTCTCCATCGGCGCCTGCTCGATGGGCGACATCTGGTACTCACCCTCAACGATGTGATCGGCGGCCGCAAAGCCCGCGTCGATGTCCCCGAAGCGGAGCTTCTGGTGGTCGTAGCGGTCGTGGTAGTCGAAGGTGTTGTTCGGGTATTCCGGGTTCACCACCGGCGCGTCGGGCAGAAGCGCTGCTTCAACGTCGAGGACATGGGGCAGCACCTCCCAGTCGACACGAACGGCGTCGCAGGCCTCGCGCGCCGCCCGCTCGGTCTCGGCGATGATGGCGAGGATCGGCTCGCCCTTGTAGGCGCAGCGCTCCGGCTGGAGGAGCGGCTCGTCATCGCGGCCAAAGCCGATCAGCGAGAGGAGCGTGTTGATGTTGTGGGGCACGTCCGCCGGGCGGACGAGGCGCACGACACCCGCCATACGCTCCGCCGCGCTGGTGTCGATGGACCGGATTCGGGCGTTGTGATGCGGCGAGCGCACGCAGCGCATGTGCAAGAGCCCGTCAAAGAGATGATCGTCGTAGTACCGCGTCCGTCCCGTCACATGACCGAGGATGTCCTGGCGGATCCGGGGCTGGCCGATCTCGTTCAGCCGGTCGTCGCGTTCGTCGGCGAAGAGGTCTTTTCGAAACTCGATGCTCATGCCGCGCCCCTCCGCATGTGCGATGCCGCTTCGAGGATCGCGTCGACGATCGGGGCATAGCCCGTGCAGCGGCAGAGATTGCCGGAGATCGCCTCGATCACCTCGTCCCGCGTCGGGTTCGGGGTCCCTTCGAGGAGTGTGCTTGCGGCCATCAACATGCCCGGCGTGCAGTAGCCGCACTGCGCGGCGAACCCCTCCATGAAGGCGGTCTGCAAGGGGAGGAGGGTCGGGCCATCGGCGAGGCCGGCGGCCGTTTCGACGGCCGACCCCTCGACGGTCTCCGCAAGGGTCAGGCAGGCGAGGTGGAGCGCGCCGTCGATCCGGACGGCGCAGGCGCCGCAGCCGCCCTGTGCGCAGCCCTGTTTGGCCGAGAGCTCTCCGACCCCTCGGCGGAGAACATCGAGCAGGTTTGCGCCCTGCTCGACAAAAAGCGCTGTCTCGGCGCCATTGAGGGTGAAGGTCACCGGAGTTTTGGGCATCAGCGCTCTCCCTCGTTGAGGAGCAGACGGCGGAGGTGCACGGGCGCCACCTCGCGCCGGTACCAGGCGGAGGCCAGCGCGTCGTCGGGGGGCGAGAGGCCTTCGGTCGCCACGCTCAAGGCACGAGCGATGCCACCGGTCTCGAGTGGCACGCCCTCGAGCGCCTGTTCGACCGCGGGCACCCGCACAGGTGTCTCGGCCATCGCACCATAGGCCACGCGCGCGCCCTGAATGCGGCCCGTGGGGCGCGGCAACCACGCAGCGATGGCCATGACAGAGACGCCCTTGGGCTTCACCCGCGCGACTTTGCGAAAGCGGAAATCATCGCCCGCCGGGCGTGCGATGCTGACGCTCTCCACCAGCGCCGACAAGTGCGTCCGGCGCGCGAGGAGATCGCCGAGGCCGAGCGCGCTGCCATCCGACAGCCGCGCCTGGCCATCGAGCGCCAGGAGCGCCGTCGCGAGATCGCCGTAGGGGTGCGGCGCAAAGAGGTTGCCGCCGACAGTGCCCATGTTGCGCACGGCCGGGCCGCCGACCCGCGCCGCGACCGGCGCGAGAAACCTGAGATCGGGGTGCGCAACGATCCCGGCCATGGTCACCCCGGCACCGATCCGGATCCGCGCGCCCTCGGCCTGGATGGCCGAGTGCCCCCGGTCCGTGGTCCGAACGATCCGCGAGAGCCCCGGTCGCGCGAAATTTGCGTCCCGCATCACCAGCGTCCCGCCCCCGAGGAACGTCGCATCGGGGCCGAGCCGTCCGGCGGCCTCGGCAAGCGTCGGATAGGTCTCAACCGTCAGCATCAGCCCTCCAGCCCCAGTTCGGCGCGGATCGCATCGAACCCGGCCTGGTAAATCCCCTCCGCGACGGTCTCGCGGAGCTCGGCCTCGCGGCCCTTCGGTGTGTCGAACCGGCTCTCCCACTCCCAGAAGGTCTCGTCGGTGTCGGTCACCGGGGAGAGCCGCACATGAGCGACGTAGTTGAAAAGCGGGATCGGCGTGTCGAGGAGGCAGTAGCTGAACGCCGTCTCGAGATCGGAGAGGGTGAGGAGCTGCTCGCGCAGCTCCCCCCCATCCGCAAGTCGAAACCGGCGCACACAGCCCACCTCATCCGCAGCGCGGCCGCGTTCAACGCCGCTCGTCGCAATGGCCGGGTGCCAGCGATCGTGGCCGTTGAAGTCGCGCAGGATCTCCCACACGGCCTCGATCGGCGCCGCGATCACTGTGCTTTTGACCACGCGCGGCACTCGGCTTACTCCGCGAAGGCCATGGCAGACGGATCGAAGGTCGTGACCTGGACATACATCAGCCCGTCTCGTGTGACGTAGGCGTCCGCACCCTTGTAGGGCTCTGCCAGCCAGTCGGCCTCGACCCGCCAAGAGACATTGACCGTGTCGCCGACGGTCTTGACCTTCTCGGCGATGAAAGTCGCGCCGATGAAGCCGCCCTCGGAGCGGGGCGTGCAAAAGCCTGCAAAGACCTCCCCCACGTCCGGCCGGCCCTCAACCCAGACGCCGTTTGGCAGGATGATCAGGACGTCCTCGGGATATTGCGCCATCAACCGGTTCCAGTCGCAGGCATTGAGCGCTTCGATGGGCTCGACGGTCGTCATCTCGGCGTTCGGTTGCGGCACAAGGGGCGGCAGTGCGGGCGTGTGCCCGTCCGCGAGCGCGGCCCCGGCGAGGGCGGTGAGGGTCAAGGCCATCAGAGTTTTCATTGGTTGTCTCCCGAGATGTGCCGCTCAGCCGCCGAAATGACGCTTCAAGGCGTCAAACCCCGTCTGAAAAACATCCGTTCCAATGCCGCCCACCAGGTCCTTTTCATCCTCCGGCGTGCAGGAAAACTCGGCTGACCACTCGATGAAGGTCCGGTCCCCTTCGGTCACCGGGGTCAGGCGGAGTGTCGCGATGTAGTCGGAGAGGGGCATCGGGCTCTCCAGGATCGCGTAGGTGCAGAACATGTCGTAGTCCGAAAGGCCCAGAAGCTGTTCGCGGATCTTGTCGCCGTTCTGGAGGCTGAAGTTTCGGATGCAGCCGACCTTGTCGGATGGCAACGCGTCCTCGATCCGGCTGTCGCGGATCCGCGGGTGCCATTTGGGGAGCGCGTTGAAATCGCGCACCCGCTCCCAGACGCGCGCCGCCGGAGCCCCGATGACGGAGGAGACGTAGACGCGGGCCATCAGCTCTTCTTCTTCGCGGCGTCCGCACGCGCGATCTCGGAGGCCGCGCGGGTCATGTCGCTGGCGTTCCGAAAGATGTCGGACTTCGCGACGTTCGAGCCGTCGATCCCGATCTCCTTCATCAGACTGTCGACGAAAGGTGCCTGGACCCGATACCGGAGGGCGGAGTTCATCACCTCGTCGGTGGGCGAGGGCGCATCGCCGCCATGCCCGGTGCCGCCGTTCCCGGACCAGTCGAGCCCCTGGGTGCCGTTGCCGCCGAGCTGCATGATCTTGATGTCGGAGACGTGCTCCAGGGGCTTCGCAGACGCCGCCACGATGCCCTCGACATGCTCCAGCATCTTGCGCTTGAAGAGCGAGGCGCGGGCCTCGTCGGTCAGCACATTCTCGGCCTCGTTGATCAGGCGCTGAGCCTCGGCCTCGACGGCACTCCGGACCTTTTCCGCCTCGGCGATCAGGCGCGTGCGCTCGGCCTCGGTCTCGGCGCGGATTTGATCGACAGTCTTTGCGCGCGCCGTCGCCTCGGTCTCGGCTGCGGTCTTGGCCTTTTCGGCCGCCTCAAGGGCACGGGCACGGGCGCTCTCGGCCTCGACGGCCGCCGCGCTCTCCTCCAGCGACTTCTGGTAGAGCGCGATGGCCTTCTCCATCGATGCCTCCTCGACCGCTTTCTCGCGCCCGATCTCCAGACGGCGACGCTCGGTCTGATGCCCGATCCGGGCGTCGTCGAGACCTCTCTCGGAGGCGATCTTGGCGCGCTCGATCTCCTCCTGGGAGGCGATCTCGGCCTCGCGGAGCGCCTGGAGGCGCGCGATCTCGAGGTGCTCGATGGCCTTCTTCCGCTCGAGCCTGCGGGCATCGAGCGTCTGCTCCGCCGCGATCCGCTCCGCGTCGACGGTGCGCTCCTTGGCCACGCGGGCCGCTTCGATCGCCTCGTCGGCGGCGATCTGGGCCTGGTCGAGCGCCTGGTTCCGCGCGATCTCCAGATCGCGGATGCGCTGGTCGCGGGCGATCTTCTCGGCCGTGGTCTCGGCCTCCTTCTCGAT
>JBCDHQ010000329.1:0-4932 GCA_038749815.1 Pseudomonadota bacterium | reverse complement strand
CGCCTGGTTGACGATGTAGCGCTCAGGGTTGAGCTCGCGCATCATCCCCTCAGCCTCTTCGGACCGATACTCGAACAGGATCTCGGGGACGAGCTGCATTCGTGCACCGGCGAGATGCGCGCGCGTGAAGAACTCATAATCCTCCGCGCCGATCCCGTAGACCTCCGTGAAGCCCCCCAGATCCTCAAAGACCTCGCGCCGGACCAGCGCGTTGGCGTCGCCAAACGGGTTGCAAAGCGCTGCGAGGTGCAGCGACGGCCCGATCGGGAGGTAGACGTCGAATGGCTCGCGCTGGAGGCCCACGCGCCGAAACATGCGCGACACGCAGGTCAGGATGTCGGCGCCGCTTGCGACGGCGACCCACACGAGGGTTTCAATCTCGTGGGGCAGCGCGAGGTTGTCGTCGTCCATAAACAAGAGGTACGCGCCCCGGGCCTCCCGGACGCCCGCATTGCGTGCAGCGCCAAGATACCGGTTCGGCTGACGGAACACGCGCACCCGCGGATCGCCCATCGCCTCGATCAGTCCGACCAGGCGGTGATACTCCGCCGCCGTGCTGCCGTCGTCCGTCACGACGATGTCGAGCGCCGCATAACTCTGGGCGCGCAGGCTCTCGATCGCATCGCGCGCCTGATCCGGGCGATTGTGATGGGTGAGAATGACCGAAACGAGCGGCGTGTCGGTCTCGGGGCGGACCGGGGCGGCGTTGCTGAGGGTCGTGATCGCGGCCCCGGGGTCGGGGCGAAAATTTGCCGCCTCCAAATCGCGGAGGAGCGTGTCCCAAGCGTCCCCGGCCTTCAGGTGACGGGGATCGGGCGCACCGACAAGGGCGCCCTCGGTCAAGCTCTGCGAGATCCGGCGCGCGAGAACCTCAGCATTGGGCTCAAAGAGGATCTCCGCGCGCTCCGCCTCGGCCGGAAGCGTCTGGAGCGCCCCACTCGCCGCCAAGAGGCAGGGCACGCCGAGCGACAGACATTCAAACCCGGTCAGGCCAAAGCTCTCGTCAAGCGACGGGATCACGGTCAGCGGGCGGTACTCGGTCAAGTATGTCAGCGCCTCCCGCTGGTTGAGCGCATTGAGCATCGACACGTCGACCGACCAGCGCGCTGCGGCCGCAACAACCGTGCTCGCCGCGTGGCGCCGACCATTGACGCAAAACGGGCCGAGAAAGGTCACGGCTTTGGGCAGCGCCAAGCCATTCTTGTGGAGGTAGCGGATCGCATCGAGGAAGGTGAAGAAGCCCTTTCGGATCTCGAGCCGGCCGAAGAAGCAGACCTCGTCCACTTGCGTCCGCCGCCCCGCGGTCAGTCCGGTGTGGCTGAGCCCGATTGCCGGAAGCACGTTTGAGATGGCCCGCGTCTCGGCGGGAAGGATCCACCCCTGTTCACGGCACCAATCGAGGATGTTTGCGCTCGGCGCGACGCAGAAATCGGAGTACTCCGCCTGCTGCCGCTCCATGTGGTAGAGTTGCAGGTTCTCGAGGGTCTCGTCCGCCAAGTTCATCGGCCGCGCCCAGTCCGACGGGCCATGGATGACCGTGCCGATCAGCGTGTTGTGAAAATCCAGACCCAATTGCCGGGCCAGAGCGCAATAGTAGCCCAGCCCCAAGTAGTCATGGAAAAAGATGACATCGAATTCTTGATCCCAGTCGCGCAGGTAGTTCAGGACGGCAAAGGCACGCTTTGGGATGTTGTCACGCGGATAGAACGTCTCGAACGTCGCGAGGACGAACCGGATCCCCCGTTTGGCGTAGTGATCGACCCAGGTCGGCGCATTGCTCGGGTCGAGGTCGGGGTGGACATAGAGGATTGTGACATCGTGGGTCTTGGCGTGATGTTCGGCCTGTCCGGCCAGCGCGGTCGCAATCCCGCCGCCCTTGTAGGGCCCGAGCACTTCAAGGGCGACGAAGAGTATTCTCATGCGAATTCAAGAATGTATCAAATCCGGGACTTGAGTTGGTTGGACCAGTCGTCGACGGAACGCGGGACTTTTGGGATCGAGGCCTCGCGACTCTGATGGACGGCACCAGGGCGCCCGTCAAGAACCGAAGGTGGGCCGAGACGCCCTCTGCCGACACTCTCATCAGTCGTCCTCCAGCATGGAGGCAAACTTGGAACCCTCGAGCCGCTTCGCAACCGCGTCATAGTTGGCGATGACAGTGCGAAGATCCCGGGAGGTCTGCTTCTTCAGGGCAGAGACAAGATCGCCGTTCCACGTGACCCCGAGCGCGCCGAGGATGTCGTGCTTCTGCTGCTCCGCAACGATGGTGACCGCACCGGCTTCGACGAACAAGCCCTCGTATCTGATCTCCACAACAAACTGAAACCGCTGCGAGATGTCGCGGCGAAACCGCTCCATCTGCTGCGTGCGCCCCCGGATCCCGTCCATCAGGTCGTCCGGGTCGAGGGTGACTTGGATCGGGGGAGACACCTCGCTCGAGTGGATCTTGTCCTCCGTGATCAGCTTGTTTCGGAGCCGCGCTTCCATGATCCGGTGCGACACAATGGACCGCAGCACGTTCTCTCGCCGAAGATGAAGTGCAACATCGACGGTGTCCGAAAGCGCACGGATGAGGTCCGGATTTGACCCAACGTCACTGTACTTGACGTCCATGCCCACGACGCGGTCGGGATGCGCCTCCCTGAGGGACGCGAAATGCGCGCGATACGCCTCGACGCGGCCCGCCGGCAGGATTGCCTTTGGGTTTGCCTGCACGGCCGCTGCATAGTGGTGGTAGAAGCCCCAGTCGAAGAGGCTTGGGAAATAGGCCTCGCCGTACATCTCGATGTCCGGACACGCGTTCAATGCGTCGCGCAGCGCGGTCGTGCCGCTCCGCTTGGCCGCGACCATCACAAAGCTCTTCCTCATGACCTCTCCCTCCGCCCGGGCGCGAGCGCGCACAGGTCGGAGCCAGTTTGTCAAGCACTCGCCCTCAGCGGTCGACGGCCAAGCGCTCGAACCGCTGAGCCTCGTCGAGGCGGCCGGCCTTGGTGAGCCAACGCGAGAGCTTTTGGGTGGCCTCGCGCGGCAGGGCGCAGATGTCTTCGGCGGCCAGGAAGGCATCAATCGCGCCGGCACGGTCGCCTGCGTCATTGCGCAGGTTCGCAATCCGCCGCCACGCCTCGCCGTGCCTCGGGTCGATCTCGATTCCGCGGAGGAGGAGCGCGACTGCCTCCTCCCGGCGCCCCTCGCGCTCTCGGACCGTCGCCGCCTGCGAGAAAAAGTAGATCCAGTCCCCGTGGCGGATCGGCTGCGAGTGCAGATGCGGCAGATCCGCGTCGAGGAGCGCGGCCGCGGAGGCCACGTCATGCACGCGGAGGAGCCCCGCATAAAGAGACGCGCTCAGCGTTCGGTCCAGACGCTCCGCCGCGGGGCGGGCGGTGTAGCGGGCACGGGTCGCGGCCAGCACGGCGAGCTGGCGTTGCAGTTGCAAGTAAAGTGTCACCGTCAGAACCGGCGAGCCGTCGGCGACCAGGGCCTCACTTGGCAGATCGAGCATCAGCTCGGCCACATCGAGAGACGTCAACGTGACACGTGAGAGCTGCGCCTCGAGCGCCGGGAGCGCCGCCGCCACGCGCTGACACTCCTCCAGCGCCTCACTGCTGAGGGTGATGTTTCCGGTGCGTTTGAGGGGGGCGTCGGGACCGCAGGCGGCCGCGACCGCAAAGAACTCCCAGCGTCGCTTTTCAGGGATTTCGCGGTGCTCGAACACGACAACGCTCTGTCCACGACGGGCAGGCAAAAACACGCGGGCCGGCATGACACTCCTCCGAGGGGCCGATTTGGCGTCACATATTCGCCAAACCGGTTCGGGCGGCAAGTCCGCCGGCGGATGTGTCAGCGTTGCGACATGCGGCTCAGTTCTTCGCCGCTCAAGATTCCATCGCTGTTGGCATCGATGCGCTGGAACACCTGGGTGTACATACCGCGATCCCTCAGCATCGCCGCGCGCCCAAGATTGTCATCTGCGTTGAGATCGATGAAGGCCTTGAACTCGGCCGCATCAAGCGCGCCGTTCGCATCTAGATCGGCCTGTTGGAAGTTCTCCTGAGCCAACGCTTGATCCGAGGCAAGGCCAGGCGCCGCGACGAGGAGGGCGACGGCCAGCGTCGTGCGAGCGAGGGGTGTGTTCATCTGCGGGCGCCGCTGAGTAAGGTGAGCTCCTCATCCGCGCCGCGGCGCGCGGCCTGTCGGCCCAAAAAGCAGAAAGTCTCTCTGGGCCTCAGCCGGAGTGTCCGGATGGGCGATCCCGCCCATCCGGACTGGTCATCACCGGAAGAGCGACAGGATGTTCTGCGGCGCCTGGTTCGCAATCGAGAGCGACTGGATCGCAAGCTGCTGCTGCACCTGAAGCGCCTGCAGGCGGGCCGAGGCCTCTTCCATGTTGGCATCGACAAGAGCGCCGATCCCAGACTTCAGGCTGTCCGAAAGGGAGCTGATGAAGTCGTTCTGGATCTGCATCCGGGACTGGCTGGTGCCGAGGTCGGCCGCAGCGCCGACCGCGGTCTCGATCAGATAGTCGATGGCTGCCGAGGCCGCATCAGCTCCGTTTGTGGTCGAGACATCGATGTCACCGAGGATCTCGAGGCCACCGCCGATGGTGCCGTCATCGGTCAGCGTGAAGTCACCGGCCGCGAGCGCACCGGTCACTGCAGTGTCATCGTTGTTGGTGACCGTGATCACGTTGCCGGAGGCCGAGAGAACCGTCTCACCGGCGCGTCCCTCGGATTCGAGCTGGAAGTTCGCCGCCGCCGACAGCGCCGCCGCAACGTCCGCGAGCGTGTCGCCATCACGCGCCACATACTGAACCGTCGCTGTCGAGGTGTTGTTGGTCGTGTCGAAGGAGGAGAGATCCAGTTCGAACGACGCCTGCGCCGCAACCTCGGTCACGCCGGTGTTGAAGCCGAGCGTGTAGGTGCCGGTGCCGCCATT
>JBCDHQ010000328.1:0-4948 GCA_038749815.1 Pseudomonadota bacterium | reverse complement strand
GCACGACCCGGCGGTCTTGACCGGGCTGTCGTTGCGGTTTAGCCGAGATCTGCGGATGGCTGGATGGTCGCGGGGGTGCTACGCCCTCGAGGAAAGTCCGGACTCCATGAAGCGGCGGCGCCGGGTAACGCCCGGCCGGTGTCAAGCCGAGGGACAGCGCCACAGAAATCAAACCGCCCGCCCATTGCTGGCGGGCAAGGGTGAAACGGTGGGGTAAGAGCCCACCGCGGGACGGGCAACCGGACCGGCATGGCAAGCCCCGCCGGGAGCAATGCCAAATAGGGACCGCGTGGGGCCATGGCCCCGGGGGCGCTTCACCCCCAGCAGGTCCGGGTTGGCAGCACGAGGCCCGTGGCGACGCGGGTCCCAGATGAATGGCCATCGCGGGGGCACGCCCTCTGTACAGAATCCGGCTTACAGGCCATCCGCACTCACCAAATCCGCCTCTCTCAGCGTCGTGACTGGGCTTTTATGGGCCCGCATGGGCGCAGATGGTGTGGCCAAGTGTTGGTGGATCCCGTCCGCCTCCCACAACATCCAGTGTTTGGCATCAGGTCAGTCCCTTGACGGACCCCGCGAGAGGCGGTACTGACCCGTGATGTCCCACGATTGCGCGTAAATTCCCATTGATTTCCACGTTGTCCTATGGCACCACTTCGCCATCGGAAGGGGCGCAATGCTGACAGGGCGACAGACCCACCCAACGATGACGGCAGGTTTCATACAGGCGCGCCGCCTTCCGATGGACGAGTGTAGGCCGGCACCGGGCACGCGCCGCAAAGAGAGCGCGGCCCATCGTCGGCAAAGGCCGAGTGGTCCTTAAGGCGGATCGTGCAAGAGGCGGCGCGATCCGCCTTTTTTCCGACTGAGGCTCCCTGGGCGCAGGAGAGCAGGCCGTGGCGCGGAGGTTTCGGGGCGAATGGGTCCACAAGGTGGACGCGAAGGGCAGGGTATCGATCCCGGCCCCCTTTCGTCGCGCGCTCGAGGCTGGCGACCCGGATTGGCGCGACGGTGAGCAGCCGGGCCTTGTCCTTGTCTATGGCAGGCGGGCGAAGGCCTGCCTCGAGGGGTACTCGGTGCGGTCCATGGACGAGGTCGACGACATGATCTCGGACTTGCCGCGCTACAGCCGCGAGCGCGAAGCGCTCGAGCGGATGATCAACACCCAGTCTATTCAGCTCCAAGTCGATGAGAACGGGCGGATCGTGCTCTCGTCGAAGCTCCGGGCGCGGGCCGGCCTCGACAAGGAGGCCGTCTTTGCGGGCATGGGCGACAAGTTTCAGATTTGGGACCCGGAGGCCTATGCGGCGGATCAGGCGCAGGTCGACGACTGGCTGACCCATGCGACGGATGCGGACGACCCGTTTGCCCTTCTCGATCGGGCGCGGGGCGGGTGAGGGTGGCGTCCGAAGCCGCGCACGTGCCGGTGCTGCTGAAGGCGGTTCTGGCGCGGGTGGCGCCGGTCAGGGGCGTCTGGCTCGACGGCACGCTCGGAGCGGGAGGCTACACCCGCGCGCTCCTCGACGCCGGGGCGGATCTGGTGATCGCCCTCGACCGCGATCCCGAGGCGCATGAGCGTGCCGAGACTTGGGCCGGCCAATACGGCGCGCGGCTCAAGCTGGTTCAGGACCGGTTCCGGCGGCTCGACGCTGCAGCGGAGAGAGCGCTCGACGGCGTGGTCCTCGACATCGGCGTCTCGTCGATGCAGCTCGACCAGGCCGCACGAGGCTTTTCGTTCCAGAAAGACGGGCCCCTCGACATGCGGATGGACCAGGATGGTCCGTCGGCGGCGGACCTTGTGAACGGTGCGAGCGAGGCGGAGCTTGCCAATATCCTCTATCACTACGGCGAGGAGCGGGCGGCGCGGCGCATTGCCAAACGGGTGGTGGCCGAGCGGGGCGCCACACCCTTCACGCGGACCCGGGCGCTTGCCGCTGTGATCGAAGCGGTGATGCCTCCGGCCCGGCCGGGGCAGCCGCACCCTGCAACGCGGAGCTTCCAGGCCCTCAGGATCGCGGTGAATGACGAGTTGGGAGAACTGGCCGAAGGGCTGATGGCGGCGGAGCGCGCCCTTGCCCCGGACGGATGGCTTGTCGTCATCACGTTCCACTCGCTCGAGGATCGGATTGTTAAACGCTTCTTCCAGTTGCGGAGCGGCGCTGCGCCGCGCGGCAGCCGGCACGCGCCCGCTCTGGCGGCGGAAGACCCGCGCTTCACGCTTGTCTCGCGCCGGGCGGTGGCGCCCGATGAGGGCGAGATCGCCGTCAATCCTCGGGCGAGATCGGCCAAGCTCAGACTGGCGCGCCGGACATCGGCGCCCGCAGGGCAGGTGGACGCGGCGGCCATCGGCCTTCCCGTGTTTGGCCGCGCACGGAGGCGGTCGTGAGTGTCAACACAGTCCCAAGCGTGCGTCGCGACGCGCCGGCGGCCCGATGGCCTTCTGACGGGGGCTGGCAATGAGGACGCTCACCGCACTTCTCGGCGTTGCGCTTCTGGTCGGGATCGCAAGTTGGGCCTACCGCGTGAACTATGAGACGCGAGACGCCGAGCGGCGGGTGGCCGAGCTTCGCCGCGCAATCGCTGAGGAGCGCGCGGCGATCGTGGTGCTCCGCGCTGAGTGGGCGTATCTCAACAGGCCCGACCGCCTCAGGGATCTGGCGGAGCGCCACTTTGACGTGCTGGGCCTGATGCCGCTCGATTCAGAGCATTTCCGCGAGGCGGACGACCTGCCCTGGCCCGAGGACGAGGCTCTGCCGATTTTCGAGGGGCCCTGGATCGAGGTGGCGCAGTGATCCGCACGCCGCTCCGCCCGCTGGCCCGTGTCCTCTCTGCCCGCGCGGCCGGTGCCGATCCGGACTTGATCGAGGCCGAGGCGAGAGCCGTCCGCCTCAGGGCCCGCCAACGCGCTGAGCGGCTCCGGGCGGAGCGGCGTCTCTACCTTTTGGCCGCCACCTTCTTTCTGGCGTTCTGCGTTGTGGGCACGCGGATGGGCCTCGTTGCGGCCTCGCCGCCGGTCGAGCGAGGCTCGAGCTATCGCCACGCCCAGATTGCCAATCAACGGGCCGACATCCTGGACGCGGAGGGGCGGATCCTCGCCACCAATCTCGCGACGCATTCTCTCTATGCCCAAACGCCGGATTTGGTCGACCCGGAGGCCGCAGCGCTCAACCTCGCGCGGATCTTTCCGGATCTCGATGCACCGACGCTCGCCCGCGCGTTTCGGAACCGAAAGTTCGTCTGGATCCGCCCGACCCTCTCGCCGGAGGAGCGGCAGGCAGTGCACGATCTCGGTGAGCCCGGGCTGATGTTTGGCCCGCGGGAAGTGCGGCTCTACCCAAACGGGCGGATCGCGGCCCATGTTCTCGGCGGCACGCGCTTCGGCCGTCAGGGCGTCCATGCGGCGGAGGTTCTCGGCACCGCAGGTGTCGAACTCACCTACGACGCATTTCTGCGCGATGCCCGGCAGGAGGGCGCGCCGCTCCGCCTCAGCCTTGATCTCTCGGTCCAGGCAGCCGTGGAGCGGGTGCTGGCCGGGGGCATGGCGCTCATGAACGCCAAAGGGGCGGCGGCGGTTCTGATGGAGGCGGGCACCGGCCGGATTGTGGCGCTGGTGTCCCTGCCCGACTTTGATCCGAACAGCCGGCCGGCGCGGGGCACGGCCCTGTTCAATCGCGCAGCCCAAGGGGTCTACGAGGTTGGCTCCACTCTCAAGATCCTGACCGCGGCCGTTGCCCTCGAAGAAGGGACGGCGCGGCCCGACACTCTGGTGGACACGAAAGGTCCCTTGATCGTTGACGGCTTTCGCATTCGCGACTTTCGCGACAACGGACCGTGGCTCACGCTCCGCGACGTCATCGTCAAGAGCTCGAACATCGGCACGTCTCATTTGGCGGAGATGTTCGGGACAGACGCGCAAAAGGACTACCTCGCAAGGCTCGGACTGACGGAGGCGACGCCTCTGGAGCTGCCGGAGGCGCGGCGCGCGAAACCGCTCCTGCCGAAGCGCTGGAACCGGCTCGCGACGATGACGGTCTCCTACGGGCACGGGATCGCGGTGACCCCGGTGCATGTCGCGGCTGCCTATGCGAGCCTTGTCAATGGCGGGCGCAAGGTCACGCCGACGCTCCTCCTTGAGCCGCAACCGCTTGGGCCACGGGTTGTCTCCGAGACGACATCGGCCGAACTGCGCGACATGCTGCGCGGCGTGGTGACGGACGGCTCCGCAACTTTGGCGAACGTTGCAGGCTATCCCGTCGGCGGCAAAACGGGGACGGCGGACAAGCCCGCTCGGGGTGGCTATGCCGAGGATCGTGTCCTCGCGACCTTTGCCGCCGTCTTCCCGGCAGAGGCCCCGGCCTACGTTCTGGTCGTGTCCCTCGATGAGCCCGAGGACCGGACCGGGGAGGAGCCGCGACGCACGGCGGGCTGGACTGCGGCGCCGGTTGCAGGCGAAATCATCCGCCGGATCGCGCCGTTGATGAACCTCGCGCCGGTGCGTAAGGAGGACTGATCGGTGATCGGGGAGGGGCGCGCAGCCATGGTCAAGGAGCTCGAGGATCTCGGCGTCCTGACGGGCGCACAGCGCGCCGGGCGCTGGCCTGCGGACAACGGGCCGCATCTGACGGGCCTCTCCGTCGACAGCCGCGAGACGCAGCCGGGGCACCTCTTCTTTGGTCTGCCGGGCACCAATCTTCACGGTGGTGCATTCATCCCTTACGCCGTCCGCATGGGCGCGAGCGCGGTTCTGACCGACGCCGAGGGCCTGGCCGAGGCCGAGGCAGAGATGGGGCCCGTCCCGCTCCCGGTTATCGTGCATCCAGACCCCCGCCGCGCGCTCGCCTTTGCCGCGCGGCGCTGGTTCTCAGGTCAGCCCGAGACCATGGTCGCCGTGACCGGGACAAACGGCAAGACCTCCGTCGCGAGCTTCACCCGCCAGATTTGGGAGGGT
>JBCDHQ010000327.1:0-4971 GCA_038749815.1 Pseudomonadota bacterium | reverse complement strand
GTCTATGTCGCGCACAGTGATTGCCCCGGAGGCGATCAGCAGGACCAATGGCAGCCAGATCACCACGGTCGCGACCGTCGTCCAGAAGAGTTTCCGCCGAATCTGAGGGTTCGCGGGCGCCGAGCGCGGTGTTCCGGGCACGACATCCCCCATCTCGTCCTGGCTCTTGAGCCGAAGCGGCAGCGCAACGAGGAGCGTCAGGAACCAAATCACGGCAAAGAGGACGATGGCGCCGGTGATGGTCATGCCTCCTCCAGCTCCACGAGCGTGCCGGCAAAGTCCTTCGGATGCAAAAAGAGCACGGGCTTGCCATGCGCTCCGATCTTGGGCTCTCCGTCGCCGATCACGCGCGCGCCGTCGGCCAGAAGCTTGTCCCGCGCCGCCCGGATGTCCGCAACCTCGTAGCAGACATGGTGCATGCCTCCCGCCGGGCTCCGCTCGAGGAACTGGGCGATGGGAGAGGCCTCGCCGAGGGGTGACAGAAGCTCCACCTTGGTGTTCTCGAGCGTCACAAACACCACACGGACGCCATGCTCCGGCACGTCTTCGGGCGCGCTGACCTCCGCGCCGAGGCTGTCGCGATACCGCGCCGTCGCCGCATCGAGGTCGGGCACGGCAATGGCAACATGGTTCAAACGGCCGATCATGGACCCTCCTCTCACTCGGTCTGGGTATCGCGACGCGCGCGCCGAAAGGCAAGGCGACGGAATATCGTTACGCTTAAGCATGCCTTAATCCCCCATCGGTCTACTCCGGTCCAGCAAGAGAGGAACGGATAATCGTGATGGTTGACGCCGACACTGAGTATAAGGGTCTGTCGACGCGGGCCCGCCGGAAATGTCTTCTCGGCGTGACGATCACGCTGGTGGAGGACAGCCTCAGCGCTTCGGAAGCGCTTCGCTTGATGGCAGTGGCGAGCGGGTCGAGGCTCCGTCGGGCAGACCGACTGCTCTCGGCGGAGCGGCATTTGTCGCTCTACCGCCCCAATGTGGTGATCATCGATCTGGGATTGCCGGACGGGTCCGGGCTCGATCTGATCGAAACGCTGGGCGCCATGCCCGCGCCGCGCCCAGGGATCATCGCCTTCTCGGGGGCAGATCTGGCGGAGTGGGAGACGAAGGCGCGCTCCGCCGGCGCAGATGCGATCCTGCCAAAGCCCGTTGGAAGCCTCGCGATTTTTCAGAACACGGTCCTTTCAGTGCTCCCCGACCGGGACCAGCGTCCGACGCCGGTGGCGGCGATCGGCAGCGCCGCCGACACGCTGCCGCCGCAAGTGCGCCGTGACGACCTCGCTCATGCGCTCGACCTCATCGACACAGCGCGCGACGACCTCCGTCTCGACAGCCTGGTCTATGCCTGCCAGTTCATCGCGAGCCTTGCGGTGATGATCGAAGATGCTGAGCTTCAGCTCGAGGCCGCGCGGATCCTCGCCATAGGAGAGGCGAGCCCGGCCACGGAAGGCGCGATCGAACGTCTCCGCCACATACTCACCGACCGGTTGGCGCGCGAAGACCAACGGCTCCAGCGCACGCGCGCCGGCTGAGCGGCTCGCACGCAGGGCAGGCGGCACCCAGCTGCGCAGGGTCGCGAGGGCGTCCGCTCCGAGCCTCACACCCCTCGCCAAAGGTCCATTGCTCGGGGCGCCCTTGAAGCCATGGGCGCGTGCCAGAGGCATGAGTGGCGGCGCGGAGGACTGTAGCGTTCTTCTGCACTCACGGTCTCCGTCAGCCGCGACTCCAAAAGGCATCCAGTGGCCGCATTGTCCTTTGGCGCTGTCGCTTTGGGTCGTGACGTTGAACGTTTGGGCAGCCGCTCGCTGATATGCAGCGTTCGACAAGCACTACTCTTGGCAGAGCGCGTTTACCGCTTGCCAACACTGACCTTGGGCGTTGGCGCGCGGAGGCCAGGGTCCGGATTGGCAGTCGTCCCTCCGGCCTGACCGGGCGAAGAATGCTCAAGCCGCACTACGGTTCCCGATCACGCACGCTCGAGGGCTAGTGCGCCAAGCGGGACTGTGGGTTCTGCCGTCGAATTGCTGTTCTGCGCATCTGCGTCAGCCCTCGGTCGCGCTCCATGCGGGCCGAGCGCCCACATCTGTTCTTCGGTGGGTGATCCCTGTTCTGCCATCGCACCAGCCCTTCCAAACCCATCAGACGTCCTGATCGGCCTGAGACATTCGCGGCTCTGCCGCGATGCGCGTCACCGCCCCGTCACGTTGTGATCGTGCAACTGGCATTGTCCTGCAGCGCATGGCGTACAGGTGGCGCCTCGTCGCCGGTCAGAGGCTGCTGCCTCGAGACGAGGCCCAGACGTGCCAGCCAGGGCGGTGTCCCACCGGAAGGCACATTCAAACCGGAGTCTCCGTGGTCACACCCGCACTTGGGGTATTGGAGGGCTGCGTCCGGAAAAAGCTTGTCGAAGGCCGCCAGTCACCTGCAACTGGAGGCCCATGAAGAGCCGCGTCGGCAGACCAGACCAAGCGGATGGAAGCCGCCGACGCCCCCACTCCTCTCGACGGTCACAAGCTCTCGCGTCGAGCATCGACGCTCGACCCTGATCAATCGGGTGCGCTCACTTCCGGGCCCAACCGTTGCTCCGATCCCGCATCGCCGCTCCCGATTGTGGCTGACCCAGGTGTCCTGCGGCTCGATCTTGCTTGGCGCGGTTCAGACGGCGGCCTGCGTGGCCTGGACACGTGAGTTAGAGAGACGCAGGACCCCGCGCCTTGGCCCAGCCCACGTGACACCCCTTGACGCGTGTCTGTGCGGATCGCCCCATTGCATCAAGATCGGCGATGGCTGGGAGACGGGTGGGGCCGGCCAAGGGGGTCGAAGTTGCAGCGTGGAACCTGACGTCGATCACGCGCGTTCTGAGCGAAGCCGCGACCAAAGCCTTGTGAGCACGGTGTGTCTCGAGACAGACAGCGACCTCGCGCGAGCGGGTCGGGAGCGCTCGCGGGGCCATGAAAGATCCGACACCGGCCGGAGTTTATGGCACGACGGACACCGGATGCGTGGCGACCGTCGGGCCCCGGAGACCCTTGGGGACCAGGTCTTCGAGGCTTGGGTCCGGGACATCCCGAGGAGGTGAGCTTCGGTCGACCGGTTGACGGCCGGTCGCGCTCCGAGGTGGCAAATGTCCATGGCCCAAAGGCGAACGCAAGAAAACTCCACAAAATGGACTTCGCGAGTATCGCGCCCAGGCGCGTCTGCGTTGCGGAGCGGATGCTGGACAGGTGCGCCAGTCTCAGAGCGACGAAGAGCGCACCGACCACCTCGGTTGGTGTGACCAGCCCCGTCGCCTCAAGTGACCACGTGTGCGACGGTGAGCCGTCCATCGGCGCAGGGATGGCCCCTGCCCCGTTGGTTCGGTCTATACGTGCGGAGCATGCGGCAGGACCGCCACCTCCGGTGCCACGGCTCATGTCGACCCGCAGGCTTTGGGGAGCGACGGCCTCAGGCGGGTTTCGATGCGGACCCCATGTAGATGATTGCGGTCGAGGGGAGACGGCCGAAGGTGAAGTCTCCGCGTCGCGTCAGGCCACGCGGCCCGAGCCCGGTCATCGGGCCGACGTCGAAGCCAGCGACGATCAGTGCGGCGCTCAGCTCAGCAGGGCGGATGAAGAGGGCTGGGTCATGCGTCCCTTTGGGCAACAGACGCAGGATGTCTTCGGCCACCGTGATCGTGGCGAGGCGCGCCAGGAGCGAGCGGTTGATCGTGTCGAAGAAAAAGCGCCCGCCGGGCTTCAGCACACGGTGAACCTCCGACAGGACATCCGGGAGGCTCTCCACATGTTCAAGCACGTCAACGCAGACGACCGCGTCAAAACGTGCATCGTCATAGGGCAGATCCTCGCCGACGCCGGTGCGGTAGTCGATCTCGCGCCCGGCAAGCGCAGCGTGAGCCTGCGCCGCTGCGATCGCTCGGTCGGCGGGATCAATGCCGCAGACATGGGCGCCTCGATCGTCGAGCGCTTCAGCCATGAAGCCGCCAGCGCATCCGAGATCGAGCACAGCGCTGTCGGACCAGTCCATCATCCTGTCAAAATAGGCCAAACGCCCGGGAACCATGTTCTTGAGCGTCCGGATCCAGCGAACGTCATCGGTCCACCAGGCGTCGGCAACAGTGTTGTAGATGGTCAGGTCGTTGCGATCAGCCGGCACGTCGCCTCCGAGGTAGGGGGATCCAGTAGGGGACCTTGGCCTGATATGCCCTAAACCGGTCGCCGAAGAGCCGCGTGAACCGGCGCTCCTTCAGCCTCGGCGCAAACAGGCAGTAGGCTGTGTAGCTGACGGCGACGACCAGTAAGTCCAATGTCCAGACCGGCGGCGTCCAGAGGGTCAGCGCGAAAGAGACGTAGATCGGCTGGCGGACATAGCGGAACAGTCCGGACACTGGCATGTCCGGAAACACGGGCTTCACCCCGCGCGCGAGCGATGTCCAGCCAAGCGCGCCCGACTGCACCTCCGGGCCCGCGTCGAAGGAGGCTTTGGTCAGAAGCGCCCAACTGAGGACGTAGAGCACCGACATCAGCCAGAAGACGGGGCCCTCTGCGGCCCAGACCACAACGCCCGACGGCGTCCAGAGCGTGAAGAGAAGGAGGAGTTGCACGGAAGCGATCGTCGCGTATGTCGTCGTCGCCAATGTGGACCCATAGGGCGCGAGGCGCGCCAAGAGGCGCTGACCGCGCTGCGTCAGCAGTCCCGAATGCGCCAACGGGAACTGCGCCAGAAGGAGAATGTTCACGATCCAGGCCCACACCCCCTCGAGCCGACCGAAGCCGGTGGTGAGGCCAGTGTAGAGACCGATGACCATGGCAAGGCCCGCGCAGGCGAAAATGCCATGACAGAGTGCGCCTGCGATGAGGGCTGTTCCAAGTCGAGACGTCATGGCGATGAGGTAGCCGTCCGAGATGTGCTGTCCGGTGACAAGTTGACGCTTGAGCTTAGGGCGGGTTTCTTGACCAAGCGT
>JBCDHQ010000326.1:0-4997 GCA_038749815.1 Pseudomonadota bacterium | reverse complement strand
CCGTTCTTCCTGGCCTGGGCGAGCGGCGTGGTGATCGGCCTCGTGCTCATGTCGCTGAAGCCGTTCGTGCCGAAACTCGTGCAGATGGTGTCGACCTTCTACCAGCGCGCCAACATGGTCACGAGCGGCAAGTTCTTCGTGGCCAACCAGCTTCCCGCCTCTTGGCTGCCGTTCTTTGCGTGGAACCCGCTTTTCCATTGCATCGATCAGATGCGGGGCGCGATGTTCGTGAACTACTTTCCGAACACCACGACCATCATGTATCCGCTCTACCTGGTGGCCGGCGGCATCGTCCTCGGCATGATGATCGAGTTCTGGCTCCGCAACACGGTTGGCCGCTCCACCGGAAAGGCCCGTGGCTGAGGTCAGCCGATCTCCCGCACATCTGTCAGCCGCCCGGTGATCGCGGCGGCCGCGGCCATGGCAGGGCTCATCAAATGCGTGCGGCCACCGCGGCCCTGCCGGCCCTCGAAATTGCGGTTTGAGGTGGAGGCACAGCGCTCCCCCGGGGCGAGCTGATCGGGGTTCATGCCGAGACACATCGAGCAACCGGCCATGCGCCAGTCGAACCCCGCTTCGATCAGCTTGTCCGCAATGCCCTCTTGCTCGGCCTGGGCGCGGACGAGGCCGGAGCCCGGGACGATCATGGCGCGGAGCCCGTCCTTGACCTTCCGCCCCTCCATGATCCGGGCCACCTCGCGGAGGTCCTCGATCCGGCCATTGGTGCAGGAGCCGATGAAGACCGTGTCAATCGTGACGTCCTGAAGGCGCTGACCCGGGGTCAGACCCATATACTCGAGCGAGCGGCGCGCCGCAGCGACTTTGCCGCCCGAAAAGACCTCGGGATCTGGCACGGTTTCGGTGATCGGCAGCACATCCTCCGGGCTCGTGCCCCACGTGACGACCGGGGCGATCCGGTCTGCGTCGAGGACGACTTCCTTGTCCCAGTGCGCCCCGGGGTCGGAGTGGAGCGTCCGCCAGTGGCTGACCGCCATCTCCCACTGACCCGCTTTGGGCGCCCGCGGCCGGCCCTGCAGATAGGTGAACGTCGTCTCGTCCGGCGCGATCAGGCCCGCGCGCGCACCCCCTTCGATCGCCATGTTGCAGACGGTCATCCGGCCTTCCATCGAGAGGGTGCGAATCGCCTCGCCCATGTACTCGATCACGTGGCCGTTGCCCCCGGCCGTCCCGGTCTCGCCGATGATCGACAGCGTGATGTCCTTCGCCGTGACACCAGGGGGCAGGGTGCCGCGCACCTCCACCTTCATGTTCTTCGACTTCTTCTGGATCAGCGTCTGGGTCGCCAGCACATGCTCGACCTCCGACGTGCCGATGCCATGCGCGAGCGCCCCGAAGGCGCCGTGGGTCGCCGTGTGGCTGTCGCCGCAGACAATGGTCATGCCCGGCAAGGTCAGACCCTGTTCGGGCCCGATGATGTGGACGATCCCCTGGCGGATGTCGTCGACATCGAACATCTCAACGCCGAAATCCTTGGCATTCTGGCGGAGCGTCTCGACCTGGATCCGCGACTGCTCGTCCCGGATCCCTTCGAGCCGGGTCGGATCGGTCGGCACGTTGTGATCGGGCACGGCGAGCGTCTTCTTCGGCGCGCGAACCTCACGTGCGCTGAGGCGGAGTCCCTCAAAGGCTTGGGGGCTCGTCACCTCGTGGACCAGATGGCGGTCGATATAGAGGAGGCCGGTGCCGTCCGGCTCCTCATCGATCAGATGAGCGTCCCAGATTTTGTCGTAGAGCGTTTTGGGGTCAGACATGGCGATCTCCTGGCTTGGCGTTGATGTGGCGTTGGAGCAGCGCTCAATCGCCCGCAGCGCTGGAGAACCACATGCCGAAGAAGCGCCAGGGCAGGCGCGCCCGGTCGTCTATGTCAAAAACACCCCGCATGCTGTCCTGATACGCTCTGCCTGCGGGCTCGGCAAGATCTGCGCCGACCCGTGGAGGCCCGAGGGCTCAGCGGCAGAGGCGCTCGGCTTCGGCAAGCGCTGCGGTGAACCCCAGAAGCGAGAACGTGTCCTTCGTCGTCGTGCCGCGGGACGACATCGCCGTCAGGGATGCGTTGACGCCGGCCTTCATGTCGGCGATCAGATCGGCGTCGCGTTCCGGGGTTGCGGGCCACGCCCACTCCTGGCTGTCGCCCGTGCCGACATTCAGCGCATGCGTTTCGCCTGCGATCTCCACAGTGACGGTTGAGCCATCCTGGAACGGATAACCGCCCGTGTAGCTGACCTCCTTGTCGACCCCTGCCTCAGGGCGGATCGTGACGAAGAGCCTTATCTCCCCCCGCCGCACAGACACCGTCTGCCCGCCCCGGGTGGCCGTCGTCTCGGTCGGTTGCGAGACGATGTAACACTCCCGCGGGTCAGCGGGGTTGAACACGCTCCAGTCCCGATAGGCTGCAACACGTTCATTGGTTTGCGCAACGGCCGCGCCTGCCGCGAGCGCGGCCACAAAACCTGCGATCCATCGGTACATCTGCCGTCCTCCAGATACTCTCCCGGCTCGAGGGGCCGGTTGCCTGCCTGATGCGCGTACCCTAGCCAAACTCGCCCCCCTGCATCCAGCATAGCCGCGCAAAAATCGACCTGTGCACCCGTTTTTTGGCGACAATCCTCCTCCAGCGCCTAGGTACCATCACAATTGACCGTAGGTCCGCGAGGCGATGGACGGCACCGATGAGATCGATGACGAGACGCTCCTGTTGCGGATTGCTGCCCGCGACCGGGACGCCTTTGGCGTGTTTTTTGGCCGATATGCCGGGCGTGTGAAGGCTTATCTCATCGCTGCAGGCATGCCGGGCGCGGATGCGGACGAGGTCGCGCAGGAGGTGATGGTCGCCGTCTGGCGCCGCGCGGACAGCTATGATGCTTCAAAGGCCGGCGCCGCGACCTGGGTCTTCACAATCGCGAGAAACCGCCGGATCGATCTCTTCCGCCGCCGCGCGCGGCCCGAACCCGACCCGAACGATCCGCTGTTTCAACCGGATCCGGAGCCGAGCGGGCTCGAAACCGTGTCGGCCGCGCAGATCCAGGTGCTGGTGCGCGGCGCCCTCAGCGGTCTCCCGGAAGAGCAACGCGCGGTGCTGCGGGCTGCCTTTTTCGATGGGCAAAGCCATGCCGAGGTGGCAGAACGGTTGGATCTGCCGCTTGGCACGGTAAAGTCGCGCATCCGCCTGGCCTTCCGGCATTTGCGCGAGACGTTGGGGGAAGAGGCCGTCGATGCGTTCCGGGATGACTGAGGGTCTGGATGGCGCTTGACCCGCCGGTTTTGGCGGAGGTTTGGCGCTCCGACCGGATCGAGAGCCTCCACCGTGGGCACGCGGTGATCGCGGCCCCTGATGGGACCGTGGACGTCGCTTGGGGCAATCCGGACACGCTCATTTATCCGCGGTCCGCTGCCAAGCCGCTCCAGGCCCTGGCGCTGGTCGAGAGTGGCGCTGCCGAGGCGGCGGGGCTCGGACCGGAGGAGCTTGCGCTGGCCTGTGCCTCGCACAACGCCGCCGATGCCCACACGGACCGGGTGCGCGCGTGGCTCGCAGCGATCGGGCGGGGCGAGGCGGATCTCCTGTGCGGACCGCAGCGGCCGATCGATGAGGCGGCGCGTGAGCGTCTCGACGCGGACGGCCTCGCCCCGGATCAGACGCACAACAACTGTTCGGGCAAGCACACTGGATTTTTGACGCTGTCCCGGCACCTTGGCGCCGGCGCCGACTATGTGGACGAGGCGCATCCCGTTCAGCGCGCCGTTCGTGCCGCCTTCGAAGAAATGGCCGGCGAGGAGAGTCCCGGCGCCGGAATAGACGGCTGCTCGGCCCCGAATTACGCATGCACGCTGAAGGGCTTGGCCCGTGCGGCGGCGGGCATGGCGACGCCGAACGGTCATCCGCCGTCGCGGGCAAACGCGGCCCGCGCGCTGGTCGCTGCCATGGCCGCCCACCCGCTGCTGGTCGCGGGCGAGGGGCGGGCCTGCACGACGCTGATGACCGCGGCGGCGGGGCGCGCGGTCGTCAAAACAGGCGCCGAGGGCGTCTTTCTCGGCATCCTCCCCGAGACGGGCCAGGGCATTGCGCTCAAGATCGAGGATGGCGCAACCCGCGCGGCGGAGGCCGTCATGGCGGCCCTTCTCGTGCGGTGCGGGATCCTCAGCCCGGACGATCCTGCGGCCCGCGCGCGCCTCGCCGCGCCGATCGAAAACCGCCGCGGCATCCTGACCGGGCATGTGCGCGCTGCCGGAGTGCTCCTCCAGTGATTGCGTCTGCGCGTTTGAGAGCCGCCGGCGCGGCCTCTCCGCGGATTTGCGGACGCTCGGCCGGGATCCACTCTTCCGAGAGCGTGTGCGCCCTCGGCCTTTGCCCGCGATCGCGGTGGTCCGCTCTGCCTCATGCCGCGCTCCATGACTGACAGGGCGTGCGCCTCTGCGGCGGACGCCGCTGCCGGTCCCGTCACGGTGTCGCCTGCGCCGCATCTGCCGTTCCTCGATCCGCTTCAGGTGAAGCCGCCGGCGCTCTCCCCCCTCGATCCGGCCGAGTGGGTCGAGATCGATGCCGCCTATGCACCGCAGATGGCACTTCGCGACCGATTGCTGGCGGGGGAGCCCGACCGATTTGCAGCCGTTTTGCGCGAGGGCGCAGACGCACTGGAGGAGCTGACCGACCTCCTTGCGGCCCATCTCGCCGCGCGGGGATATGTGCGCCGCGCGGACCGTCTGAGGCGGCTCGACGGTGTCGAGATCGACCTCACGCCGACCCCGGTGACGCTCGGCCGTCTCTCGCAAGAGGATTGGCTGATCCTCATGCCGCCGGACGGCACGGGGGAGTATCGATTGGTGGGCGGCGCGCTCGTGTTTCCGGCGGGCTGGTCGCTCGGCGACAAGATCGGCCGCCCGCTGACCGCGGTCCACGCGCCGGTTCCGGGCTATGCCGAGGGACTGGCCCCGCGGGTCAACAGGATCTTTGCGGCCGCCCATCCGGATCGGCCTCTCGT
>JBCDHQ010000325.1:0-5005 GCA_038749815.1 Pseudomonadota bacterium | reverse complement strand
GTGCTGGCGCGCCAAGATCTCCGTGGGCGCCATCAGCGCCGCTTGCCCTCCTGCCTCGACGGCCGTCACCATGGCCGCAAGTGCCACGAGGGTTTTTCCCGAGCCGACATCACCTTGCAGCAACCGGTTCATACGCCGTGGGGCGGCCATGTCGCCGTCGATCTCTTCCATCGCGCGCAATTGGGCAGCCGTCGGTCGATAGGAAAGCGCGTCCAGAATGCGGCGCCGGATCCGCCCATCCCCGCGGCTCTCGCGCCCCCGCAGCTTGCGATCCCGTCCGCGCGCCAGCGCCAATGTCATCTGATGCGCCAGCAACTCGTCATAGGCGAGGCGCTGGCGGGCCGGCGTCTCAATGGCCACCCCCGTCGGCTGATGGGCCGACACCAGGGCCAGGCGCCACTCCGGCCAACCCTCCGCCGCACGAAGGCTTGGCTCAATCCACTCGGGGAGCGACGGTGTCCGGTCGAGCGCGTCCGCCGCGGCCCGTGCCATCACTCGCTGGGTGACCCCCTCCGTCAGGGGATAGAGCGGCTCGAACGCTGGCAGCGCCTCGGCCTCGGCGAGGGGCAGGACGTGATCGGGATGTGGCATTTGCGCCATCCCATCGAAAAGCTCCACCTTGCCGGACACCAGCCGCCTGGCCCCCTCGGGCAGCATGCCCTTCACCCACTCGCCCCGGGCTCGAAAGAAGACGATCTGGAACGTGTGACGGGCATCGCGCACGGTGACACGGTGCGGCCGCCCACTCGCGCGGGGCGGATGATGGGCCTCTACCACGACCTCGACCGTTGCGACGGCTGGCAGCTCCAGATCCGCAATGCTCTCGCGCGGTCGCCGGTCGATGACGCCGGTGGGGAGCGTCAGCAAAAGATCGCGCGGTCGTGTCAGGCCCGGGCGCTCGAGCGCGGTGCGGATCTTCGGGCCGATGCCGGCCAGCGTTGTGATATCGGCAAAAAGCGGGAAGAGGATCTCGGGCCGTCCGCCGCTCACCCGATCCGCGCCCGCCACTCGTCCTCGGACAGAACCTCGATGCCAAGCTCCTCCGCTTTGGTCCGCTTCGACCCAGCGCCCGGTCCCGCAACCAAAATGTCTGTCTTGGCTGAGACCGACCCCGACACCTTGGCCCCGAGCCCCTCCGCCTGGGCCTTCGCCTCGGCGCGGGTCATGGTCTCGAGCGTGCCCGTGAAGACCACAGTCTTGCCTGAAATTGGGCTTTCGGATGCGGGGGCTTCGGCATCCTCGATCTCCAGATGCGCAACAAGCCGATCGAGTGCCGCCCGCGCGGCCGGAGCATGAAAGAAGTCGACCACAGCGCCCGCCATGACCGCGCCAACGCCATCAATGTCGTTGAGGGCTGCCCATTCGGGCCCGTCATGTGCGCGCGCGGCCTCCATCGCCGCGCGAAACGCAGCGAACGTTCCGTAACTCCGCGCCAAGAGGCCCGCGGAGCTTTCGCCCACATGACGGATCCCAAGAGCAAAGATCAGGCGGGCCAGCGAGATGCGCCGACGCGTCTCAATCGCTGCAAAGAGGTTCTCGGCGGACCGTTTCCCCCAGCCGTGCAGCGTGGCGAGGGGTGTCGCACCTCGGCTCCGGATCTCGGACAAGTAGGCCTCGACCCCGTCGGTGTCGCCGAGGCCACTGCCCGGCATCATCTCCGCGAGGGCACGGCGCCGCTCCTCGAAGACACCGGCAACCCCGGTCTCGAGCGGTTGGAGAGCCGCAGCGTTCTCAAGCGTCTTTTGGCCAGCCCCGTCGCGCGCGGCCAACGTGAAGATGTCCGCGGGTTCGGCGATCCAGCCGAGCGCGTGGAAGGCTTCGACCTGCTTGGCGCCGAACCCTTCGATATCGAAGGCAGCGCGCGAGACAAAGTGCTTCAGCCGCTCGACCGCTTGGGCCGCGCAGATCAACTCGCCCGTGCAGCGCGCCACGGCCTCACCCTCCGGACGGACAACCTCCGAGCCACAGACCGGACAGTGCGTCGGAAAGACGAAGGGGCGTGCGTCTGCGGGGCGGCGGCTGAGATCGACATCCTGGATTTTGGGGATCACATCGCCTGCCCGGTAGACTGTGACCCAGTCGCCCTCGCGAATGTCGCGCCCATCCCGGATCGGGGCGCCTTCGCTGTCCCGTCCAGCGATGTAATCGGCGTTGTGGAGCGTTGCGTTCGAGACGACAACACCCCCGACCGTCACCGGTGTCAGCCGCGCCACGGGCGACAGCGCCCCGGTCCGGCCGACCTGGATCTCAATCCGCTCGAGGGTGGTCTCGGCGACCTCCGCCGGAAACTTGTGCGCGATGGCCCAGCGGGGTGTGGTCGATCGAAGGCCGAGGCGCGCCTGAAGCGACAGATCGTCCACCTTGTAGACCACTCCGTCGATGTCGTAGCCGAGCGTCGCGCGGTCCTTGGCGAGGGTCGCGTGGTGGGCCAACATATCGGCCACCGTCTCGCAGCGCCGCGTCAAAGGGTTTGTCGGCAGGCCCATGTCCCGAAACCGCGCGAGCGTCTCAGATTGCGTCGCGCCAAGCGGGCCAGAGGTCTCCCCCCATGCGTAGGCGAAGAACCTGAGCGGGCGGGCTGCAGTGATAGACACATCCAGTTGGCGGAGCGAGCCGGCGGCCGCATTCCTCGGATTGGCAAAGGTCTTTTGACCGGCGTGCGCCTGCCGTTGGTTCAGCGCCCGAAACTCCGCGTGGGTCATGTAAATCTCGCCCCGCACCTCGAGGATGTCCGGCGCGCCGGGCAGGTCTTGGGGAATGTCCGCGACCGTGCGCACATTCTCGGTCACGTTTTCGCCCGTGCGCCCGTCGCCACGCGTGGCCGCCAGAACCAGATGCCCGGCCTCGTACCGGATCGAAAGGGACAGCCCGTCGATTTTTGGTTCCGCCGTCATCGCCAGCGGATCCTCGGGCCCAAGTCCCAGAAACCGCCTGATACCGCGGTCGAACTCGGCAACGTCGTCGCCGCTGAAAGCATTCGCAAGCGACAGCATGCGCTGGCGATGCGCGACCTTTGCGAACCCCTTTGCCGGCGGCGCCCCAACGGTCGCCGAGGCGCTGTCTGCGCGCTGCAGCTCGGGATAGCGAGCCTCGATCTCGGACAGACGGCGGCGGAGCCGGTCGAACTCCGCATCGGACATGATCGGCGCATCCTGGCCGTGATAGGCGGCATTGGCCGCGGTCAAGAGCGCGCTCAACCGCGCCACTTCACCCGGAGCCTCCTCCGGTCCGAGGTCCGACACAGTTGCTTCGGCCATGGCTCCCCTCGCAGATGCGCCTTGAACTTATGGGCACGCTGGCCCGGCGTCCAGGCGTCGGACGCGCGCCGCTTGGCCATGCCAGAGCCTGCGTATGTGGCCGGGACCTGAAAGTGCGAGTTGGCTAGGACGGGGCTTCCTTGAGCCCAGACGTGCCCTTCCTGGAGTCGCACCGGGCACCTCTGACACTCCTGCTCACACTGGCGTCCAACATCAGGGCGGCGATGCGCAACCGACACGTCCGCTGCTCGGCATGATGCGCCGGACGATGGCGCCGAGTGGTTTTCCTCCGGCCGGCACAGACGTTGGCCCTCGGCGAACCTTGGTCGGTGATAGGCGTGGGCGGGCCGGGACTGCGAAGCTCCTGGGCCGGTAAGCCGAGGTGCTCCGTGACCCGGCCTCACCGGTGGTGAGTTCGTGTTGGTGCACCTGCCGATCGGTTCGCGTGCGCTGAAGACGTTGCGCTAAAGCCCCAGAAACAAGGATCAGTATGGGCTGCAACACCAGCCGCGGGCGCTGAGGTTGGAAGGCAACGTGTGTCGTGACTTGAGTGCGGGGGTTCAGATCCTCGCCGCGCGGAGAATTTCAGCCACCGGGTGTAGCGCTCACGGCGACTGGTGCACGGAGACGATCTCGCGGATTTGTTCCGACATGCGCTGCCCCGCCTCCACGTCATCTCTGCGACACTCGGGGCCAGAGTGGCCCGATGTGGGGGACCCTCGCAGCGCCAGATGGCAGGGGTGGCAACAGAGGTTGCAACACGGGGCTTGCTCGGACCGAAGGGACTGAGGATGCACGGCGTCATCCATGGATCCCTCCGTCGCACTCAGCCGCCAGCAATCTCTCTCGCAGCGCTTCAAGCGACCAGCACCAGCCGTGACACAGGATGTCCATCCGCTCCTTCGATCCAAGCAAGCGGAACAGTCCGGACCCGCTTGTTGCCAGACCTCTGGCTGGCGGCGCCATGCCGCCACCGGATCCCAAGACGCACGCGGGGCCAAGTCAGTCCGTCCCGGGGATTGTTCTCCTGCGCTTGGGTGTCGCCAAAGGCGCCTCGCCTGAGAGCTCAACCGTCGACGCCTCGCCAACTGATGCAGGCGGCGATCAGTCCCCATTTTGGGCCACTCAGCTGGATCTCGACACGCTCGACACAGATACGTCTGGCGGCGCGCGCCAGCGACGCCACAGGTGACGTCGGTTTGGGTTCGGTGCTGCCGGCGACCCTACTGACGTCCGCCAGGCACACTCTCGGCCGGGCCACCCCGCCTGCGCGCTGACACTCGAGGTGTGCCATCCGTCCTGAATGCCCGCTTGCCCCCGCGCGCGAACCGTAACAAGCTGGATCGAGCAGACGAGGCGAGACCGCATGAACCTTCTCGACATCCGCGACCTGACCGTTGAGTTTCCCACACGCCACAGGGTCTTCGTCGCGGTCGATCGTGCCAACCTCACCGTCAATCCGGGCGAGATCCACGGGCTGGTGGGCGAGTCTGGTGCCGGAAAGTCGACGATCGGCGCCGCCATTATGGGTCTTTTGGAGCGGCCGGGCTTCATTGCCGCCGGCGAGATCGAGTTTCGAGGGAACCGGATCAGCGGCCTCGATGCTGAGGCCATGCAGAGCCTCCGCGGCAAGAAGATCAGCACGATCTTTCAAGACCCGCTGACAAGCCTCAACCCGCTCTTCACTGTGCGCGAGCAGTTGGTCGAGACGATCCAGGCGCACCTGCCCGTGTCGCAATCGGAGGCGG
>JBCDHQ010000324.1:0-5022 GCA_038749815.1 Pseudomonadota bacterium | reverse complement strand
CGGACGAGTGTCGCCAACGCCTCCGCCTTCTGGGCCTGGCACCGGCGCCCGTCGATCCTCCCATCCGCCATGCGCCGCACGTGATCCCGAACCGTGCCTTCGCCCACATCGAGACGCCAGGCGATCTCCCCCTGCGTCGCGCCCCACGCTCTTCCAAAACCTTGAGTGCCCTACGAGCCCCGCCGTCCAACCGGCCCAGTCCCTGACCCGAGGCCTTCCGCCCGGGAGCGCCTTACCCAAAGACCAAACCCCACAAAACCGGATGCCCCCCCAACTCCCCACTCGAATGGCGCCCTACAAGGGGGCCTGCGCCGGATAGTTTGCGCGGCTTGGTCTCTTCATCCACGATTAGGATAACGCCCCAGCCGCCCGGGCCGCGGGTCCCGGGACACGATCCATCCGCGTATGCGGTGATGCGGGCGCCTTCGGGAAACGGCAACAATGCAGGGACTTCGGGGATCAGTGTCGGTGTGTGTTCCATGTGTGTGTCTCGGTTCTTTGGGGGGCGGGCGTTCGTGCGCCCGTCTGTCTCTCTATAACTGGCCACTAATTGGCTAAGGCCCGCCCATTGTGGCGTTGCGCACCTCTCAGGTACGTCATCCACCTGGAAAGACTGAAGGTGGCAGCGGGCGGACGGCGCTCCCTGCTAAAGGGGACCAAGTGCTACCGCGTTGGCTCCGGCCATTCGATCTTGGCGATCGCCCGTCGAAGAGAGCGGAAGTCCGGCCCTCCACGAGTGTAGGTATCCGCCGTTATGCTGCCGGTCTTGTGACCCATGAGGCGGCTGACAGTTCTCCCATCCACCCCGGCGTCCCTTAGTTGCCGTGAGAAGGCATGCCGGAATGAGGGAAACACATGCGCCTGTCCGAAGCCGAGGGAGTGCTTCGAGCGAGTAAAGCGCTGGGAGAGAGGCTTGGCGCGAAGGGGCGATGCGGTCCACTCCCGAACGTCCCCTGCGATGGCGGGGTGGCACGGGATTGTCCAAGCCCGGTGGGCCGTTCTTGTCTCCGGCCAATGGAGGCCGGGGCCACCCGGGTCCTCCTCGATGGAGCGGCCCGCTGCTCCGATCTGGGAGGCACCCGTGTAGGCCGCGATCCCAATGGCCAGCCATAGTGACGATCCCCCTGTCCTCGCCGAACGGTGTTTGCTGCGGCATCCAAGAGGCAGAGGTCTTCTTCGCCGGTCCACGGTTGTCCCTCCGTCTCGGGGATGTGCGCTTGGAGGCCCTTCACGGTCCCCTCCCCATCGACGTGCTCCCAGAGGCCCCGGTGGGCGGCGCAGTAGCGGGCAACAGTGCTCTCTGCGAGGCGTTCGAGCAGACCTGCAAGAAACTTACGGGCGTTGGGCTTATCGGTCTCATCGAAGCCGGTGAAGCGTTCGCACAGGATGGCGATGGCCTTCCTGTCCCCGGCCTGAGTGGATGCGTTCTTGTTTCGGCGAATTGCACACCAGTCTTCGGCCGCCGGCTCGATGGACGTTGAGCGCCCCTCGGCGATGGCAAGCGCGGTGCTGATGTGCTGTCCCTCGGGCATTTCCGAGGAAGCGTCGAAGGCGGCATGTCTGTCCTCCTCCGTCATCGGCACGTCGCCCCACCAACGCGCTGCCTCATCCTCCGCCCGGTCGGTCAGGCGATCCGTGACGTACGCCCGGTCTCGACTGTGCTCCCGCCGGGCCAACACCGTGGCCTCGGCTACAATGAACTGAAGCGCCGGGGCACCCTGCGACGTGGAGGACGCCTTTTGGCCTCGGGCCCGGCGCCGTTCCCGCCAGTCGGTTTCGAGGCAGAGCAGGGCATCATGCTCTTTCCGAGCAAGCTGCACATCGGTGGGGTGCAGAGAGCGTTCAATAGTGCCTCACCGGCGGCTGGGGCAGCAGTCCAGAAGATCGGCGGGAATGCGCATGCGAAAGGGCCAGTGCCTCCCCTTCTACCTGATATGGTGGTTCCGGGGCCGCATGGTGAGACTTTGTGGGGAGGGTCTGTTTCCTAACTCATTGAGAGATAAGAACTTGAAAGGGAAAGACTGTGATGGGGGTCCCTCCCATTGCCCGCTCCACTAAACGAAAAGAGATACCATTACATTTGGGCGCATTCCATTGCGCTCGTGCGTTCTTTTGTGTGACTCAGAATGAGGCAGTTCTTTCTCTCGGGCCGCAGACCCCAGACGTTCCCCGTCCCGTTCAGACTGCCAACGAGCCTCGCAGGCCGCAGCCAGGCTTCTTGGAGCCATCGCCCTGTCCTCGCCAGAACTGGGCGATGTCGGCCAGGAGAAGAGCTGCGCCTAAGGGAGCTCCTCAAATGGCCAGGTATTCGGCGCGCAGCTGATCGTTTTGTAGGACGTCATCGGCGGTGCCGTCGAAGACGATCCGACCGGTGTCGAGGATGATTGCGCGGTCGGCGAGCTCCAGCGCTGCGACGGCGTTTTGTTCAACGAGAACGCAGGTGATGCCCTGTGTCTTGATGTGACGGAGCGTGCTTTCGATTTCTTGCACGATCACAGGGGCCAGGCCCTCGTAGGGCTCGTCGAGGAGCAGGACCTTGATGTCGCGGGCCAGGGCGCGCGCGATCGCGAGCATCTGTTGCTCGCCACCCGACAGCGTGGTGCCCTCCTGCTTCTGCCGCTCGCCGAGGCGGGGGAAGAGGTCGTAGATCCGGTCGATGGACCACCCCACGGGCGGCATGATCTGGGCGAGCTTGATGTTCTCCTCGACCGTCAGACCCGGGATGATCCGCCGATCCTCCGGCACAAGGACGAGGCCGGCACGCGACGCCTCGTGCGCCGACATTTTGTGCAGCGGCTGGTGGTCGAGCCAGATCTCGCCATGGGTCACCAGCGGCGAGCCGACGCGCGAGAGCGCGCGGAGCGTCGAGGTCTTGCCCGCACCGTTTCGACCGAGCAGCGCAAGGATCTCGCCCTCGTGCACGTTGAAGGACACACCTTGGACGATGTAGCTCTCGCCGTAATAGGCGTGAATGTCATAGGCGGAGAAGTAGGCCGGCGCGGAGGCCGAGGGCGATCTCGCCGCGTGTTTCGACGTCGGTGGCCGCTCGGTCATCAGATCCTCCATCAGTGCGCCTGTCCGAGATAGGCTTCGCGAACCTTCGGGTGGCCCTTGATGTTCTCAGGCACATCCTCCACGAGCGGGGTGCCTTGAGCCAGGACTGTGATCCGGTCGGCCAGGCTGAAGACCACGTGCATATCGTGTTCGATGATCGCCATGGTGATGTCGCGATCCGCTTTGATCTCCTTCAGAAGATCGATCGTGTTGTTGGTGTCGGCGCGGGACATCCCAGCGGTGGGCTCATCGAGGAGGAGGAGCTTCGGTTGCTGCACGAGGCACATCGCCATCTCGAGGCGACGCTTGTCGCCGCGAGAGAGGGACGACGCGTGCTCCTCCCGTTTGTCGATCATGCGGAGGTCGATCAGGATCTGCTCGGCCAATTGGACGAGGTCCGTCTCGCTCTCCATCGCTTCGATCGCGTGCATCCGAAAGGCCCCGTCGCGCCGCGCAAAGCAGGGGATCATCACATTCTCGAACACCGTCAGATCGCCGAAGATCTCGGGCGTTTGAAACACCCGGCTGATCCCCATCTGGTTGATCTCATGCGGTTTCCGGCCGAGAACGGAGTGGCCGTCGAACATCGCTGTGCCCTCATCGGGGATCAGCTTGCCAACGAGGCAATTCAAAAGTGTCGATTTGCCCGCCCCGTTTGGTCCGATGATCGCGTGGACCGAGTTGGTCTTGATGTCGAGGTTGACATCGCTCAGCGCCTGCAGCCCGCCAAAGCGTTTGCCGACCCCACTGACCTCGAGAATACCCATGGCGTGCCCCTCTCAGGCGACGTGCTGCGTCGGTTTCGGGTGGTGCTCGGGATCGACTGCCGCCTGCTGGCGCCGGCGGAAGAGCCGGGCGATGCGCTGGCCACCTTCGACGAGGCCCCCCGGCAGGAAGATCACCACCAGCATGAAGACGATCCCGAGTGTCAGGTGCCACCCCTTGCCGATGAAGGGGTAGATGAGAAAGACCATCGCGTCCTCGAGACCATCCGGCATGAAGGCAAACCACTGGTGCAGGATGTTCTCGTTGATCTTCGAGAAGATGTTCTCGAAGTATTTGATGAGGCCCGCGCCGAGCACTGGCCCGATCAGTGTTCCAGCACCGCCGAGAATGGTCATGAGGACAACCTCACCCGACGCGGTCCACTGCATCCGCTCCGCCCCGGCGAGCGGGTCCATGGACGCCATCAGCCCCCCGGCAAGGCCCGCATACATACCCGAGATGACGAAGGCTGCGAGGGTGTAAGGCTTCGGGTTCAACCCGGTGTAGTTCATCCGCATTTGGTTCGATTTGACCGCCCGCAGCATGACGCCGAAGGGTGAGCGGAAGATCCGGATCGCCAGGTAGAACGCCACCAGCATCAACACCACGCAGACGTAGTAGCCGGCGTTGAAGGTAAAGAGCCACGCGCCCACCGGCATCTCGATGCTGTCGCGCATCTCAAGCCCGAAGAGCTGTGGCACGGGGATGTTGCCCTGAGCCGTTTGGCTTTGACCAAGGATCCTCGGATCATCGAGGGCGAGTTGGAGGCCGGTCTCTCCGCCCGTGATCGGTGTCAGAACGGAGTATGCCAGTGCGAACGACATCTGCGCGAAGGCGAGTGTCAGGATCGAGAAATAGATGCCCGAGCGGCGGAGCGAGATGTAGCCGATGATCAACGAAAAGAGGCCCGCGACGATCACCGACAGGATGATCGCCGGAATGATGTTCATGCTGAGAAGCTTGAACATCCAGACCGCCGCATAAGATCCCACACCGAGAAAGGCTGCATGGCCAAAGGACAGGTACCCGGTCAGCCCGAAGAGGATGTTGAACCCGATGGCAAAGATCCCAAAGATCACAAAGCGCTGCATCAGATCCGGGTAGCCCGCGTTGAACTGCGCGAGTTGTGAGCCCTCCGGGAACGGGTTCAGGAGGAAGGGTGCAAAGACGGTCAGGCCCGCCACCACCAGAAGAAGCGTCGTG
>JBCDHQ010000323.1:0-5040 GCA_038749815.1 Pseudomonadota bacterium | reverse complement strand
CGAGGATTTTCGCGCGCTCCCGGCTGAGGCGTTTTTGGAGCGATACGGGGGGTAGGTCACTCGCCCCCTACGGTCAGCGTGACCCTGTCCCCGGCGAACCAGGTTGTCCCATACTCGACCGGGCGACCGGTTGGATCCACGTTGAGGCCCTCCGTCCGGAGGAGTGCCGCGCCGATGCGGAGGTCAAGCTGGCCCGCCTGCGATGCTGTGGCGATTTCCGCGCTGAGCCTTGTGTGCGCGCGCGTATAGTCAAAGATGCCTCCGCGCCGTAGAGCAGCGGTGATCGACTTGGTTTCGCTCAGGTCCCGGGGCAGGTTTGGCAAGAGAGCGGCCGGAAAGACGCTCTGGTTGAGCGAGAGCGGCACGCCGTCCGCCCGCCCGAGACCGAGGACCATGTGGACGCGCGCGCCTGTCGCGAGGTTGAGCTTCGCAGCCTCATGCCCCGTGGCCGCCCGTGTCTCCAGCGCGAGCATCTCGCGTCTCGGCATCCGTCCCGCGGCGCGGAGGTTTTCGCTGAAGCGTGTGCGGCGGCCGAGCGGATACTCCGTCGGGCGGTGCGCAACGAAGGCGCCCGCGCCCTGTCGCGTGCGGACCAGATTGCCCGCTGAGAGATGGGCCAGCGCGCGCCGCACGGTGTGCCGATTGACGCCGAAGCGCGTCGCGAGCGCCGCCTCGCTCGGCAGCTTGTCGCCGGGCCTGTAGGCCCCTGTGGCGATGTCGGTGGCAACCGCCTCGGCGATTTCAGCCCAGAGGGCCGTGCGTGGCGTCATGGGAAGGTCACGAAACCTGGGCTTGTTCTTTCTGGGTGGTCATGCCATCACTTGTCTAGTTGTATAGTGCGGCGGACACAAGGGGGCACAGGTGGCGGATCTGAGTGAGCGTCAGGGATGGATGGGCCTGATGGCCCGCGCTCCCGCCAAGGCTGTGGCCGCGCTCTGGCCCGATCTTGGCGACGAGCCGGCGTTCGGGTGGCTCCGCGCACCGGAGACGGGCGCCGTGATGGTCCGCGGCCGGACCAGCGGCTCGGGCGCGCCCTTCAACGTCGGAGAGATGACGGTCACCCGCTGCAGCTTGAAACTTGCGTCCGGCGCCGTCGGGCACGGATATGTGCAGGGGCGTGACAAGACGCATGCCCGTCGCGCCGCGATTGTGGACGCGCTGATGCAGACCGACGCAGCGCCGGATGTGCGCACACGCCTCCTCGCACCGCTCGCTGCCCAGATCGAGGACACCAAGGCCACACGGGCCGCGAAGGCCGCAGCGACCAGGGTCGATTTCTTCACGCTGGCACGGGGGGAAGACTGATGGAGACATCAAGCCTCGAGGGTGGGTTCCAGAACGCTCCGATCGATGCAGCCCATGCGTTTCGGGCCGCACTCGAGGTGATGGCGCGCCCCGGCCGGATTGAGACGGTGTGCGGTGCGCGTCCGCCCGAACCGCTGTCTCTCGCGGCGGGGGTCTTGGCGCTGACGCTCCTCGACAGCACGACAGGTCTCTATCTTGCCCCCTCGTGGAGCGGGGACGCGGTCCGCGACTGGCTCCGGTTCCACACCGGCGCTCCGGCCGCGCCGCGGGCCGAGGCGATGTATGCGATCGGTCCATGGGCGGAGCTTGGCCCCCTCGGCGCGTACCAAGTCGGCGTGCCCGAGTATCCCGACCGCTCAGCGACGCTGATCGTTGAGCTGCCCGAGCTGACGGCCGAGGGTGCCCGTCTGACTGGCCCGGGGATTGAGACCGAGGCTCATCTCAGCCTGCCGGAGACGGCGGCCTTCGAGGTCAACGCGCGGCTCTTCCCCCTCGGTCTCGACTTCTTCTTCACCTCGGGCGACCGCCTCGCGGCCCTCCCTCGCACAACCAAAGTGGCTGTCTGATGTATGTCGCCGTCAAAGGAGGGGAGCGGGCGATTGAGAACGCGCATTCCTGGCTTGCCGAAGAGCGGCGCGGAAACCCTGAGGTCGCGGCACTCGGTGTCGAGCAGATCCAGGGGCAACTGACGCTCTCCGTCGCTCGGGTGATGGCCGAGGGCTCGCTCTACGACCCGGAGCTCGCGGCCCTCGCACTCAAGCAGTCCCGCGGTGACCTGATCGAGGCAATTTTCCTCATCCGCGCCTACCGCACGACGCTGCCCCGTTTTGGAGCGAGTGTGCCGGTCGACACGGGCAGCATGGCCTGCGATCGGCGGATCTCGGCCACATTCAAGGATCTCCCCGGTGGCCAAGTGCTGGGGCCGACTTTCGACTACAGCCACAGGCTCCTTGATTTTATGCTCGCGGCAGATGCAGACGCGGATCCCGCGCCGACCGAGGCGCGGCCGGAGGAGGCGATGCCGCGGGTGTCCGACCTCCTCGACCGGGAGGGGCTGATGGAGCCAGTGCCAACCGATGATGCGACGCCACCGGACCTGACGCGGGCTCCGCTCGGCTTTCCGGCGGAGCGCGCCCTCCGACTGCAGGCACTGTCCCGCTCAGACGAGGGGTTTTTGCTGGGGTTGGCCTATTCCACGCAGCGAGGCTATGCCCGCAACCACGCCTTCGTGGGGGAGCTGCGCATCGGTGCGGTGACCGTCGAGATGGAGATCCCGGAGCTCGGCATCTCGATTGAGATCGGCGAAATCACGCTCACAGAGTGCGAAACCGTCAACCAGTTCCGCGGCTCAAAGACCGAGCCCGCGCAGTTCACCCGCGGGTATGGCCTGGTGTTCGGCCAGTCAGAGCGCAAGGCCATCTCAGTGGCCCTCGTTGACCGGGCGCTCCGCTGGGCGGAGCTTGGCGAGGACTATGTCGGCGCACCGGCGCAGAACACGGAGTTCGTCCTCCACCACGCCGACAACATCCAGGCGACGGGCTTCCTGGAGCACATCAAACTGCCACACTACGTTGATTTTCAAGCCGAGTTGGAGCTCGTCCGCCGTCTTCGGGCCACTGCGCTGAAGGCTGCGGAATGACCCTCCGGCCACCCGCTTCAGCGACCGGGGCGGCGCAGCTGCGAGCCCGTGTCCTCACGCCGGGCATCCTTGCCGCGCAGCGTTTGAACGACAGCGACGAACCCGCCCTTTTCACCGGCGCGACGCTTGTTGGAGACCAGCCAATTCACGCCAATCACCGCCATAAGTCCAACCCAGCACAACAAAATGATGTGCGTCGTCGACACCCACGCAAACATAGACTGAAGAGCCACCATAAAATCCACCAGTCTCAACTCCCATTTACGGACCACCCGGCACCCACCCAATTTACACGGGAAAAGTATGTGCCGAACGTAAACACCATCCCCGTTTACCAGGGCTCTTTGAAGGCAACAATTTCAAATTCTAAACATACTCACATCTTTGGAGATCACGATGTCTGAGTATAACTTCGCATACCTCGATGAAGACACAAAACGGATGATCCGGAGGGCGCTTTTGAAGGCGCTCGCGGTGCCGGGCTACCAGGTGCCCTTCGCCAGCCGGGAGATGCCGATGCCCTATGGTTGGGGCACGGGCGGCGTCCAGGTGAGCGCCGCGGTGCTGGTGCCTGAGGACCGGCTCAAAGTAATCGACCAGGGTGCGGACGACACGACCAATGCCGTTTCGATCCGGAAGTTCTTTCAGCGGGTGGCGGATGTCGCCGTCACCGAACGGACCGATGATGCGACGGTGATTCAGACCCGCCACCGGATCCCCGAGACGCCCCTCACCGCGGGGCAGATCCTGGTCTACCAGGTGCCGATCCCCGAGCCGCTTCGCTATCTTGAGCCGCGCGAGACCGAGACCCGAAAGATGCACGCCCTCGAGGAGTACTGGCTGATGCACGTCAAACTCTACGAGGACATCAGCCGTCACGGCGAGATCGCGACGGCCTACGCCTATCCGGTGCGTGTCGAAGGGCGGTATGTGATGGACCCGTCGCCGATCCCGAAATTCGACAACCCCAAACTCGAGAGCGCCGCGATCCAGCTCTTCGGGGCGGGGCGCGAGCAGCGGATCTACGCGCTGCCGCCGCACACGCGTGTCGTGAGCCTCGACTTCGACGACCACCCTTTCGAGGCGAGCAAGGCAGCCGGGTGCTGCGCGCTCTGCGGGGCGAGGAACAGCTACCTCGACGAAGTGATCACGGATGATCGGGGCGGGCGGATGTTTGTCTGCTCGGACACGGATTTCTGCACACGCCGCCAGGCGGCCGGCTATCGCGGGGAGGCCGCCGCATGAGCGACCCTGCGATTGTACCCTATGTCTCGTATGTCGATGCCAAGCGGGCGATGGCGTTCCTGGAGACGGCCTTCGGGCTCGAGACAGTCCAGGCCTTCGACGGTCCCGATGGTCGAGTGATGCATGGCGAGATGCGGTTCGGCACGGGGGTGATCATGCTTGGCTCCGTCGACGCACCCTCCGCCGGCGCGAGCCCGGGCATTTACCTCGTCGTCGAGGACGTGGACACGCACCACGCACAGGCCGTCGCCGCCGGCGCGACGATCGTCTACCCGCCCGAAGACACCGAGTTCGGAACCCGGCGCTACCGCGCGCGCGATCCCGAGGGCCATGAGTGGAGTTTCGGCACGTATCAGCCGCGCCCGGTGGCGCCCGACTGGGGAGGGCAGGGTGACTGACACACCGCTTCTGAGCGTCACGGATCTCACCAAAACCTATGGCGGGCGGATCGGCTGCCGCGATGTGTCATTCGATCTTTGGCCGGGGGAGGTGCTCGGGATCGTCGGCGAGTCCGGATCGGGCAAGTCGACCCTGCTCGCGTGTCTCGCGGGTCACCTCGTGCCCGATTGCGGCGCCGTGGTCTTCGACACGCGGGATGCGGGCCCGCGCGATATCCTGACCATGACGGAGCCTGAGCGGCGGCTTCTCGGCAGGACCGACTGGGCGTTTGTGCACCAAAACCCGCGGGACGGCCTTCGGATGGCGGTCTCGGCCGGGGGCAATGTCGGTGAGCGGCTGATGGCGACGGGCGCGCGCCACTACGGCCGGATCAGGGAGAGCGCACTCGACTGGCTCGACCGGGTGGAGATCGCCGCCGACCGGATCGACGACCGGCCGCGAGAGTTCTCGGG
>JBCDHQ010000322.1:0-5070 GCA_038749815.1 Pseudomonadota bacterium | reverse complement strand
GCGCCGGGCGCTGCAAAAGGGGCTGCACATGTCTGACGTCACCATCACCTGGGCCGAGAGCGACACCAAAGGCCGCTACGGAGCCATCGTCGAAGGGGCGGAGGCCGAGGCGGAGCTCACGATCTCCAAAGTGTCGCCCACGCTCATCATCGCCGATCACACGTTCGTTCCGGAGGCACTTCGCGGCCGCGGGCTTGCGGACGCGCTGGCCGAGCGCTTGATCGCGGATGCCCGCGCCAGAGGTCAGCGGATCGTGCCGCTCTGCCCGTTTGTCCGGGCCTATGCTGAAAAGCGGCGGGAGGCGCTCTCCGATGTCGTCCAGTGGTAGTGCGGCCGCGCCGGCCCCCGCCGGCGCCTTCGCACCCTTTGCCTACCCCGCGTTTGCGCTCCTCTGGATTGCAACCCTGGTCTCGAACACCGGCACCTGGATGCACGAGGTCGGCGCAGGCTGGCTTATGACCACCCTGAACCCGAGCCCCGCTGTCGTGACGCTGGTCCAGGCGGCGACGACGCTGCCCGTGTTTCTCTTTGCGCTCTTTGCCGGAGCGCTTGCCGATCGACTCGACAAGCGGCGGATGCTGATCGTGATCAACCTCGCGCTCACCGCTGTCGTCTCGCTTCTGGCGGTTCTTGTCTGGCTCGAGGCCGTGACACCACTCCTCCTTATCCTCTTCACGCTGATGATCGGGACGGGAGCGGCCTTCATGGCGCCGGCCTGGCAGGCGGTCGTGCCGCACCTCGTGCCGCGCCCGGTGCTGAAGCCCGCGATCGCGCTCAACTCAATGGGGATCAACATCAGCCGGGCCATCGGTCCCGCTCTCGCCGGGCTTTTGATCGCGACGGTGGGCCTCGCGGCCCCCTTTGCGCTCAATGCAGCGAGCCATGTGGTGATCGTCGCGGCACTCCTGCTCTGGCGGCCGCCGCCGGCGCCAGAGCGCACCCGTCACGGCAGCCTGCTCGGCGATATGGCGACGGGCCTCCGGCATGTGCGCCACAACGCAGCGATGCGGGCGACGGCGCTTCGGGCTGCGCTCTTCTTCCTCTTTGCCTCCGCCTACTGGGCGCTTCTGCCGCTGATCGCACGGGGGGCCGAGGGAGGTGGGTCCGAGCTTTACGGTCTTCTGATGGCGATGATCGGCACAGGTGCCGTCACCGGCGCACTGATCCTGCCCCGCCTCCAGAGGCGGTTTGACCTCAACGCCCTGGTCCGCCTCGGGACCATCGGCACGGCGCTTGCGCTCGCGTCGATGGCGGCCTCGTCCGCACCGGCAGCGCTCATTGGGGCGGCGCTGCTTGGGGGGCTCAGCTGGATTGCCGTGCTCACGGCGTTCAACGTCTCGGCGCAAACGGCGCTGCCCGATTGGGTGCGGGCGCGGGGGCTTGCGGTCTTTCTGATGGTCTTCTTCGGGTCCATGGCGCTCGGCTCGATTGTGTGGGGGCAGGTGGCGACCTTTTTGTCGACAAGCGCGGCCCTTCTCATCGCAGCCTTCGGGCTCGGTGCCGGGGTGCTCCTTGCGGGTGGCATCAGGGTGGGTCAGGGCGAAGGGCGCGACCTCACGCCCTCTGGGCTCTGGCCCGAACCACCGCTCGTCGAAGCCGCAACCGCCCACCGCGCGGCGCTTGTGGTGATCGAGTACCAGGTGGCCGCCGACCAAAGCGCGGCTTTCGCCGCCGCCGCCCGGCGCTTCGCGGGCGAGCGCTACCGCGACGGTGCCACCCGCTGGTCGCTCCATGAGAGCGTCGAGACCCCCGGCACATGGCTTGAGAGCTTTGAGTTGCCGAGTTGGGCCGAACACGTTGAGCAGCATGCCCGCGTGACGCGGGATGACGCGGATGCGCAGGAGGTTCTCCGAGCCTTCGACACCCGTCCGGATGGCCCGACTGTCCGCCACTTCCTTGCCGCGTGAGAATTGTGATCGCGTCGCCGGCGCTGGGCCTTGATTTCCGCAACCGGGCGCCGCAGGTGTGGGATCAGGCAGCGGAGAGGCGATCATGGCGCACACGCATCCCACTCTGGCGGAGGTCGACCCGCTTTGGTCGCGGATCCGGCACGAAGCGGCGGAGGTCACGCGGGCGGAGCCGCTGATGGCCGCGATGGTGCATGCCAATGTGTTGCACCATCGCTCATTCCCGCGCGTGCTCGGCTTCCGGATGGCGCAGAAACTCGCGTCCGAGGAGATGTCGGACCTGATCCTGCGGGAGATCTTCGACGCCGCCTATGCGGCCGAACCCGCTCTTGTGGCGGCCGCACGGGCCGATCTTTTGGCCGTCTACGAGCGCGATCCGGCGTGCCATCGCTTTCTCCAGCCGCTCCTCTTTTTCAAGGGGTATCAAGCGCTTCAGGCCCACCGGCTCGGGCGGTACATGTGGACGGAAGGCCGCCAGGACCTGGCCTACTTAATCCAGATGCGGACCTCCGAGACCTTCGGTGTCGACATCCATCCGGGCGCGCGGATCGGGCAGGGGATCATGATGGACCACGCCCACTCGATCGTCATCGGCGAGACTGCGGTGGTGGGGGACAACGTCTCCATGCTGCACTCCGTCACGCTTGGCGGCACGGGCAAGGAGGATGACGATCGTCATCCGAAGATCGGCGACGGAGTTCTGATCGGCGCCGGTGCGGCGGTGCTCGGCAACATTCAGGTCGGCAACTGCTCGCGGATCGCTGCGGGCTCGGTCGTGCTCCACGATGTGCCGCCCTGCAAGACGGTGGCGGGTGTGCCCGCGAAGATCGTCGGTGAGGCCGGCTGCACGGAGCCCGCGCGGAGCATGAACCAGCTCCTTCGCTCCGCTCCGACGCCCGACTGAGATTACTTCAGCACCAGCTCGTCGCCGCGCGCCATTCCGAGGATCCGGCGCGCCTGCTCGTCCAGGAGATCGAGGTCCAGAAACTCGGTCGAGAGCCGCCGGGTCTTGTTCGTGATCTCCTCGCGCTCCGCGACGAGGGTCGCATGCTCACGCTTCAGGAACTCTTCCTGCGCTTCGAGCTGGACACGACGAAAGATCCCGTACTCACCCTGAATGGTGACGAAACAGAAGTATACGGACATCGCGACCACGCCGATCGAGAAGGCCGCCATCAAAAGACCTGAGACGCGACTGTCTGGTGTCATCACGCCAACTTGGTGACTGCTCGGCCGGACCATGGCACGGGAGCGCACGGTTGTGAATCCCCTAAGAAACGATTGTTTCTAAACTGGCACGCTGACGACCGTCGCCGTCGAAATTCGACGGATCGAGCCAGGCGGCATGCCGGGCGGCCAGCGCCGGCCATTCCGCGTCGAGGATCGCGTACCAGGCCGTGTCGCGGTTTCGTCCTTTGTAGACGGTGGCCTGGCGGAACACCCCCTCGAAGCGGAACCCGAGCCGCTCCGCCGCGCGACAGGACGGCGCGTTCAGCGCATCGCACTTCCACTCCACCCGGCGGTAGCCATGCGCAAAGGCGGCGCCGATCATCAGCGACAGCGCCTCGGTCGCTGCGGTGGTGCGTTGGAGATGTTGGGAGAAATAGAGGTTGCCGATCTCGATCGACCCCGCATCCGGAGCGATCCGGAGATAGCTCGCAAAGCCCACGGGGCGGTCGGTGACGACAGTGTAGAAGCGATCCGGCCCCGCCGCCCGCAGGGTCGCGAAGGAGAGGAGCTCGCCCGCGGACCGGAAAGGGCCATAGGGCAGGTACGTCGCGCCGCGCCCGTCGGTGTCGGCGCTGAAGGCCTCGAAAAGGGGCTCAGCATGGGCTTCGGCGAGTGGTGTCAAGCGGACGCGCGCGCCCACGACTTCGGTGGGCGGCGCCTCCGCGCTGCGCCAACCCTCGACTGGATCGCCGATCGGTTGACCGAGGGCGTTTGTCCGGGTCAGGCCTTGCCCCGGTAGATCTCAACGAGCTTGCCGAGCATCTCGAGCGCGTCGCCCCGCTCTCGCTGGAAGGTGTTGCGCCCGATGATCGACCCGTTGCCGCCGCCGTCTCGGATCGCGCGGGCATCGTCGTAGACGGCATCGACGCCCTTGGAGGCTCCACCGGAGAAGACGATCAGCCGCCGGCCGTTGAAGGCGGACCGGACACACTCCGCCACCCGCGCTGCCTGCGTCGAGACGTCGATCCCGCCCTTCTCGAAGGCGGACTTGGCCTCTGGCTGCTCGAGATGATCCGTCGAGAGCTTCACTTTGATGATGTGCGCGCCGAGGAGCGCTGCGATGTGGGCGGCATAGGCGGAGATGTCGGCCGCCGTCTCTCCCGCTTTGGAGAGTGCCTCGCCCCGCGGGTAGGACCAAATGACCGTGGCGATCCCACACGCGGCGGCTTCGCGGCGCATCTCCACAATCTCCTCAAACATGTCGATCGCCATGTCGGAGCCCGGGTACACTGTGAACCCGATCGCCGCGCAGCCAAGGCGGAGCGCGTCGTCGACGGAGGCCGTCACCGCCTGGTTTTTGCCCGCCGTCCCCGACATCAGCGAGTTGGCGGAGTTCACCTTCAGGATCGTCGGGATCTGTCCCGCAAACGTGTCGGCCCCGGCCTCAAGCGGGCCAATCGGCGCGGCGTAGGCGTTGAGCCCCGCATCGATGGCAAGCTGATAGTGATAGTGCGGGTCATAGGCCGGCGGGTTTGGCGCAAAGCTCCGCGCGGGCCCATGCTCGAACCCTTGGTCGACGGGCAGGATGATCATCTTGCCGGTTCCGCCCAGCTTGCCGGTCATCAGCATGGCGTTCAACTTCGCCTTCACGCCGGGTGTTTCGCCCTCGTACTGGCGCAGGATCCCTTGGACGACACGCGTCGACTTCATCTCGCTACTCCCGTGATTGCTCGGCCGCGACATAGCTCGCGGCCCGTGAAGGGGTCAAGCGCGGGGGAGCTGCCAGCCGGTGCTCAGCTTCTCGATGGCGGCAATCCGCGCTTCGGCCTTTGGATGGGTCATCATCCACGCTGGCATGCCGTGCGTTGGCACCATCCGCGAGAGTTTTTGGAGGAGGCTGATCTGCGGCGCTGTCCCGATCCCCGCCTTGGTCAGCACGGCCGCCGCGTAGGCGTCCGCCTCGTACTCGTCACTCCGCGACAGGCTGGTGCCG
>JBCDHQ010000321.1:0-5070 GCA_038749815.1 Pseudomonadota bacterium | reverse complement strand
GGTTTTGCACTCCGGCGTGTCGCGGCTCGGCAGGCCGATGCTGGCGAAGGCCGCCGGCTCGATCCCGAGCGTCTGGTTCACGTTCTGCTTCATGGACACCATCTGCGTGGCGAGGGTCCCGTCGTCGAGCTCAACCACCTCAGAGACGAAGTTGGTGCCGACGGCCTGGCGGTTCCCGTCAAGCGTGATGGTCCCGTTCGGCGCCTCAAGCGTCAGGTTCGATAGACACTCGCGGAAAGCGCCCTGACCTTCGCCGAGATCCCCCTCAAGGCTGTCGACGCATTGCAGCATGGCCGAGGTCGCGTTGAAGTACCCTGTCGCGAGCAAGGACGGCGAGGGGAAGCGATCCTCGGGCGCGAAAGTGTCCTGATAGGCTTTGACGTAGGTCTGCCATGCCTCGTTGTCCCAGGTGTCGGCCTGCGGACCGGAGGAGGGGACGCCGATCAGCGCGTCCTTGGCCGAGCCCTTGGAGGAGAGCACGGTGCCGTCGACCATGATCGAGCCGCCGATCAGGTTCGCGTCGCCGCCCGCCTGCTGGTACTGGTTGAGGAAGTTGACCGCGTCGCCGCCGCCGAGGCCCAGATAGATCGCGTCGACATCATCGGGCAGGGCCGCGATGATCGAGCCGAAGTCTTTTGTGCCGAGGGGCACCCAGAGCCGCTCCGTCACCTCGCCGCCGGCCGCGCAGAACTCCGTGATCAGGCCGAAAACCTGTGTGTAGACAAAGGAGTAGTCCTCGCCCACCGTCGCGATGACCTCGTAGCCTTTCTCGTTGTAGATGTACTCGCCGAGGCCCGCGGACCACTGAGCGCCGTCGGTGTTGAAGCGGAAAAAGTTGTCGGACGGGTCGACATATGTCGTCTCCATCGCGCCCGAGATGCCGTTGATGAAGGTCACCTGCGGCTGGGTCTTGGAGTAGTCGCGGATCGCGATCCCCTCAGAGCCGGAGAGCGGCCCGATCACGATTTCGACGCCGTCCTGTTCCACGACTTTTCGGGCGGCGCGCACGGCGCTGTCGGGGCTCGCGTCGGTCGGTGCGATCACGAGCTCGATCTCACGCCCCCCGGCCGTGCCGTCTGCCAGGGCGAGCGCCGTGCGGAGCCCCCGGACCCCGTCCTCGCCGAGGACTGTGTACGTGCCCTCAAGGGTCGCCAAAACGCCCACTTTGAGCGGGCCGCTGTGCCCGCCAGCGACGGCCACCGTGGCGCTCGCCGCGACGAGCGCGGCAATGGATGTGGCATGGAAGTGTTTTTTCATTGGATCCTCCCGGTCTCGGACCCAGCCTCAGGTGACAGGCTTGGTCCCCGGGCCAGCGTGCTGGCCGGGCGCGCAAATCCCGATCTCAGAGAGTGGTCCCGCGTACCCTGAAGTCTCTTTTTCAGTCGAGCGCGATCCGCGCGCCGGTTTCGCTCGACCGGTAGGCCGCCGCCTCGATCCGGCGGACTGTCAGGTACTCCGCCGCTCCGTTCTCGAGCGGCGTTCCGGTGAGAAGCGCTGAGACGACATGGGCCTGTAGGGCATGCACGCAGTCCCCGGCAAACCCGGGGAGCGGTCCCGGCGTGAAGATCACGCGGCTCTCGCGCTCCCCAAAGGCACGGGCCCTGACCACTCCCGCGCCGTCGAGCGTCAGCGTGCCCCCGCTCCCCTCGATCAGTGCCTCGCCGAGCGTCGTGCGCGTGTTTTCGGCCGCATGGTCGAGGAGCCGGTTGCCGTCGAAGAGCGCGCGAACACCACCCTCGAACGTAAGGATCAGGTGGCCGGCGTCTTCCCCTGCGATCACCGGGTTCAGACGCCGGAGGTCTGCGTAGACATGGCTCGGGTCGGCGCCGAGGAGGTAGCGGAAGGTGTCGATCCAGTGCACGCCGGTCTCGTGGATGAGAAGCCGGGGCATGGTCTGGAAATAGGGCTGGCGTGAGAGGTAGGCCTCTGGCCCCTGTCCGTCTCCGGTTCGCAGGCGGAACGTGAGGTTCATCGGCGTGCCGATGGTGCCCGCGGCGATCTCTCTGCGGAGCACGCGGTACCAAGGTTGGAAGCGGAAGTTCTCGTGGATGATAAGGGGTATGCCGGCGGCGGCTGCCTCGGCGGCCAAGTCCTCCGCCTCAGCGATGCTCGCCCCGAAGGGCTTTTGGCAAATGATGGCGCGCACCCCGGCCGCAAGGCCAGCGCGGATCGCCTCGGCATGTGCCGGCGGCGGCACGGCCACGTCGAGGATGTCGGGCCCCATGGCGAGCACTTCGGTCAGGCCGGGCAGCGCATGGACGCCGGCGGGCGCCGCCTCGCGGGCTTTGTCGAGGTCTCGGTCGGCAATGGCGGCAAGGCGGGCGCCTGGCATCCGGCTCCAGGCCTCGTGGTGGAAGCGCGCGAAGTACCCGGCGCCGAGAACGCCGATCACGAGTTCGGTTGTCATGGCAGCACCTCCTCTGGGGACTAAGCACGCCAAACCCACCCCGAGCAAGCGACGGAGTTCGTCCTTGCACCGGGCCCCTCCGATGCGCAAGGCTCCTGAAAAAGGGAGCGCTCATGTACGCCGTCGTCGTCCTCTTTCGCCTTCATCCAGGGCATGAAGCTGCGTTTTTGCCGCTTGTCCAGGAGAATGCCCAGGCATCTCTTGCGAAGGAGCCGGAATGCCACGTTTTCGATGTGCTGACTGACCCCGACCGCCCAGGCGAGGTGTTTCTCTATGAGCTCTACACGAACCGGGCGGCCTTCGAGGTCCACCTCGCGACGGGTCACTTCAAGAGCTTTGACGTGGCAGTGGCGGACATGGTCGCCGAGAAGCGCGTCGAGACTTGGGGCGAGGTTCTGCGGTGAGCGCACCTTGGGAGGTCTATGCGATCAAATACGCTGATCGCCCGGGGCGGACGCGAGCCGACAGCTTCCTCTTTGATGACAACCACGATGCGCCGCATGCGATGGATTACTTCCTCTGGCTTCTGCGGCGAGAGGGCGAGACGATCCTCGTCGACACCGGCTACGATGCGGAGGAGGGAGCGGCGCGCGGGCGGCCGATCCGCCTCGACCCACGCGCGGCGCTTGCGCCGTTCGACTTGACGCCTGAGGCGATCACGACGCTCGTTTGCACGCATCTTCACTACGATCATGCCGGCGGTCTGCATCTCTTTCCCGAGGCGCAGATTCATCTGCAGGAGGAAGAGATGGCCTTTGCGACGGGGCGCTGCATGTGCGAGCCGGTGCTCCGCGCGCCCTTTACGGCCGCGCATGTCTGCGAGGCCGTCCGGCGCGTCTACCAGGGTCGCGTTGTCTTCCACAACGGTGACGGGGCGGTGGCGGACGGAGTGACTGTGCATCGGATCGGCGGCCACAGCCGGGGGCTTCAAGCCGTGCGCGTGCGGACGGCGGAGGGCTGGATGTGCCTGGCCTCGGATGCCGCGCACTACTATGAGAACGCGCTCGCCGGGAAGCCCTTCCCCATTGTCGTGGATCTGGAGGACATGCAGCGTGGCTTTGCCCGGATCCAGGCCCTGGCGGACGCGCCGGGCCTTCTAATCCCTGGACACGATCCCTTGGTCACGGAGATCTTTCCGATGGGGCCGGCCGGCCACATTTGGCGGCTCGACCGAGGCCCGATGCGAACGCTGCCGGACTATTCCGGCAGCGACTGAAGCTCAAAGAGGTCGTCGAGGATCGGGTCGAAGCGGCGCTGCGGAATGTAGGCGCCCAGGATTTCCTGCACCTCGCCCGATCGGAAGAGCTCCGCCAAGACCTCGTCGACCGCGATCCTGAGGTCATCATCGCCCTTGGCAACGGCGAGCGCGTAGGGCTCGTAGGAGAGGCTGGTGCGTCCGACCTGATAGCGTGCCGCGAGGTCCTTGTCCTCGGCGAGCATGCCCTCCAGGATCTCGCGATCGGCGACATACCCTGAGAGAGTGCCGTCGGCGAGGCGGGTCGCCGCCGCTTCATGGTCCTCCACAGCTTCGAAGGTGAAGGAAAACGCCGAACCGCCGACGAGGTTCCCCGACTTCCAATTCTCATGCGCCGTTGTGTTCTCCAAAAACCCCACTCGGATTTCGGCCGCGTCGCCGTCGCCGGGCTCCAACAGGGATTTCGGGAACAGAAAGGCCGAGCCCGTGAGAAAGGTGATCAGACTGAACTCCATATCCCGGCGGCGCTGCATGGTGACGGTCGTTGCCTCGCAGAGGAGGCGGCACTGGCCCGAGATCAGCGCGTCGAACCTGGTTTCGGCGGTGACGAGGACCATCTCCGGCGCCACGTCGCTTTGGCCCGCAACGGCACGCCGGCAGAGATCGACGCTGTAGCCCTTGGGTGTTCCGTCATCGGCGACAAAGGAGAACGGGGCCGCATCCTCGCGGTAGCAGAGGGTGATCGGTTCAGCGGCGAGCGGTGCGACGAGGAGTGTCAGAAAACCGGCCACTTTCAGCACGAAGTGCATCCGGGCACGGCGCTGCAATCGACGGCATAGCCGCAGCAATCCCCGCAGCAGCACCATTTCTCTCCGCTCTCCTCGGCCCACACCTGGCTCGCCTGGCAGAGCGGCGCAGCCGCGGGGAGGGCGAGGATCATCATGGTCGCGGCGATCAGCCCAAGGCCTCGCGTTGCTCTGGTCAGCTTGGACATCCCTCATCCTCCCCTCGTTCCGTGATCATTTTGGCCTCTGTGAAGAAGAACGTCGCCATCATCAGATGCGCAACATGATCGGCGATGGTCAACGCCTCCACATCCAGCACCTCCGCGGCGTCGGTCACGCTTGGCTGTGAGAGGAAGCGCTGCCGCAGAAGTGTGCGCCAGTTGACGTACTCAATGAACTCGCAGATCCGGAACAGGCGCCCCTCCGCCAGCCGCAGCTTGGCGCTTGCGGGCGGGGGACGGCCGTAGCTGTTGAAAAGACGGTCGTAATCGCGGTCGAGTTCCGCGAAGGAAAACGCCAGCGGGCGCCGCCCAAAAATCGGCGCGGCGTGGATCCTGACGGTGCCTGGCGCGTCGACATTGAGGTCGTCGTCGCAGAGCACCTCAAGCTCGAGGTCCTGGTAGAGCGGTGCCTGAAAAATCGCACGCTCCTGGCTCAGGCCCACATGGGTCTCGTAGGCGCGG
>JBCDHQ010000320.1:0-5086 GCA_038749815.1 Pseudomonadota bacterium | reverse complement strand
CTCCACCCACATGCCCGACCTCCAGCTCATCCGCCCCTATTTTCACGAGGGCGAGATCGTCTGCTACGGGTGGGACTTCATTCACTCGGCCGATATCGGCGGGGGCGTGCCGTCCTCGATCTCGCCCCGCTTCACCGAGCTCTTCCAGGAGGGGCTGCAGATCCCTCCGCTCAAACTGGTCCGCCGCGGCGCGCTTAATGCCGATTTCGAGACGCTCTACCGCGCAAATTGCCGTGTGCCGGACCTCAACATGGGCGACATCAAAGCGATGCTCGCCGCCCTCACCGTGGGCGAGCGGCGCGTGGCTGAGCTGATCGCCCGCCACGGTGTCGAGACCTTCCGCGCCGCTCAGGCCGAAACCGTGGCCTACGCCAAAGCCAAGGCCCGCGCCGTGCAGCGCCGGATTCCGGACGGCACGTATGAGTTCTGGGACTACATGGACGACGACTACGCGACGCCCATCCCGATCCGCATCCGCTGCACCATGACTGTCGACGACGGCCAGGTGCATCTCGACTTCACCGGCTCCGACCCGCAGGTGATTGCCGCCTACAACGTGCCGACGGGCGGGGTTCGACATCCCTGGCTCACGCTCAAGCTCATGCACCTGATCGGCAGCTATGACCGCTCCGTCCCCCTCAACTACGGGCTCTTCGAGAACATGAGCGTCCATGTCCCGAAGGGCACCGTCCTCAACCCGGAGTTTCCGGCAGCCGTTGGCGTGCGCCACGCCACCGCAATCCGGATCAACGATGCCGTTGTCGGGTGCATTGCGACCGCGCTCCCCGGCCTCATTCCGGCTCCCTCGGGCGGCACTGTCGTGCCGACCGTGCTCGCCGAACAGAATCCGGCGACCGGCACGCGCAACGTTATGGTGATCCAGTCGCTCGTCGGCGGCACTGGGGCGCGGGACGGCGCCGATGGGGTGGACGGGCGCGACAGCGGTCTCGCCAATCTCTACAACACGCCCGTCGAACGCTCCGAGGCAGACGCCGATGTTGTGATCGAGGCCTATCGGCTGCGCCCAGATTCGGGCGGTGTCGGGCGGTGGCGCGGCGGCACCGGGCTCGAGATGCGGATCCTGATCCCCCGCGCGGGCACCGCAGTCCTCGGCCGCGGGCTCGAGCGCTTTGTGTTCCGCCCTTGGGGCGTTGCGGGCGGCGGCCCGGGCGCGCCGTGCCGGGTGATCCTCAACCACGGCCTACAAGGGGAGCGCGACCTCGGCAAGCTCGACATGTTCGTTGCCGAGGCCGGCGACCGCGTCACGATCCTGACCGCCGGCGGGGGCGGGTACGGCGACCCGTTCGAGCGTGATCCGGCCGCTGTCCTGCGCGACGTCGTCGCCGGGTTCGTCAGCCCTGAGGCAGCAGCGCAGGACTACGGGGTCGTCATCGCCGATGGCGCCGTCGACACGGCGGCCACCGCGGCCGCGCGGGCCGATGCCCCACCGCGCCAGCCCTTCGATTTCGGCCCGGAGCGCGCCGCCTGGGAGGCGGTCTTTGACGACGCCACGACCACAGCACTCGCCAAGCGCCTCCTCGCACTCCCCGCCACGGTTCGAGCAGACGTCCGGCGTCAGTTGATCGAAAAAGTCCTCCCCGATCTCCACCGAGTGGCGGATCTGGGTCTCGAGGCGGTCATGACCGACGCTCCAACCCTCCGCGCCCGCTTGGCCGATGAATTGAGCCGCCTGCCTGGGCCCTAAGCCCCACGACGAGCTGCGACCAACGCCCCTGCGGGCCACCGGCGTAACGGTCGGGTGTGCGCCGTCGGAGACCCTTGTCGTGCGGTCCGACAAAGCCACAGGTCTTGCCGGAAGACCGCCTCAGGTCGCAGCGTGCGGCATGCCAACCACAAGACATGGCCGCACAGGCCCCCACCCGCGGGGGAACTCCAAGGGCCGAGAACCGCAGCGCAACGGCTGGCGCCGTCCGCCACCACCCGCGCGTTGACGGTCGTGCCTTCAGGGTCTGTGCACCCGGGACCGTGTGTCCATTAACGGTAGCGCCCAGAGCGCCGGCTTGCTCAAAGGACCTTGCGACCACCGAACACTGCGCACCCCGCTTGGCCGGCCATCCGGCGCCACGCCCTGGCCACCCGCCGGGAGGGCTACTGCCCGCGAAGCCACCATGCGACCGAGCCCAAAGCGGTTTGGGGCGGCACTGTCTCAGACCTAGCGCCCACCGTCGACCGACAGCACTTGGCCGGTGATCCACCCGGCCTCGGCGCCGGCGAGGAAGAGGACGGCGGCCGCGATGTCGGCCGGCGTGCCGAGGCGGCGCATCGCGATGCCCTCAACCAGGCGGCGCTGGCCCTCCGGGCCGAGCGCCTCCCACTGGCGCTCCGTGGTCGGGTTGGAGCGCACGAACCCTGGCGCCACCGCGTTCACGGTGATTCCAAACGGGCCAAGCTCATGCGCCAGCTGGCGAACGAGGCCGATCTGACCCGCCTTCGCGCTGGCATAGGCCTGGATCCCCGTCAGGCTGACATCAAGACCCGCACGGCTCGTGATGGTCACGATCCGCCCATGACCCGCGGCCTTCATACCCGGCGCCACTGCGCGGGCGAGATAAAAGGCCGCCGTCTGGTTGACTGCGACAATGGCGTCCCAGTCCTCTGGGCCAACGGTCTCGACGGGCCGGCCAACCTGGCCGCGGACACCGCCCGCGACGTGCACCGCTAGGGTGAACGGGCCGCGCGCGGCGACGAGCGCGTCGACCGCCAACGCGTCCGTGACGTCGAGAGCGTCAGTCGCGACGCCCTCGATCGACGCAAGACCGTCTGCGTCGATGTCCGTTGCCGTCACCGAGGCGCCGGCCTCGGCCAGCGCCGCTACGATACCGCGCCCGATCCCTTGGGCTGCGCCCGTGACAAGGGCGCTTTGCCCCGCGAGTGACGGTGTCATCGGTCCTCCGACAAGGCATCGAGATTGGCGCGGGAGAGGGCGCGCGTGCCCGCCTCGATCTCCTGGATCAGCGCGACGAGCCGACGGGTCAGGGGCATCGGATGACCGTGCCGCGCGCCAATCGCAAGGGGATGCGTCAGCTGCGGATCGACCTCGGTCTGACGCTTGCGCACCGCGAGGTCGCGCCAGATCCCGGAATGCGACTTTGCCGAGCGCCGATTGTGCGCGACCATCGCCGCAAAGGACGGTCCCGGATCGGCGCCCGGCCGAAAGAGCGCCGGATCGTAGCCGTTGAACCCCTTCGGCACGACACCCTCAGCGTCGGCAAGGGCGGTCAGCTCCTGCGCCAGCGCCGTCAGCGTCTCGCGATGCTCGGTCCCGTCCAGCACATCGGCAATGCTGTCATCGGTCAGCGCCGTCGCAAAGAGGAGCGCGCCATAGCCCAACTTGCCCCAGAGGTATCCCCAGATCGCATCGGTCATGATCGCGTCGGCGTCGAAGTGACGAAGAAGGCGGTGCGTCTCGGCCAACCGGGGCGTGGACGAGCCGTCGAGCTCCCCCACCACGACCGCGCCGCGCCCGCCGTAGAGGATCTGACCCGGGCCGAGATAGTCGGCCCCGAAATTGATGAACGCCCCGATGGTCGCGGCGCGGCCCACCTCCTCGGCGATGACAAGCTCGTTGAGACCGTTTTGGAGCGACAGCACATGCCCGCCCGGCGCGAGATGCGGCGCCAACATGCGCATGGCCTCCGGCGTGTGCTGCGCCTTGGTGCAGAGCCAGATGGCATCGTAGGTGCCGGACACATCCTCGGGCGCAACGGCCTCCGCCGCCACGGAGAACGCCTCCACCGGCCCTTCGAGCGCGAGGCCCGTGGCGTTGAGCGCGGCGACATGCGCCGGGTCGCGCTCGACAAAGCGGACCGGAACGCCCGCGCGGATCAAGTAGGCGCCGATCGTCCCGCCGATTGCCCCCGCGCCCCAGATCAGGATCATGACCAGGGCCCCTCGAGACCGGCGCGTGTCTCCTCGACCGCGACATCCCAGAGGGCCATCATGTCCGCATCGGGCTTCTGGTAGGCCCCGCCGAAGACCCCGTCGCCGAGATAGGCGCGGGCCGCGGCGGGGCCCATCACCCGCAGTCGATCCCCATCCACCATCGGCTTTTTCGCGTTCGGCATCGCCACATCCCGAAGCCGGGTCCAGGGGAAGTTCTCCATCCAGGAGGCATGGCTCGCGACCGGATCGATCTCCTGGACCTTGGCCCAGGTGCGCGGCGCTCTCCACCAGTCGTGAAACTTGACCGCGAAGCCAGGGGCGTCGCGCATCGCATCGAGTGCGACGCCCGCCGCGGGTGCATTCCCGCCATGGCCATTGACGATCAAAACCCGCCGAAACCCCGTCTCGCGGAGCGAGGCCAGGATATCGTGGACAACGGCGAGGAGCGTCTCGGTGCGCAGGCTCACAGATCCGGGATAGGCCATGAAGTAGGGGCAGAGCCCGTAATTCATCGGCGGAAACACGGGCACGCCGAGGGGCTCGGCGGCATCCACCGCCACTTTCTCAGCAAGGATCGCGTCGACGGCGAGCGACAAAGGCCCATGCTGCTCGGTCGAGCCGAGCGGCAGGATGCAGCGATCATCTTGAGACAGATACACCTCAACCTGCCGCCAGTGTGCGTCCGAAATGCGCATCTCTCCCCCTGATCCTGCCCACCGGGCCAGACTGCCCTCGCCAACCGAGAGAGGCGAGCGCTATTTGCGGGGGAGGGAGGCGCACACATGACAGTACTGGTGATCGGAGGAGCAGGTTTCGTCGGCCTGAACATCGTCGAGGCACTTTTGACGGCCGGCCGCGCGGTCCGGGTCTACGACACCGCCCCGCCGCCCGAGGCCGCCGCCCGCGCCTTCGCAGGGCATCCGGGCACAGTCGAACTCCAGCTCGGCGACGTCCGGGATGCCCAGGGTCTGCGGGCGGCCGTCGCCGGATGCTCCGAGCTCATCTACGGTGCTGCGATCACAGCCGGCACAGAGCGGGACCGCAACGCGCCGGAGCTCACGCTCTCGGTCAACCTGATGGGTTTTCTGACCGCGCTCGAAGCGGCGCGCGACAGCGCGGTCCGCCGGGTGATCAACCTCAGCTCCGCCGGCGCCTATGGCGCAGCGGCCTTCCGGGGCACGGG
>JBCDHQ010000319.1:0-5087 GCA_038749815.1 Pseudomonadota bacterium | reverse complement strand
CCGCCCCCTCGATATTGGTCCCCGCGATCAAAAGGGCGCTCGCCGCAAAGAGCGCGAGCGTCAGCGCCAGCATGCGTGGCGCCGGCCGGATCACTTGGGCGCCTCGATCCGGTTGAGAATTCCGCCCATGACGTCTTCGGCTGTGCGCCCCTCGATCTCGGCCGTGGGACCGAGGACGATGCGGTGGCGGAGCGCGGGCACGATCAGGTGCTGGACATCGTCCGGGATCGCATAGTCGCGCCCTTCGAGGGCCGCGCGCGCGCGGACGGCCCCTGCGATTGCATCGGCCGCGCGGGTGGAGGCGCCGTGCTGGATTTCAGCGTCTTCTCGCGTGGCCCGAACGAGGGCCAGGATGTAGTGCAGTATCGGATCCTCGAGCCGGATCGCATCGACGACCTTGCGCCCTTCGGCCAAGTCTTCGCGCCCGACAACGGCCATCACCTCCGCCCGCCGCGCCTCGTGGTCCAGCGATTGCGCGGCGTGGAGGCGGAGGATCTCCATCTCGGCGTCTGCGTCGGGGAAGCTGATGAGGAGCTTGAAGAGGAACCGGTCGAGCTGCGCTTCGGGGAGCGGGTAAGTGCCCTGCTGCTCAATCGGGTTTTGGGTGGCCACAACAAAGAAGTCCGGTCCGAGCGCGTGGTCGGTTCCGTCGATGGTTGCAACCCGTTCGTTCATCACCTGCAGGAGGGCGGCCTGTGTCTTCGGGGGCGCGCGGTTGATCTCGTCGGCGAGCAGGATGTCGGTGAAGACCGGCCCCTTGGTGAGCTGGAAGCGCGAGGCCGCGAAATCGAAGATGTTGACGCCGAGCACGTCCCCCGGCATCAGATCGGGGGTGAACTGAATGCGCCCGAAATCGATCCTGAGTGCGGCGGCAAGGCTTTGCGCCAGAAGCGTTTTTGCCGTGCCGGGCGGCCCTTCCAGAAGGCAGTGACCGCGGGCGAAGAGGGCGATCAAGAGCATCTCGACCGCGTCCTCCTGGCCGAGGACCGACTTGGCGATCTCCGTCCGGATGCGCTCAGCGCTCGCGTGTAGGTCGTCCAAGTTCATCGAGCACCTTTTGCGTTTCCGTCTCGAACGTTCGGGCGAGCGCTGTCAGCTCCCCCGGGCTGGCGGTAGTGGCGGCCGTCAGCGCCGCTGACGCCGCGCGGTCGAAGGCTTCCGCCCGCTCCGGCGCGTGACGGCGGAGCCGGCGGAGAAGCCGCGTCCGCGGCGCCTCGCCGGGCACGCCCCGGCCATGAAGCACGGCATCGAGCCAAGCAAGCCGCGCTTCCACATGGCCGGCGAGCACTGGCACGTCGTGGCCGGTGCGGCGCAGGAGGCGCGCTTTGGCCGTGATCGAAACCGCCTTAGACGCGCCGAGCCCGTCCAGAAAGAGGCGAACCGGCGGTGTTGTCCGAAGGCCACCTCGCCAGAGCAGGATCCCAAGCGCCGCCGCCGCCCCAAGCCACAGGAGCGAGAAGGGATAGGCGAAAAAGCGCGCCAGGTCGCTCCAGTTCCGGGGCTCGGCGGGCGGCTCCGGCTCGAGGACGAGGTCGGGAACAGTGTCGACAAAGACGACGCCGTCGCCCGCAAGATCTGCGAGGACGCGCGCTGCCACGACGCCATTCTCACCGAGAGAGAGCCCGTGATTGTTCAGGAAACCTGGGTCGGACAGGATCCAGACCGGGCCGTCGCGTCGGTCGCACGCCACGAGAAGGTGCCCGCGTCGGTCGCCGATCAGCGACTGGCAGGTCGGGGCGAGCGCCGGGGCGAACATTTGCGGCGCGTAGAGGGTCACGGTGCCGTCCCCTGCGCTGACCTCGACCAAGTGCGTGCTTGGACGTTCCATTGGCGCGACGTCGAGGTCGAGCTGACGAAGCGGCCGCTCCACGTCGGTCAGGGGCAGGAGGAGCGTTTCATGCGCCACCCCGAGATGGCGCATCGCCCGCATCCATTTCGGCGCGACGACGAGGGTCGGCGCGCGCTCGATCTTGGTGTTCGCGATGTACTGGTCGATGTCGAGCTCAGTGCCGGTCTTCATGTACGCAACCCGGTCCTCGGGCGCTTCGAAGCGGCGGAAGAGATCCGTGTCATAGAGGGGGAGGACACGGAGGCCGACACGCTCCGCCTCGATCGGGAGGCCGCGAAGCGTCACGATCGGCACCTCTTCCGCCTCGAGCCACATCTCGAGGCCGGAGAGACCGACGGCCGATGTGTGCAGCGGGCGCTCCGTGTCGGAGAAGAGCCACCACGCGACCCCCACCGCCAGAGCGAGGATCGCGGCGATTGGCAGGACGCTCCCCGTGTCGCGCATCAGGCCGTCCCCGGCGCGCGCGCGCCCGACAAAATGCGTTCGGCCGATGCAATGCAGGTCTCGAGGCTGTCTGCGGAGACCGGCCGCCCGCCGAATTGCACCAGCTCTTCCGCCATCACGATCTGGCGAAGGGCTGCAAGCCCGCCCCATCCCCTTGGCAGCCGTCGGAGAAAGTCGCGTGCGGTCTCCGCTCGTCTCAGGCGGAGGCCGTTCTGGCGTGCGGCCGCAGAAAGTGTCAGGTGGAGAAGAGCGATCAGGGCCGCCCGCCTGTCGGGCATCGCGCGGATCCGAGCGAGATCGCTCGGTGGGATCTGCGACAGCTCCTCGCTCTCGGTGTCTGGTTCGGAGGGCATGGGGCGCGCACGGCGCGCACCCGGCGACCCGAAGAGTCGCGCGGCGGCGCCCCCCTTCAGGACGGCAAGGGCGAGCGCGCCGATCAGGACGGCGATCAGGAGCGTGCGTCCGGTGACCTCAGCCGCGGTCAGTGCCCCATCGGGCGCCTCGGTCGTTGGGCGCGGCGGTTCGGGCAAATCGCTCCCGTCGAGCGGGATCTCGCCGTCGAGCTCGTCCACATAGCGGATCTCGTGTTGCAGCCCGCGCCAGCGGACGGCGTCGCGATAGGCCTCGTCGCGCGGGGGCTCCAAGTACGTGATGCGCTCCTGCGCCGAGGGCCCAACAGGCGCCCAAACACCAACGAGGAGGAGGACGAGCGCACCGAGACGGCGCACCGGTTGCGCTATGTCGACGCGTTGGCTCAGCGCTCGTCCTCTGGTGGGGCCGGGACGAATGCAGCGGGCTGCGCGGCACGTGCCATGTGGTCGAGAACGCCGTTGACGAAGCTCGCTTCGCGGCCTTCGGGAAAGAAGTCTCGTGCGACCTCCACAAACTCAGTGATCGTGACGCGGGGTGGCGTGTCGCTGGCCACAAGCTCAGCGCCCGCCGCTCGAAACAGGGCGCGGAGCGTCGGATCGATCCGCGCAATCGGCCAGGTGTCTTTGAGCGCATGGTCGGTCAGCTGATCGATCCGGGCCTGGCGGTTCACAGCTTCGGTCAGAAGCATCCGAAAGTGGTCGATGTCTGCATCCGGAAGGGCAACGCCGTCGAGATCTGCCCCAATGCGGTGCGTCTCAAACTCCTCCCGCACGGCGTCGAGATCGGCGTCGGCGGCCTCCATCTGAAAGAGCGCCTGGGTCGCAAAGAGGCGTGCCGCGGAGCGGGCCCAGCGCCGGTCTGATCGCGCGGCGGTGCTCACGCCACGCCCGTCCCGAGATCGCCCGCCACGCGGACACTGCCGGCGGGCAAGGGCGCCGCTGGGCCGGCCAGGCGTCGCTTGAAGGCGATGAGATGCAGCGCAGCGTCAGCCGCGCCGCCGCCTTTGTTGAGGCCCGACGCCTCGGCGCGCACGAGGGCCTGGTCGAGGGTCTCGACCGTCAGAATGCCGTTCCCGATGCACCCGCCCTTCAGGCCGAGCTCCATCAATCCGCGGGAGCTGTCATTGCAGACCGTTTCGTAGTGAGACGTCTCGCCCCGGATCACGCAGCCGAGCGCGACATATCCGTCGTACTGACCCGTCGGCATCGCAAGCGCGATCGCCTGCGGTATCTCGAGCGCGCCTGGGACTTCGACGACATCATACATCGCCCGCGCGGCCTCAAGCGCTGCAATCGCGCCGGCGCGGAGGTCCGCGGCGATCTCCTTGTAGTAGGGAGACAGCACAACCAAAACGCGCACCGGTGTCTCGAAGACCGGAGGCGTCAGAACGGTGTGCTCGGTGTGTGTGGCCATCGCTACTCAGACCGGATGGCGCGTGTGGCGTGGATCGCCAGGCCGTATCCGTCGAGCCCGATCACCTTCGGCCGTGGCGAGTTGGTGAGGAGGATCAGGTCGTGGACGCCGAGCGCGCCGAGGATCTGCGCGCCGAGACCGTATTGGCGGAGTGTCTGCGGCGACACATCCGACCCGTGGACCACTTTGGAGGACGTGTCCCTCAGAAGGACAACGACCCCCCGCCCTTCCTCCGCAATAACGCGCATCGCGTCCTGGAGGTCGGTCGACCGCCCCGGCGAGAGGCCGAGCAGATCGTCAAACGGGTTGATCGCGTGCATCCGCACCAAGACCGGATTGCCGTCACCGATCGGACCTTTGCTGAGGGCGATATGCTCCGCGCCATGGGTTTCATCCGCAAAAATGCGGAGCATCCACTCTCCACCGAACTCCGATGTGACCTGCTGGACGGCCGTCTCGCGCAGGAGGTGGTCGTGCTTTCGGCGATACGCGATCAGATCGGAAATCGTTCCGATCTTCAGACCATGGCGCTGCGCGAAGGCGACCAGATCGGGCAGCCGCGCCATCGATCCGTCTTCCTTCATGATCTCGCAGATCACGCCGGCCGGGTTGAGCCCGGCAAGGCGCGCGATGTCGACCGCGGCCTCCGTGTGGCCTGCGCGGACCAGAACGCCGCCGTCGCGCGCGCGCAGCGGAAAGACATGGCCGGGGGTCGCGATGTCCTGCGGACCGGAGGTCGGGTCGATTGCGACGGCGACGCTGCGCGCCCTGTCATGCGCCGAAATGCCGGTCGTGACCCCCTCCCGCGCCTCGATCGAGACGGTGAAGGCCGTCTCATGGCGCGAGGAGTTTGAGGCGGCCATCAGCGGCAGCCCCTGGGGGTCGAGGCGCGGGCCGGTCCCCGCCAGACAGATCAGGCCGCGCCCATGAGTTGCCATAAAATTGATCGCGTCAGGCGTCGCCATCTGGGCGGGAATGACGAGGTCGCCCTCGTTCTCCCGATCCTCAT
>JBCDHQ010000318.1:0-5143 GCA_038749815.1 Pseudomonadota bacterium | reverse complement strand
CGCGTGCGTCTCTTTATGGCGCTCTGGTACGAGATCAAAGGCGCGCCCGATCTGCCGGACCTCGACCTGACGCCCGAGGCGGGGCTCGACGCCTTTCTGGTCGCCACAACCGACCTGCCCCGTCCTGACATGGCCACCCGGATCGTCGAAGTCGCGGCCGGCACCCTCGACGATGTTCTCGGACCTCGGGCGGCCCTTATGCTCCACCGCCCCCAGTCCCGTTCGCTCGTGGAACTGGTCCTGCGCGAGTTTGGCGGAGAGGATGGCGGGCCGGAGACCTTCCTCCGGGGCCTCCTCACCAACCTCGCTGCCGTGCTGCCGGACGAGGAGCTGACCCTCCCCGTGCACTCGCCCTTGGCCATGCTCTTCGGGGCACTCAACTGGACGCGTGGGAACGCTGGCGCGGACGCGGCGACGCGGATTGTCGCGCATCCGGACTTCCCGGCGGTGCTCAGGATGTGGCTCACCACGGAGGGGGAGCATCCTGCGTTTCGAGCGCTCACCGCCCTCGCGGCGAGCCTCGGGGCAGACTACGATCCGGCGCAGCGTGACACGTTGCCCGAACCGCTCGTCCCGATCTGGAGCGCGCTCTCGGAGGTGTTGGTGGAGGTCACGGGCCGTGTGGGTCCCGGACGCCCGCTTGCGGATGCAGGAGCGCTTCGCGCGGTCAGCGATGCGGTGCTTGGGGGATTGTCCTTCGATCCGACGCCATTGCTCGCTCGCGCCGCGGATGGGCGCACCGTCCTCTCTAGCGCGGTCGCCGGGGCGGTTGATGCGGGCGGGGATGTCGGTGCGTTCGTGCGGTTTGCGGTCAGCGCGGCTCAGGCGTCACCTGACGTGGAGACGGCCCTTGCTGATCTCAGGGCAACGCTGACGGGCGTCGGCGCCAGTGTCAGGCTCTCCGACCTTGCGCCTGAGATCGCCGGCCGCATGGCGGCGCTCGAAACAGAGCTCATTGATGTGGTCGCGCGTGCACCGAGTGCCCTCGGAGGGGGGCGAGGGGAGGCTCTAGCCGCCCTCGGGGCGGCTCTCAGCGCCGCGCCGACCCTTCTGTCCCAACGGGCGACGCCGGACGATATCGCGCACCTTCTCTCCACAGTCCTCGGCCAGGCTTTGGAGGACGCGCCGGCGCATGTGGACCTCGCCGCGCGCTTCGCCGCCAAGCTCGGGCGCTCACCTGACCGCGCGCTCAAGACGTCCCTCGCGGCACTTTCGGGCTCGCCTGCGGTCTGGCGCGCACTGGGCGAGGCGGGCGTTGCCGACACCGCAGTCGACACCCTGGCATCGGCCTTTGCGGATCATCCGGATCTCGAGCCGACACCGGCGCTCGCGGCGCTGACGCGGCAGGGCGGTGCGCTCATCGATCTCGCGGCGGCAGGGCCCGGGGCTCGTGCGGCCGTCGCCGGCAGTCTCCGCGCAGGCCTCGCCCTGGCACTGCCGGCAGCGCTCGCACGGCTCGGGCGCGGTGTCGACGGCCCCGGCGCCTCCGCCCTCGCCGCGCACCTCTTCGAGCCGCTGATCGGACGTGCGCCCGCCGATCTGCCGTCCCCCGACGCCATTGCGGCCGAAGTCGCAACCGTCCTCGCCCAAGCCCCTGCTTTGAGAGCCAGTTCATGATCCGCTTGCTTCCCCTCATCCTTCTCGGCTGTGCCGTCATCTCGGGCTTCGGAGACGACGTGCGCACCGTGCGCGCCACCTACGAGGCCGAGTTTGAACGGGCGCTCACAGCCCACGGAACGGCTTCGCCGAAAACCGCCTTTGCGGACACTCTTGCTGCGATTGCGACGGCACGCTCCGACACGGAGGATCCGGGCGTTCTGGCCTACCTCTCCGTGCTCGAGGGCATGGTCCTCCTCCAGACGGGCGATGTCGCCGGAGCGGAGGCGCGTCTGGGGGATGTGGCGGCGGCCGCGCAGGCGCTGGGGCGTCAAACACCGGTCCCCCGCGACGCCCTTCTGGCTGACATCTATCCGGACCTTGTCGCTGGGGGCGCGGCCCTCGCCGCACGCGACGGCGCGTCTGCGGCGGAGCTTCGCGCCGGGGCGGACGCGCTGGCACAGGCTGGGCGAAACGTGCAGGGCAGGCTCTGTGCGCTGCGGAGCGCCGGACGTCTGCCGGATCCGGCCACCGATGGCGGCGCCGCCTACGCTGCGGCGACGGCCGCAAGCTATCTCGCGTCCGTTGACGCCGATGCGGGCCTTGCCTGCCGCCCGGCCGACGACGCCCTGCCCGTCTGCGCCGCTGCCGCGGCGCGCCAACATCTGGTCGCAGCACGCGATCTGACCGCGACATTCCCCCCGGGGACACCAGCACCCGCCTTGACGGCCCGAGCGGCAGAGATCGCCGCACGCGCTGACCGCCAACCCGGCCTACCCGCCCCAGAAGACGCCTGTCGCTGAAAGGACCACCATGACCGCCCGCCTCAAAGACGACCTGCTGCGCGATTGCGATGCCATGATCCGGCACGCCGCCAGCCAGGGTGCCACGATCGATCCGGAGGACATCGCGCGGCTCCAGATCCTCGATGGCGACGAAACGGAGCGGGCAGAGACGCCGCTCGACGAGGTCCTGGCGCTGCACGCCGCGTTGACCGCAGCGGTGGCACCCGCAACCCCGAACCTCGTCCGACGGCTCTATGAGGAGGGCATCCAGCCGCGGAGCCACTACGCCGGCAAGTGGTATGGCTGGATCGAGCGGGTGTTCCACGGCTTCGCGCCGCTGAACTCGCTCCGCGTGCTGATGGTGGTGGCCGTGTCGGCCGGGCTCCTCTTTTTGCTGCTTCCGCTGATCACCGGCTATTTCAACGAAGTCCTCGACGCGATGATCTACAACTGCGCGCTCAGCGCGGACCCCGAGGCTGAAGTCCACCAGAAGTGTCCGGACTGGAATGCCAACCTTCTTGCGCGGCTCCTCTTTGTGTACGCCCTTCTCGGCACGCTCGGTGCCATCTACTCCTCAGTCTACGACAGCTTCAGTTATCTGCGGGAGGGCCGCTACGATCAGCGGCTGGCCTCGACCTACTATGTCCGGATCTTGCTCGGCGCCTTCGCGGGCGTCCTCCTGGCCTATCCGTTGGCGAGCTACCTGGACGGCAACGCGGTGTCGGCCGGTCTTCTCGCGTTTCTCGGGGGGTTCGCGGCGCAGCTTGTCTACAAGCTCCTGATGAAGCTCGTCGATGCGGTCGAGAGCATGTTCCGCCCCGAGCGCAGGCGCGAGATGGCGGCGATCCGGCGGGCCGCGGAGGTGCAAAGCCGGGAGAGCGCACAGGCCGCCGACGCCAAGCGACGAGCCGCGCTCGCAAATGCGGTCGAGACGAGCGAGACGATCGCCGACCCGATTGCCCGATCCGCGTGGCTCCGCTCGGCGCTTTTGGCGGCGACGACCGGCAGTCAGATGCCGGCGCAACCCGACACACCCACGACCGCCGCTCCCTCAGACGATGTGGCCGCGCTTTTGGCGCGGCTCGCCGTCGCGGAGGCCGCGCTGACGCTTCGGCCCGGGCCGGTCGACCCGGCGGCGGCCGCGGCGCTGAGTGCGGCCGCTGCCGACCTCGACTCGGCGGCAACCGCTGCAGCCGCCGATCCGACCCCCGCGACCCGCCAGTCCCTGGCCCGCGCCAAACGAGCGGCTGAGGCGGCGGACCCGCTCCCGGGTTGGATCGCGCCGGACCTCGCCGCACTGGCGGCCGTGGTCGGATCCGAGGGCGGGCGCGCCCTTGGCGCGACAGCTGTGATCGCGGGCGCGCGCTTCACCGGCGCGGCGCAGGCGCGCTGGGGGGTCGTGGCCCTCGGCGCCGACCTTGAGGCGGCAATGCCAGCCCTCGCAAATGAACCGGAAGAGGCGCTCTTTGGCGCGGCAGAGGCCGTGGGCCTCGGCTCTGCGGTGGCCTCCGTCTTTGCGTCGCCAGAAGAGGTGGAGGACCTTCGACGTCTCCTGCGCAACGGGGGCGCTGCTGAGATCGCTGCTCTTCTCACGCCGGCCCTGTCGGGCCTCGACCCCGAGGCGGCCGTGTCGCGCTGGTTGAGCGCTGCGATCCGCGGCGACCTGGCTCGCGATCTGGAGGCCGAACTCGCCAAATGGACCGATCCCAAGATCAGCCCCGACGCGGCGCTCACCGCGCTCGATGCGGCGCTTGACACGCCGGCGGCTGCGGGCGGGATCCAAAGCCTCACCTTCCTCGGCCAGGGTGTCGCAGCCGCGGGGGCGAGCGACGTGCGCTTGCCGGCTGTCCTCGCCGCGTTGGACGAGGCCTCCGCACCCGGAGCCGGGCAATGAGCGTCTTCACCCGAACGCTGCGCTACCAAGTGCCGATGATGACAGGCGCCGACGTGCGCGCGCTCCAGTCCGCGCTGCACGACCGGGGGTTTGGGACGCGCGCGGGCGTCGACGGGGTGTTCGGGCCCGCCACACGCGGCCGAGTCTCGGCCTTTCAGCGAGGCGCCGGGCTCGACGATGACGGCATCGCCGGACCCGCCACCTTCGGTGCGCTCGCGGCCCAACGGACAGAGCCCGTCTTGGGGCCGATCCCCGACAGCTGGTTGAGCCCCGTGCCCATGCGCCGGATCATCCTGCACTGGACGGTCGGGCGGAACGTGCCGAGCGCAAGCGATTTGGCATGTTACCACATTGTCATTGCGGGGGACGGGACGCTCCACCGTGGTCATCACTCGATCGCCGACAACGCGCCGGTCCGGCGCGGGCTCGCCTATGCCGCCCACTGCCGGAGCCTCAACAGCCACTCGATCGGGGTCGCGGTCTGCGCGATGGCCGGCGCGCGCCAGATCCCGTTCGACGCAGGCAGCCACCCGATGACCGAGGCGCAGTGGCGACGGATGGCGGAGGTCGCGGCTCAGCTCGCGGCCCATTACGCCATCCCGATCTCACCAGAGACGATCCTCGGCCACGGCGAGGTGCAACGCACGCTCGGCGTCGCGCAGTCGGGAAAGTGGGATCCGCTGGGCCTGCCCTGGGCGCCGCATGTCGGCCTCCGCGAGGCCGGCGATCTCTTCCGGGCGGAGGTTCGCGCCGTGACCGAGCGCCCGAGCGCGGAGGAGCCCGCCGCACCAGCCGATGTGACCCTCGATGCGCGCCCGCTGATGGCCGCTCGGATCGATGGCGAGGTCTGGGTCACGCTTGCCTCGAT
>JBCDHQ010000317.1:0-5152 GCA_038749815.1 Pseudomonadota bacterium | reverse complement strand
GGATGTTGAGTGGACGGCCGCGGGCGCCGATGCCGCCTGGAAGCACCTTCAGCGGGTTTGGAGGCTTGCCGACGAGATCCGAGCGGACCCGGATGGCCCGGAGGATGAAGCGCTCCTCCGCACGGTGACAGCATCAATCGTGCGGTGCACCGTGCGGAGGAGCGCTTCATCCTCCGGGCCATCCGGGTCCGCTCGGATCTCGTCGGCAAGCCTCCAAACCCGCTGAAGGTGCTTCCAGGCGGCATCGGCGCCCGCGGCCGTCCACTCAACATCCCGCTCGGGCGGGCTGTCGGACATCACGAACCATCGCGCGGTGTCCGCCCCGTATTGCTCAACGATGTCTACCGGATCGACCGTGTTCCGCTTGGACTTCGACATTTTGATCGAGGGGCCGATGACCGCGGGCTCCCCAGTTTCAATGACCGTTGCGCCGGCCTCCGTCCGCTTCACTTCGTCTGGCGCGAACCAGCGCTTCTGGCCTTCGGCCTCGGGGCCCGGGATCGAGTAGGTCTCGTGACAGACCATGCCTTGCGTGAAGAGCGCGGCGAACGGCTCCACCGCGGTTGCCGGCAAGTGGCCCGTCTGATGCATCGCCCGGGCAAAGAACCGCGAGTAGAGCAGGTGGAGGATCGCATGCTCCACACCGCCGATGTACTGATCGACGGTCATCCAATAGCCGGCCTCCTCGGGATCCGTCGGCGTGTCGGCGTCCGGCGAGGTGAACCGCGCGAAATACCACGAGCTGTCGACAAACGTGTCCATCGTGTCGGTCTCGCGCCGGGCGGGGCCACCGCAGACGGGGCATGTGGTCTGCGACCAGGTCGGATGGCGGGCCAGCGGGTTGCCGGGGATCGAGATGTCCACATCGTCCGGCAGGCGGATCGGCAGGTTCTCCCGCTTCTCGGGAACGACCCCGCACCTCTCGCAGTGCACAACCGGGATCGGCGCGCCCCAATAGCGCTGACGACTGACCCCCCAGTCGCGGAGCCGGAACTTGGTGACCCCCTCACCGAGGCCGCGGCCCTCCGCAAAGGTGATCGCGCGGTCGATCGCCTCCGTTCCGGTCATGTCCGGCCCTCCGTCGAGGGGGCGCACAAATGTCACGGACTGTGTCTTTGGCGGCACATAGGCTTCGTCGATCACATCGGGGGCATCAGCGCTCGACTTGAAGACATCGATCACCGGCAGATCGTACTTTCGCGCGAAGTCGAGGTCGCGCTGGTCATGCGCCGGACAGCCGAAAATCGCCCCCGTGCCGTAGTCCATCAGGATGAAATTCGCGACCCAGATCGGCAGCGTCCAGTCCGGATCGAGCGGGTGGCGCACGCGGAGGCCGGTGTCAAAGCCCCGCTTCTCGGCGGTCTCCAAGGCCTCCTCGGAGGTGCCGATGCGGCGGCACTCCTCCGCAAAGGTCGCGAGATCACCATTGGTTTCAGCAAGCTTCAACGCCAGCGGGTGGTCGGGCGAGATCGCGGCAAAACTCGCCCCGAGGAGGGTGTCCGGGCGCGTCGTGTAAACCTCGAGCGCTGCGTGACCCTCCGGCCCATCCACCACCTCAAAGGAAAACTGAAGCCCGCGGCTCTTCCCGATCCAATTGGCCTGCATCAGCCGCACTTTGTCGGGCCAGTTCTCCAGACCGTCGAGCGCTGCCAAAAGATCGTCCGAGAAATCCGTGATCCTGAAGAACCACTGCGTCAGCTCACGCCGCTCAACCAGCGCGCCCGAGCGCCAGCCGCGCCCGTTCTCCACCTGCTCATTGGCAAGCACGGTCATGTCGACCGGGTCCCAGTTTACAACCGCAGATTTACGAGCAACGAGACCCGCCTCAAGGAAATCGAGAAAGAGGCGTTGCTGCTGGCCATAGTATTCGGGGTCGCATGTCGCGAATTCACGGCTCCAGTCGATGGAGAAGCCAAGCGGCTTCATCTGGTCGCGCATGTCCGCGATGTTCTGGCGGGTCCAGACGCCAGGATGCACGCCCTCGCGCATCGCGGCGTTCTCGGCCGGCATCCCAAACGCGTCCCAGCCCATCGGATGCAGAACAGCATGGCCTGTCGCGCGCTTGTACCGCGCGATGACGTCGCCCAACGTGTAGTTCCGAACGTGCCCCATATGGATCCGCCCGGAAGGATAGGGGAACATCTCGAGCACATAGTACTTTGGCTTTTCTGGATCGCGACGCGCGCGAAACACAGCGGCGTCATCCCAGATCTTCTGCCACTTTGGCTCGATCTCTCGGCTGTTGAGGCGGGACATGCGTTGACCTTCAGCGGCGATCGAGTTCGGCGACCCGTATCTGGCGGGCGCGGGTCAGGATCGCATCCTCGACCGTGCGCGCAATCTCGTCGGAGACCGCGACCGCGCGTCCGCCCTGCTGGCGGAACACGGCGACCCGCAGCGCCCGCGCGTCAAGCGCCGGGTCACTGATGTAGACGGTCATCCGATAGGGCGTCGCCGCCCCGTTCACCCGACCCCAGCCGGTGGTGATCACGCCGGAAAACGGGTCCGCAGCCTCGATCGGCAGGATCGAGAGCGTGTCGAGAGAGGCGGTCCAAAGGTACCGATTGACGCCCAGCGTGACGCCCGTGTCCGTCGTCCGCCCGAGCAAGCCGAAGAGCCCGCCCTGCTCGGTCCGGTACACCTCCGGGATGTTCTGACGTTGCGCTTCGATGCGCGCCTGACGATCCTCCGCCGTGCCGCCGCAGGCAGCGACGACGAGCAAAGTGCCAAGAAGTGGCAAAGGGTGGCTTGGCGTCTTCACGTGAGACCTCCGGCGGCGGTGCAAGCCCTCAAATGTGTACCGGAGGCGGGGTGGGGCGACAAGAGCCCGAGGCGCGCGGCGCCCTGTGGGCACTGTGTCGAGTCTGCATCATGATTCTACGGCGGATTTGGCTTTCATGCATTTCGATTGAATGCGTCCGCGCTTCTGCTCCATTGGGTCCGTACTCGTCCGGGTGGCCCTGGATGGAGGGTACCCAAACAACAAGGAACTGAGGGACACGATGAAAAACGTTCTCTTCGCAACCACGGCGCTCGTGGCGTTCGGTGGCGCCGCCATCGCGCAGGAGCTGCCGGAAGGTTTGTCGGTGTCGGGCGACGCCGAGCTCGGCATCACCTATGTGGACATCGACGGCGCAGATCTCGCGAATGACGGATTTGACCTCGTCGGCGACTACACCGCAGAGTTCACGTTCAACGCGATCTCGAACTCCGGCATCTCCTTCGGTGCCAACGGTGAGATCGAGCTTCCCTCGAACGACATCGACGACTTCAACGCATTTGTGTCCGGCAACTTCGGTACGCTGACCCTCGGCGACATCGACTCCGCCTATGACGCATCCACTGTCGGCATCGAAACCGGCGGTCTTGCGGACGAAGCAGACTTCTACTTCTCGGATTCGGGCATCGACGGTCTCGTCGACCCACAGTTCATCCTGCGCTACGACTACACGATCTCCGGGATCACGATCTCGGCCTCGATCGAGCAGGGCAACGACGCAACCATCGACAACATTCTCGCAGCCGGCCTCGACTACTCCGGCTCGGTCGGTGGTCTTGACGTGTCCGCAGGTGTCGGCGTTCAGGCAACCGAAACTGAAGCAGCATCCGGCTTCGGCGATGGCGACCACACGCTCATCCACGTCAGCGGCCGCGTTGGCTTCGGCTCGTTCGGCGTGAATGCGTTCTTCGAAAGCTGGGACGGCCCAAGCGACGTTGAGCTCGATCACGAAACGATCGCCGGTTCGGTCGACTTCACCTCCGGCCCGATCACCGTGGGTGCAAACGTCGTGATCCGCACCAGCGACATCGAGAACGAGTCGTTCGGTGCCTTCGCATCCTACGATCTCGGCGGTGGTCTGGCGCTCGTCGGCGCAGTCGGCTTCTCCAACACCGGTGATGCAGCGACCGCAACGCAGAGCAACTTCATCAGCGATGGCGACGACATCGTGACCGCCGGTATCGGCTTCGACATGTCCTTCTGATCCACTCGGATCAGTCAGGAATTTGGAAGCGGGCGTTCGCGCCCGCTTCTTTTTTTGTGTCACTCCGCCGGAAGGGCAGTGTCGTTTGGGGCGTAGCCGCCAATGCGGCGCGACAGGATCCTGCGGAGGCGGGCGGCATCGGTGCCGCGCACGGCGCCTTCAATCTCGGAGAGCGCCGAGGCAGTCTCCACCTCCGAGAGATGCGCCTCAGCCGCGCGGAGGATCTTGGGGTGGGGCGTCGGGATGACCTCGTCCCCGATCAACAGCTCCTCATAGAGCTTCTCGCCTGGGCGGAGGCCCGTCACGCGGATCTCGATATCGCCATCGGGTGTCGCCTCGTCGCGCACCGTGCGGCCGGAGAGCTCAATGAGGCTGCGGGCCAGGTCGCGGATTTTGACCGGCGTGCCCATGTCGAGAACAAAGACCTCTCCGCCCGCCGCAAACGATCCGGCAAGGAGGACGAGCTGCGCCGCCTCCGGGATTGTCATGAAGTACCGCGTCACATCGGGATGGGTCAGGGTCACGGGTCCGCCGGCCTCGATCTGCGCCCGAAAGAGCGGAATGACCGACCCGGAGGAGCCGAGGACGTTGCCGAACCGCACCATCGTCAACACTGTGCCGCGCGCCCGCGTCTGGCGATCCTGAACCACGAGTTCAGCCATCCGCTTCGTGGCGCCCATAACATTGGTCGGCCGGACCGCCTTGTCGCTCGAGACCAGGATGAAGCGCTCCACCCCCGCTGCGAGACAGGCATCGGTCAATGTACGGGTCCCGAGGACGTTGTTGCGCGCGCCCTCGACCGCGTTGTCCTCGAGGAGGGGCACGTGTTTGTAAGCCGCGGCGTGCAGCACGATCTCCACCCCGTTTGCTGCGAGGGTGTGGGCCACCGCCCGCTCATCCGTGACCGAGCCGAGAACGGGCACAAGCTCTGTCCAACTCGCCGCAGCGCTGGCGCGGAGCTCCATCTCAATCGTGTAGAGAGCGTATTCAGAGATCTCAAAAAGGACGAGGCGCGCCGGCCGTGCGACCAGCACCTGGCGGCAGAGTTCTGATCCGATCGACCCACCCGCGCCCGTGATCATCACGGTTTTGCCGGTATAGGCGCTGGCGACCTCGGGGCTCGCCAGATCGACGCGGTCGCGTCCGAGCAGGTCATCCGCCGAGACCGG
>JBCDHQ010000316.1:0-5155 GCA_038749815.1 Pseudomonadota bacterium | reverse complement strand
GCCAATCAGGCGCTCGATCTGAGTGCCGCCGGCGTCAAAGCGGTGCTGATCCAAACCGCGCAAGATGTCGCCGGCGTCGGACAGGCCACGGTCGGCCCGGACTTCTCGACAGGATGGGGCATCGCTGATGCCGAGGCGGCGGCGGATCTCCTCCGCCGCCCTGCCGGTCCGGGCGTTGCTGAGGAGACGCTGGCCGCCGCCGGCACCGCTGGAGCCTACACTCAGGCTTTCTTGGTGCCGTCGGGCGAGCCCGAACTCAAAGTCACGCTTGCCTGGAGCGATCCAGCCGGCAGCACCACGGCGTCGCAGACCCAGCCGCGGCTCGTGAACGACCTCGATCTGAGGCTGATCAATCCGACCGGCGGGACTGTGACGCCCTGGTCGCTCAACGCCGCCAATCCTGGCGCGGCGGCCGTGCGCAATGGCGGCGACGATGCGCTGAACAACGTCGAGCAAGTGTCTGTCCTGAACCCCGCCGCGGGCGTCTGGCAGGTGCAAGTGACGGCCAAACCCACAAGTTTTGCGGGGCCGCAGGACTTTGCCCTCGCGGGGCCGTTCTCCCCGGCGAGCGGACCCTTCACGTCGGATCCCGCTGACATCATGATGGTGATGGACCGGAGCGGCTCAATGAACGCGCCATCGGCGACGCCCGGGATCTCAAAACTCGGTGCTCTGAAAAGCGCAGCGGAGGAGGTCGCCAACTTCCTCGAGATCGTCGGCGGTCAGCAGTTGGGCCTCGTGGAGTTCTCGACAAGCGCCAGCGCGACGTCGCCTGCCTTCGATCTTCAGCCGATCGACGCAGGCTCGATCGGGACGGCGGAGGCCGCCATCGACGCCATGACCGGGGGCGGTGCGACCAATATCATCGACGGTGTCTCGATGGCGGTGGATCAGCTCTCCGGGCCCAACGCCGTCAACGCTCGGCAAGCGGTGATCCTGTTCTCCGACGGCAGGCACAACCAACCCTCCGGCTCGGATGTGGCCGATATCGATGACATCATGGAGGACGACACACTCTTTTACGCGATTGGGTTCGGCACGGATGTGGATTCAGCCGTCATGCCGGGGGTCGCTGCCAATCACAACGGCCTCTACCTGGAGGAGCAGAGCCTGAGCGCCGCCGAGCTCTCAAAGCTCTTTCTCGCGGTCGCGGGCGTTGCTGTGGATGAGACCATTGTCGTCGATCCGGACTACATCGTGCAGCCAGGCGGGTTTGCGGAGCAATCGGTCACTGTCAGCTCCGACGACCGGGCGATCACCTTTGCCACGCATTGGAACACGACCAACCCCGATCAGTTTCGCTTTGTCCTCAATTCACCCGATGACCGCTGCCGCGTGCCGCTCCGCGGGGCCGATGGGGTCGAGGTGCGCCAAGGGGGATCGCTACAGCCTTATCCGCGTAGAGTTGCCCTACAAGTGCCCCTTCACCGGCGGCTTTGCAAGTGCGGGGCACTGGCAGCTCGGCCTCCGCTCGACCGGGGCCGTGACGGACACGGCCAAGGTCGTCGTGCTCTCGAGCTCGACCTTGCGGCTGGTGGTCGATGCCAGTGTGAAGGGCGGCCGTCTGTCCTTGGTTGCCTGGCTTGAGCGAGACGGTCGGATCGTGGTCGACGGCGCGCGGATGACGGGGATGCTGACGGCGCATCGCGCGGCAACGGGCGACGGCGAGGGGCAGGACCGGAGCGGCTCATCCCTGCGCCGCCAAGCGCCCGGAGCGATCGCCCTGGACCGGCAAATGGTCAAGATCGACCGCATGCTCCTACGTCCGGACATCGCGCGCCAAGTGGAGCCGCAGCTCCTCTCGCGGATGGCAACCCGGAAGCCCGTGACCCTCGAGACCGGGTTCATCCCAAAGGAGATGATCGGTCTCGAGCTCCGCGACGACGGCCGGGGCGGCGACGAAGTGCCGTTCGACGGGCGCTACACCGCCGTGATTGATCTCGATGGTCCACGTCTCTACGGGGCGCACATCAAGGCTTACCTCCCGACCAAGTTCGGTCCGCTGACCCGCGAAGCTCTGACGAGCGTCCTGGTTCGGTAGGCCGCACCCCTGCCGGAGCGCCCCCGCTTGACAGAAAAGTCCAACGCCGCCAAAAATTTCCAACGTTTTGCGGCGTGGGCGTATGATTTTCAGGCGAGAGGCGGAGAAGGACCGGACGGTGGTGGAGATGCTGGCCTCCGCCCTCCGACGCGACATTTCCTTCGGCGCGCTGCTCCCTGACGAGAAGCTGAAGATCGGTGATCTGCGGGCGCGCTATGGCGGTTCCAACCACTCCATGCGCGAGAGCCTGAGGCTCCTGTCGGCCGAGGGTCTGGTGGCTGCGACAGCCCAGCGTGGTTTCCGCGTCATGTCGGCAACCCAGAGCGATGTTCTGGACATCGCGCTCGTTCGTGGGGAGATCGGGAAGATCGCGCTCGCGCGCTCCATTGCCTATGGCGATGTCGCGTGGGAGGGGCGGGTGATCGCCGCGCACCACGCGCTCCGCCGGACGGAGGAGGCCGTGTCGGCGGCGCCCGACGATCTCAACGCACTCGAATGGGATGAGGCCTGCCGCGCGTTTGCCGCCAGTCTGGTGGAGGCCTGCGAGAGCCCGCGCCTGATCGATCTTCACCGCACCGTCTTCGACCAAAGCCGGCGCATGCGCCTTGCGCTGATGCGCGAGGGCCGGCTCAATTGGACCGTGCGGGCCCTGGGACAGAAAGCGCTGCTCGAGGCCGTTTTGGCGCGGAACGCACCTGCCGCGTGCACCGCCTATGCCGACGACATTCAAACGGAAATCGACCCACAAAAATGACAAGGGAGGATACGATGCTTACACTCAACCGCCGGACGGCCCTGGCCCTGATGGGGGCGACGGCGCTCGCCGCGCCCGCGATTGCCAGCTCCAAAAAGATCAAAGTCGGCGCGCTCCGCTTCACATCGCATTCGGGCAGCTTCATCGCGTTTGAGCGGGGCTATTTCGCCGAGGCCGGGCTCGATGTGGAGTTCGAGTTCTTCCAGGCCGCGCAACCGATGGCCGTTGCGATCGCCTCGGGCGATGTCGACTACGCGGTGACTGCGATCTCAGGGGGGCTGATCAACCTTGCCGACAAGGGCGCAATCAAGGTGATCGGCGGCGCGCTGAGCGAGGAGGCCGGGATCGACGGGCAGAAACTCCTCGCCTCGGATGCCGCCTACCAGGCCGGTGTGCGGACGCCCGCCGACCTCGCGGGCAAGCGCTTTGCCGTGACGCAGGCGGGCTCCTCGTTCCACTACATGGGCGCCAAGATGGCGGCCGCCGAGGGGATCGAGATGTCCTTCACGCCCCTCCAAAAAGTAGGTGCGATCATCGGCGCGATGAAATCGGGGCAGGTCGACGGCTGGTCGATCGTGCCGCACATCGCAAAGCCGCTCGCAGGCTCCGGCGCGGTGCACATCATCGGCGATGTCGCAGACTACATCCCCGATTACCAGGTCACGACCGTCTTCACCTCCGCCAAAAACGCAGCGGAGGAGCGCGGGATGACCGAGGGCTTCCTGGCCGGGTTCTCGAAGGGGGTCGACGATTATGCGGCCGCGATGATCGACGGGACGGCGAGTGAGGATGAGATGGTCGATCTGATCCACAAATACGTCTACACGGATCGCGCGCGCGAAAAGGCAGCACCCTCGATCATCAACGGGACCATGCGCCTCAACGCAGGCGCCGCGCTCAACATCGCCTCGGTCGCCGATCAGCTCGCCTGGTTCCAGTCCGAGGGGCTGGTCGATGCCGACATCACGCTCGAGCAGTTGGTCGACAGCTCTTATGTCGAGATGATCGGCGCGTGAGGGATTGGGGCCGGCCGCGGCCGGCCCCACCTGGGAGGGTCCATGGACATCCGTCTCGATGGCATTGGCCACGCCTATGCCAAGGTTGATGTGCTGAGCGACATCTCGCTCGACATCGAAAGCGGCCAGATCGTCTGTCTCGTCGGACCCTCCGGCTGTGGCAAGTCGACCTTGCTCCGCGTCATCGGCGGGCTTGAGCGGCCGGCGCAGGGGCGGGTCCTCCAGCTCGGTGATCCTCCGGAGAGCTGCCTCAACCCCCTGACTTACATCTTTCAGGATTTCGCGCTGCTCCCCTGGCGGAGCGTCTCGGGGAATGTGTCGCTCGTACTTGAGGATCACGGCATCCGCGGGCGTGCGGCGCAGGGGATCATCGACGACGTTTTGTCCCGGACCAAGCTCACGGACTTCGCCAAAGCGCTTCCAAAGCAGCTCTCAGGGGGCATGAAGCAGCGCGTCGCCATTGCGCGCGCGCTCGCCGTGCGCCCGGCCGTGATGCTGATGGACGAGCCGCTCTCGGCGCTTGATGCGCAAACGCGGGAGCTTCTGATGGACGACCTGGTCGACCTCTGGACCCGGCAGCCCTTCACCGCTGTCTACGTGACCCACAACCTGGCCGAGGCCGTTCGGCTCGGGCACCGCGTGGTTGTGCTCTCGCGCCGTCCGGGCCGGATCCGCGACATCGTGGAGATCGAGAAACCCCTCGCCGAGCGGGAGTTTGGAGACCCCGATCTCGACGCGCCGCAACGCCATCTCTGGCATTTGATGCGGGACGAGGCCCGGGCGGCTGACGCGGAGCTTCTCGATGTCTGACGTGAGCCGTGCAACCTCAGTGGCCTTTCGGGGCGGCGGCTTTGCGCCCCGGCCGCGCCGCTGGGTGGGCGGTGCGGTTCTGCTTGGGCTGATCCTGCTCGCCGAATGGGGAACGCGGGCCGGCTGGATCTCGGCCCTGACATTGCCGCGTCCCTCCGACGTGCTCGACACCTTCCGCGAACTCTACGAGAGCGGGCTCCTCTTCACTCATCTCGGGCTGTCGATCTCGCGGCTTGTGATCGGTGCCGCGATCGGGGCGAGCATCGGGATCAGCGTCGGCGTGCTCATCGGCCTCTTCTCCTATGTCCGCTCGGGCCTCGTGCCGCTGATCGCGGCGATCTTTCCGATCCCGAAGATCGCGCTCCTGCCGCTTTTTGTGATTTGGTTCGGGATTGGCGAGGGCTCAAAATACGCTCTGATCGCGTTTGGGACGTTCACGCCGACTGTCGTTGCGACCTACGGTGCCGTCGACAATGTCGACCGAACGCTCATCCGCATGGGGCAGAGCTTTGGCCTCTCCTGGTGGTCGATCGT
>JBCDHQ010000315.1:0-5161 GCA_038749815.1 Pseudomonadota bacterium | reverse complement strand
GTCTCGCCGAAAAGCGGCTTGACCAGGAACTGCTCCATCGGGCTGCTCGCCATCCCTCACTCCTTCTTGGCGGGGTCGAGGCGTGCGCCTTCGCCCCGCCGTTCCGCCACTTCGTTCGCAGTGCGCATGACCGTCCGAATGCCGGCGGCGAACCCGAGAAGCGACAGGATCACGAGAAAGATCGGTGTCGTCCCGAAGAGGCTGTCGAGCCCCAGTCCTAGCCCCGCACCCATGGCCATGCCGACCACAAGTTCAATCACCATCCGCCAGCCGAGACTGGCAGCCGTATACTCGCTCTGCCCTCTGGGACGCGGCGCACGGGCCTCTTGCGCCGCCTTGATCCGCGTCTCGAGCGCAGCCAAACGCCGCACATCCGGATCCTTGCCCATCCCGTTCCTCAGGCTCCGCACCGCACGCCGAGAGGGCGTCCGATGCGCTTTTCCGCGGGGACCGTAGGCGTTCTGTCAGGCGGCTGTCAAGCACCCGTGGACACGCCACAACATTATGAAATCATTGATCTATTTTCCCCTCGGAAACGCCCGCACCGGACCCCTTTCCATTCAACCAAATGGTTGACGATTCAAGCGGTCGCTGGTTTGACGTCAGTATGACCGCCGCGGATGCACAGCTCGACAGGACGTTTCAGGCGCTGGCCGATCCAACCCGCCGCGCGCTGGTCACAGCGCTCCTGACCGGGGACCGCACGGTCTCTGACCTCGCCGCACCGCATGACATGTCGCTTGCAGCGGTCTCGAAGCACATCGCGACACTTGTCCGCGCGGGTGTCGTGTCGCAGCGTCGCGAGGGGCGCGTGCGGATTTGCAGGCTCGAGATTGAGACGCTGCGCCCGGCTGCCCTCTGGCTCAGTGCGACGGGCCTTGTCGACCCGCTCGACCTCGATCTCCTCGAGGGACGGCTCGAAGACCTCGGCCTCCTCGACGCCCCTTGATCAGTCGCCGAGGGCGATCCCCTCGCGCCGCGGATCGGCCGCCCCGATCAGACCATCCTCGGTGATCTGGATGGCGTGGAGGCCGGAGTTTAGATCCCGCACATTGACCTCATGGCCGAAGGCGCCGAGCGCCTCGGCCAGATCCTCCGCCTCGGTCCCGACCTCGAGATCCGTCGGCCCGTTCCGGTTCACAACATGGCCGAGAGAGATCGCCGACTGAGGGTCGAGATCCCAATCGAGGATCGCAATGATCGTCGTGGCCACGTAGTTGATGATCCGGCTGCCCCCAGGGGAGCCGATCAGCAGCACCGGTTCCCCGTCGCGCAGCACAATCGTCGGCGCCATCGACGAGCGGGGGCGCTTGCCGCCTTCGACGCGATTGGCGATCGGCCGGTCATCCGCCTCGGGACTGCGGGAGAAATCGGTGAGCTCGTTGTTGAGGAGAAACCCGTTTGTCATCACCCGGCTGCCGAACCCGGTCTCAATCGTCGTGGTCATCGAAATCATGTCGCCATAGGCGTCTACGACCACAAAGTGAGAGGTGCCGGGCCGCTCCACCTGGGTGTCGGGCGACAGCAGCATGCCCTCCTCCCAGGGCGGTGTTCCGGGCTCTGCCGTGGTCATCGTCATCTCCGGATCGATGAGCGCCGCCCGGCTTTGCAGATAGTCGGGATCCAAGAGCTCCAACACCGGCCCTTCGACGAAGTCACTGTCGGCCATGTAGAGGCCGCGATCGGCATAGGCGAGCTTCGCGGCCTCGATGTAGATGTGCCAGGACGCCGGCGACGGCTCCGGCCCAAGATCAACATCGCGCAAGATGCCGAGGATCTGCCCCACAGTGAGCGCACCGGAGGAGGGCGGGCCCATCCCGCAGACCTCGTGCTCCCGGTAAGTCTGGCAGACCACTGGACGCTCGATCACCTCATAGGTCGCAAGATCCTCCGCGCTCAGAATCCCCGGATTGGTCTCAGTCGCCACGGCCGCGATGATGTCACCCGCGATGGCGCCCTCATAGAACGGCGCCGCCCCCGCATCGGCCAGCAGCCGCAGCGTCTGCGCGAAGTCGGGGTTTTTGAGGATCGTGCCCTCGGGCTTCGGAGCGCCGTCTTCCGTGAAGAAATAGGCGCGCGTATCATCGAAGAGATCGAGGCTCCGCTCCTGCGCACCGGCGATCGAGGCGGCCAGACGCGCCGAGATCGGAAACCCCTCCTCGGCCAACGCAATCGTCGGCGCGAAGAGCTCGGCCCAGGGCAGACGCCCGTGCCGGGCATGGAGATCCTCCAGAAGCGCAAGCGTCCCCGGCACGCCCACGGAGCGTCCTCCGACCACGGCATCCCAAAACCCCACCGGCTCCCCCTCCGGATCGAGCCAATAGGTCTCATCCGCCAAGAGAGGGGCCCGCTCGCGGCCATCGAGGCTCGACACGGCACGTGCCGACGCGTCCCAGTAGAGCGCGAACGCTCCGCCACCTATGCCAGAGCTCTGCGGCTCAACGAGGTTCAGCATCAGTTGGATGGCCACAGCCGCGTCCGCCGCGGATCCCCCCGCCGCCAACACGTCGCGCCCGACCTCCGCCGCATAAGGGTTTGCGGCGGCGACCATGTACGTCTCGGCGCGGACGGCCTCCTTCGTCACAACGGCAACGGTGTCCTCGGGCTGACCAGGTGTCTGCGCCAACGCGGGCAACGCCACCAGCGTCAAAAGAGGTCCATACCGCATCACCGGTCACTCCCTATTGGTCGACCTCACCGCGCAATGTAGCGGTCGGGCCTGTGATTTACCGTCAGGAAGAGATTTAACACAATCGCGCTGAGAAACGACAGAGCGACGGCGCCAGATGGCAGCACGATCAGCGCTACGGTAAAGAGAAGTGTGTCGTGGACAAGCTGCGTGATGCCGGCGCGAATGCCATATCGGTCTTGCAACCATACCGCGAGAATGCCGATGCCCCCGACGCTCGCCCGGTGGCGGAACATGGCCAGAAGGCCAAAGCCGATCAAAAGACCGCTCAGGATGGCACCGTACACCGGGTCCACCCACTCAAACGTGATCAGCCGGTCCTGTTGGTCGAGCAGGACCGAGAGTGCCGCCACCGCAGCAACTGTTTTGGCGGTAAACCGCCACCCGAGCCGCAGAATGGCGAGGCCGTAGAACGGCAGGTTGAGCACGAAGAAGGCGACACCCGTCGGCACGCCGGTCGCGAAGTGGACAATCAAGGCCAGCCCGGCAATGCCGGAGGTGAGCAGCCCAAGCTCCTCCAAAAGCCCAACGGACAGGGCAAGGATCACGATTGCGACAGCGATGCCCTGCGCGTCCTCGAGCGCGCTGTGCGCCGTGGCGCTGCCCTCGCCAAAGTGCCGGGCGAGGCTCGATCGGAAGCTGCGGGTCATACACTCTCAGGGCCGCGCGCGGAGAGCGACGTCAAGGCCAGGGTCGATCTTTGCCCATTTGCCGGGCAGCGCACGGTCACTGCCGCCGAGCCTCGATCGCCTCCCAGATCTTCGCCGTCACATTGGTGCCGTCAAACCGCTCAAGCTCCTGCAGGCCCGTGGGCGACGTGACATTGATCTCCGTGAGCGAGGTCCCAATCACGTCGATCCCCACGAAAATCTGGCCTTTCTCCCGGAGAAGCGGGCCGATCCGAGCGCAGATCTCGAGGTCCCGCTCGCTGAGGCCCGAAGGCTCCGCCCGACCTCCGACATGCATGTTTGAGCGGGTCTCGCCATCCGCCGGCACCCGGTTGATCCCGCCAACGGGCACACCGTCGATCAGGATCACGCGCTTGTCTCCGGCGGAGACCGCAGGCAGAAACTGTTGCGCGATCAAGGGCTCGCGGTTGATGCCAGTGAAGAGTTCATGAAGCGAATTCAGGTTCCGGTCCTCAGGCCCCAGACGGAACACGCCCGCGCCCCCGTTTCCGTAGAGAGGCTTGAGGATGATGTCCTGATACTCCGCCTTGAACGCCTTCAGCGCGTCGAGATCGCGCGCAATCATCGTCGGCGGCGTGAGATCTTGGAAGCTGAGGACCAGGAGCTTTTCTGGATAATTCCGAACCCAAAACGGATCGTTCACAACAAGAGTGCCCGGCATCAACCGCTCGAGAATATGCGTCGTGGTGATGTAGCTCATGTCGAAGGGCGGATCCTGGCGAAGCCAAACGACGTCCCACGCGCTGAGATCGATGGTCTCGAGCGGCCCTTTCCGCGCCGGCGAGCCGGGAACGCGCTGAACCTCCACCGTCCAGCCTGTCGCAAGGACGCGTCCGCTCTCAAAGCGCAACCTGTCCGGGGTGTAGCAGAACAAACGATGCCCGCGGGCCTGCGCTTCCTCCATGATCCTAAACGTGCTGTCGGCGTTCACGTCGACGGCATCAATTGGGTCCATCTGGACCGCAACGGAGAGCGGCATGGGCAAGGCTCCTCACTCGGACCTCGTCTTTGGACCGCAGCCGTGCCCATGATGCAAGCGCTCAGAGGAGCCCGGCGAGCGCATTCTCGATCACATCGAACCCGCCCCATTTGTCCTGCACGACGACATCAATACGGAGCTCTTTGTCAGGCGGCACATCGCGTGTTGCGCACCAAAGTGCGGCCGCGTCTGCGATCCGCGATGCCTGGCGCGCCGAAAGTGCATGGCGCGCATCGTCGAGACGGCGCCGGGCCTTGACCTCGACAAAGACCAGGGTCCCGTTGGGCTCCTCAAGGATCAGATCGATTTCGCCAGCCTCGGTGCGCACGCGCCGCCCCCGCTCAAGAGCGCCCCTGGCCCGATAGTGGCGGACCGCCGCCTCCTCAGCCGACACGCCCCACTCCGTGTTGCGGCGCCCGGTCACCCGGCGCCCCACCAACGCTCTTCAAGCCAGACTGTGCTCGGGAGGCTGGGACCAAGGGCCATCGCCGCCAAAGGCGGCGCCTGCGGCGGAAGGCGCCGCAGGGCTCTCGGGCTGTCGCCCGAGAGCATGGCCCGCTGCCGCACCCAGCTCGGCGCCGTAGGTGCCCCGACGGCCACCGTCACTGACCCGTCATCGCCAAGGCGCGCGCATAGACACGCTTTCGTGGCACATGGAGGGACGCTGCAACCGCCGCGACCGCGTCCTTGAGGGAGTGTCCGTTCAGTGCGTCTGCCAACGCGTGATCAATCTCCGCATCTGTGCGCTCTTGCGGGACCGGTGGGCCAATGACGACGACGACCTCCCCCTTGACCGCCGCATCC
>JBCDHQ010000314.1:0-5180 GCA_038749815.1 Pseudomonadota bacterium | reverse complement strand
TTACGTGGAGGCTGAGGCGGCGGCCTACATGCGTCGCGCAGAGCTCGAGATCGCCATCGACCTCGGGCTCGGAATGGGGGCATCGACGGTTTGGACCTGCGACCTGACGGCGGGCTACATCGCGATCAACGCGGACTACCGCTCTTGAAGCTGGTGCTTGTCTCGGCGGTCGCCCTGATCGACCCCGATGGGCGCGTCCTTTTGGCGCAGCGACCGGAGGGTAAGTCCATGGCGGGGCTCTGGGAATTTCCGGGCGGCAAAGTCGAGACAGGAGAGACGCCGGAGGCCGCTTTGATCCGCGAGCTTCACGAAGAACTGGGCATCGACACCTGGCAAAGCTGTCTTGCCGCGCTCAGCTTTGCGAGCCACAGCTACGAGGGCTTCCACCTCCTCATGCCGCTCTTTGCATGCCGGCGTTGGGAGGGCACGCCCCACCCTCGGGAAGAGCAGCGGCTTGCCTGGGTTCGCCCGAAGGATCTGAGCACGTATCCCATGCCCGCCGCCGATCTGCCCTTGATCCCGGTCCTCCGAGACTGGCTTTGACCGGCGTGATCACAGTTAATTTTTGATAACCGCAAGCGCTTGCATTCGCGCTCGCGTATGTCAATCTTCCTTAACGCTGACTATGGTAAAGTGGTTGGCCAATAAGCCGATTGGGGGACAAGATGCTGCAAACCATATACAAGGGTCCGTATCGCTCCGTTCAAGGTGATTTTGTACAGAATTGCCCGGATGGGCGTGTTGTTGTGAAAGTTGGAAACCGCTTGCACGTAGGCAAGCCCGTCACGCAGGTGCCTATTCGGACCACTACGCCGAAGGAAGAACCGCCGCGCCGTTGACCGGGTGAGCGCAGCCCTAGCGCTGCGCGACCCACCCCGAGAGTTCCTGTTCGACGATCGCGCGCATCATTGTGATATGAGCGTCATCGGCATTGAGGCAGGGAATGTAGGTGAATGTCTCACCGCCCGCTTCCTCAAAGCTCTCCTTTATCTCTTCGTTGATCTCCTCGAGGGTCTCGACACAGTCCGATGAGAACGCCGGCGCCATGATGGCGATGTTCTTTTTCCCGGCCTCAGCGAGACGCGCAACCTCTTCCACCGTGTAGGGCTGGAGCCACTCTTCCGGGCCGAACTTCGACTGGAAGGTCACGCGCAGGTCATTGTCTCCCCAGCCGAGCCGCTCCTTCAGGAGGCGCGAGGTTTTCTGGCACTGACAGTGATAGGGGTCGCCCTCCATCAAGTACCGCTTCGGCACCCCGTGATAGGAGGTCACCAGGATGTCGGGGCGCACGTCGAGCCCGGCATAAGTCCGTTCAACAGACTGGGCGAGCGCATCAATGTAGAGCGGGTGGTCGTAATAGGCCGGCACTGTCCGGAGCGCCGGTTGCCAGTTCATCGTCATCAGCGAGCGGAACGCCTGGTCATTGGCGGTTGCCGTCGTCGGCGCTGAGTATTGCGGGTAGAGCGGAAAGAAGAGGATCTTTTCGCAGCCGAGGTCGCGCATCTTCTCCATCACCGACGGCGTTGACGGGTTGCCGTAGCGCATGGCGAAATCGACGATCACCTCATCGCCGAACTGGCCGGCAAGCTCGAGCGCGAGCCGCTCCGCTTGGTCCCGCGTCGTGGTCAGGAGCGGGCTCTCGTCGGCCTCGGTGTTCCAGATGCCACGATAGGCCTCGCCGGAGGAGAAGGGGCGCTTCGAGAGGATCACGAGCTGCAGCAAGGGCTGCCAGAGCCAGGCCGGGTAGTCGATCACCCGGCGGTCTGACAGAAACTCGTTCAGATAGCGGCGCATCGACCAGTAGTCGGTCGCGTCCGGTGTGCCGAGATTGGCCAGAACCACGCCGATTTTGGCTTTCGAGACTTCGGGATGATCCGTCGGCGCATGCACGAGGCGCCCATCCCCGGGGTGGACCGGACAGCGCTTCATGTCTGGGGTCTGGGCGTCATACATCCGAGGGCTCCTCGCCTGGCTCACTGTTCACTTACCCTTACGCACGCCAGGGTCAATCGGATCGCCCGCATCGTGCTCCTTTGTGCCGAGCGCATCGGCCAGTCGCATCGCGGCCGATCCCGGGCGGAGGGGTTGGGGCTGGGTTGCCGCGGGCGCCCAGCCCGTCAGGAACACCAGCTCGACAGTTGCGGGAAGGCGTCCATCGGGCAATCCGAAGGCCTGCCGGTAGAGCGCCTCGGCCCGAGCGAAAAGCCGGCGGGGCGGGATGCGACGGTCTCGGGCGGCCAGGATGTTGGTCTCGCCCATGCCGCGCAGGTCCAGGAAGAGCGCCCGGAGATCGGGATATGTCACCGTCAGCGTCACGCTGTCGGCCACCGGCAGAGCAAAGCCCGCGCGCTGGAGGAGGGCGCCGAGGTCCCGGATCTCCCCCATCGGCGCCACCCGGGGGGACAGCCCGCCGCGGGTCTCGGCCTCTGCCTCGGCGAGTGCGGTGCGGAGTTCATGGAGGGTTCGCCCCGCCGGCAGGCAGGCCAGCATCAGCCCGTCGGGGCGCAGTGCCCGGCGCATTTGGATCAGCTGCCCAACCGGATCATTTGCGGCGTGAAGCGCGAGGGCGTGAAGGGCCAGGTCGTGACCACCAACCTCGAGCTCCAGCGCGTCGAGATCCGGACGTGTCTCTGCGCCGGGCAGCACGCGCGCAGCCCAGGCCGCGGCTCGGGGCCCGATAACCACGGGGCTTTGAAACGCTCTGTTAACCTCTGCGAGCCTCTCCTCAATCTCGACTTGGGCGGCCTCATCCAGAAACGTGACGGGTTGAGTGTCGGCGCGGCGCTGGGCCCGCTGGCGGGCTGCAGGATCGAAGATCACGGGCGGAGCGGGCAATGGGAACACCTCCTCTACAGACATATAGTGCGAACTCCGTCTGGTCGGAGGGGCTGCGCACGGCCAGCCTGCACGCCCTGAAACGCGCGCTCGATCTGGTATACCCACCGCAATGTGCGGGCTGTGACACGCAAACCACCGCGCCCCATGGGCTCTGCCCGACATGTTGGCGCGACACGGACTTTATCACGGGCGCCATCTGCCATCTCTGCGGCGCCCCAGTGCCGCTGGCTGAGCCGGGGCAGGTGGCGCTCTGCGAGCCATGCCTTGCAGCGCCGCCGAACTGGGACGCGGGCCGGGCCGCGATCCTCTACCGTGGCACCGGGCGGCGGATCGTCTTGTCGCTGAAGCACGGAGACCGCCTCGATCTTGTCCGCACTGTCGCCGGTTGGATGCAGCGGGCCGCACCGGATCTGGTGGCGGAGGCCGATGTCATCGCCCCGATCCCGCTCCATTGGCGTCGGTATGTTCAACGCCGCTACAACCAGGCCGCCGAAATCGCGAAAGCACTCGGCCGGGCATCCCCCGCGGAGGTGATCCCGGATCTGCTCACGCGCCCACGGGCGACGCCGCCGCAGGAGGGGATGGACCGAGAGACCCGGTTCGAGACGCAGCGCGGCGCGCTCACCCTCGCAAGACCGGGCGCTGTGGCTGGCCGGTCCATCCTGCTGATCGACGACGTGATGACGAGCGGGGCCACGCTCGCGGCGGCAACGGAGGCCCTGCGCGGGGCGCACCCCGCCCGCGTCGCCGTCCTCGTGCTGGCGCGGGTCGCGCGAGACGAATGATCCGCGTAGGGTGTGCGTGTTCGCAGGTGTGCAAGGGCGCCTTGCGAAGAGGACGCGGCCGACCAAATTGCGTTTGGCCAAGCGAGAGGAGCGCGCCGATGAAACCCGTCGAAATCTACACAACCTCCATTTGCGGCTACTGCGCCGCGGCCAAACGTCTCCTGTCCTCCAAGGCGGTGCCCTACACTGAGATCGACGTGATGCGCACACCGGAAAAGCGGGCTGAGATGATCGAGCGTTCCGGTGGCGGTCGGACGGTGCCGCAGATTTTCATCGGCGGGACGCCTGTCGGGGGCTTTGACGACATCAATGCGCTCGAGCGCGCCGGCAAACTCGACGCGCTCCTTGCCGACTAAACCGGGCGGAGGCTCGTGGTCACATAGTTGACCGAGAGATCCCGGCTCAACCCCCAGCGCCAGGCCAGCGGGTTGAAGGTGAACCCGGCCGCGTCGACCTGGGTGAGGCCGGCCTCGCCCAGCATCGTTTTGAGCTCATTGGGTGTGATAAATTTTTGCCATTCATGCGTGCCCCGCGGCAACCAGCGCAGCACTTCCTCTGCGCCGAGGATGGCCAGAAGGTAGCTCTTGGCCGTTCGGTTGAGGGTGGAGGCAACCATAATCCCCCCGGGTTTCAGAAGGCGGGCGCAGGAGGCGAGATAGGCTGAGGGCTCCGCCACATGCTCCACCACCTCCATGTTGAGGACGACATCGAACGTCTCGTCCGCTGCCGCCAGATCCTCCGCGGTGGTCACTCGGTAGTCGATCTCGAGGCCCGACTGCTCCGCATGAAGGCGTGCCACCGGAATGTTGCGCTCCGCCGCGTCGGCGCCGAGCACATCGGCGCCGAGCCGCGCCATCGGCTCAGACAACAGGCCGCCGCCGCACCCGATGTCGAGGAGCCTCAGGCCCGCAAACGGGCGCGGATCGGAGAGCGCCCGGCCTGTCTCGGCCGCCACCTGGAGGGTGATGTAGTCCAGTCGGACCGGGTTCAGCATGTGCAGCGGGCGGAACTTCCCGTTCGGATCCCACCATTCGGCGGCCATGGCCTCGAACTTGGCGATTTCATCGCTGTTCACTGATGTAGAGCTTGACGTTGCACTCATTCGCTCGACCTGCAATTGTTCATTCGAGCACATAGTACGGACCCTATGCCCGAAAACGCCCGATATGACGGCACGGCCCCGCGGCGCGGTCTCTACCCGCCGCGCGAGCCGTTTCGCAGCTTCGTCATGGATATGCCTGGCGGGCACCGCGTCTATGTTGAGGAGTGTGGACGCCGGAACGGCAAACCCGTTGTGGTCCTCCACGGTGGCCCCGGGGGGGCGTGCTCGCCCGGCATGAGGCGGTTCTTTGATCCCCAGACCTACCGTGCTGTCCTCTTCGATCAACGGGGATGCGGGAGGTCGACGCCGAACGCGTCGGTTGAGAACAACACGACGTGGGATTTGATCGGCGACATCGAGCGGATCCGCGAGTCGCTGCAGATTGAGCGCTGGACGGTGTTCGGCGGCTCTTGGGGCGCAACGCTGGCGCTTCTGTACGCGCAGAGCTTTCCGGA
>JBCDHQ010000313.1:0-5185 GCA_038749815.1 Pseudomonadota bacterium | reverse complement strand
CGCCGTGAGGTCGGCCGCCAGCCGCGCGTCGTGGTCGTCGGACCCGTTCGGATAGCGTCCGATGTCGAAGCATCCCCAGTTCGGGCTGCACCACGCGATTGTCTCATCCGGTGAGACGTATTGGGCGGGCAACATGACGTTGACGCCATGGACGTGCGGAAAGAGGCGCAGCGCCGTTGCTTCGTTCGCGACGCCGTTCTGGATGCAAAAGACCGGCGGCTCGTCAAAGCCTGCGCGGCGAAGATCCTCGAGCGCTGCGCGGGTGTCCTGGCTTTTGACCGTGAGAAGGATGGCGTCATCAGATCCCGGGCTCAGATCGCGGGCCTGCGCCACAACCGGCAGGCGGAGCGTCCGGTGCCCCTCGGGCCAGCGGAGGGTCAGACCATCGCCCTGGAGGGCCCGGAGGCGGTCGCCGCGGGCCACTCCGACGACTGTCTGATGGGTGGCCGAGAGCGCCGCGGCCACGACACTGCCGACTGCGCCCACCCCGTAGACAATGTAGCGCATGAGCACCCCCCGTTTGGCTCGCCTCGTTCTGACGAGGTTAGGTCACGCGCGCCGGGCGCCCAGCCACGCGCGACGGTTCAGTCAGGTTTCGAGGCCTGTGCCTGCGGATGACAGGCGCGCGATCAGCGCATCCGCCATCGCCTCGCCGCTCGTCAGCGCATCGCCGATCGTCTGCCCCAGTGCCCAATCCCCTCCGGCCAGGAGCGTGCCGTCGGCGCTCTCGACGAACGGGGCGCCGAGGGGATGGCTGGTTTGCGCGTAGCGCCACCGGTGGCCGAGCGAGAGGACCACAGGCGGCAGCCGCCCCATCGCCTCCTCGAGCGCAGTGAGGAGAGCGTCTGCCGCGTCCGGCCGCTCACGCTCTAGATTGGCCTCGCTCCAAGCCTGGTCCGCATGCGCCGCCCAGACATGGCCGTCGGGGCGGCCGGGCTTTGTCGCGTCCCCAACCAATAGCTCGAACGGGCCGCGCGATGGGCGGAGCAGCGTTGTCCAGCCCGGGTCCGCCTCGAAGCTGACGATCAAGGTGTATGTGGGCCGGAAACCGACAGTCCGGAGCTGCTCGACCAGCCCGGGCTCGCTGCGCTCAAGCAGCCGGATGACCTGAGGCGCCGGCAGCGCGAGCACCACATGGTCGGCAGTCTGATCGCCCTCGCCCGTCTCGAGACGCCAGCCCGGCTGCTCGGGGCGGATGGCCTTCACCTCTTGACTGAACGTGATCTCGACACCTTGGGCCAGGCTGCGAAAGAGGCTGCTCATCCCGGGAACGCCGGTCCAGCACGCCGCGCCGCCCGCCGGCCAGGGCGCGGCATCCCCCGCGGCAGAGGCGGCCTCGATCAACCGGTCCGCCGCGGGCGAGCCGCCCTCGAGAAACGGGGCGCCGTGGTCCACTTGCATCCCGTCCCGGCGCCGCGTGGCCACGCGACCGCCGATGCCGCGGCTCTTTTCGATGACGCGGACGCTGCACCCGTGCTCCACCAGACGTCGCGCGCAGGACAGCCCCGTCGGCCCGGCGCCAACGACAACGATGTGCGAACCGGTTGTCACACGACCTCCACGATGAGCTGGCCGAGCCCGGACGCCATGGCCTCCAGCCTGTCGCCGCGCGCAACCGGACCGACGCCGGCAGGGGTGCCCGTCAGGATCACATCGCCGGCCGAGAGTGTCGTGAACGTCGACAGATAGGCAATCATCTCAGGCACTTTCCAAATCATCTGGCTCAGATCGCCGTCCTGGCGCAGCGCGCCGTTGACCGACAAAGCGATGCGGCCCGAGGCCGGGTGCCCGATCTGATCGGCCGGATGGATCGGGCCGACAGGGGCCGAGTGCTCGAAGGCTTTCGCGATCTCCCAGGGCCGCCCGAGCCGCTTCATCTCCGCTTGCAGATCACGGCGCGTCATGTCGAGGGCCAGGGCGTAGCCAAACACATGCTCGAGCGCATCGGCTTCGGAGATGTCCGCGCCACCCGACTGCAGGAACACCGCGACCTCCACCTCGTGGTGGACATCCGTCGTGCCAGGCGGATAGGGGAACCATCCGACCGGATCGAGATCGCTGGGGTTCTTTTGAAAGAAGAAGGGCGGCTCGCGATCTGGATCGTGCCCCATCTCAACGGCATGCGCGGCGTAGTTGCGCCCAATGCAATAGACCCGACGCACCGGGAAATGCGCCTCCGTTCCGAGAACCGGCAGAGCGGGCACCTCTGGCGGTGCGATCACGAAATCCATCTGGGGGCCCTCCGGGTCAGTCTTTGTCCTCTAGCGCTCCGTCGGACGAGGATCAAATCCCGAGGCGCCTGGAACACGGCGGCCGGTGGTCGGGCGCGCAGCGTCTGGGCGCCGCTGATCGGAGGCCGCAAGACGCCCCCGCGCCAACCCGACGGCGGCTGGACTGGATCTGGGGGGCTGTCTCTCTCCGCGGCGCCGGGCCGCCGCTCCGAACCGCGTTGCGCGCAGCGTCCCTCGCGGGCGATTTCCGAAAAGGCAGGTTGGTCCGTCCCGCCCGGGTGCGACATTCACGAGCACCGAGTGTTCGAACGGCGGGAGCAATGCGTCTACGCCCCCTCCGGCGGGTCACCGTCGGCCGGCAAAGTTGACCATGTCGGGCGTTTGTCATCGAGCGCGGGGCTTGCGGCGAAGATCGCGCGGGCGATCGCTCGCGCGAGGCTGGTCGCAGCCGCGTGCCCGAGGAGGAGAACGTCCGCCGGCGCGAGCCTCTGCGGCTCGGGTGCTGTCGAGACGGCAAAGACCAGATCGCCGTCAAGGGCTGTAGGGGCCGGCACAATCGCGCGAGCTATGCCGTCCTGCGCAGCGACGGCGAGGCGGCGGAGCGCGGCTTTGTCGAGGGGGGCATCGGTGGCCACGATCGCGATCGTTGTGTTGCCGCCCGTGCCGATGCCGCCGCCGAGTTTTGTGTCGCCAAGCCCGATCGGCCCTGTGCTGCGCGGTGCGCCGAGATTGCCGAACTCGGCCCCCTCTTCAAACGCACCGGCCCAAAACTGCCGCGACCCGGGCGGCCCCACGTGGCCGATCGGGTTGGCGACGACAAGCGCTCCAACCATCCACTCCCCGACCCGGGCAGAGGTGGAGCCGAGCCCGCCCTTGAGCCGCGCGGTCAGCGCCCCGACACCGGCGCCGGCGGTGCCGATCTCAAAGGTCGACGCGGCGGCGTCGAAGGCGCTCCGACCAAGCGCTGGATAGGGGCTCTCGACCCAGTCTTTGACGCCACCGTTCGCCAGATCGAATATGATCGCGGTCGGGACGATCGGGACGTGAACCGGCCCGACGGCGAAGCCGCGGTTCGCAGCGCGGAGGGCGGCCATGACGCCTTCGGCCGCGCCGAGCCCGAAGGCGGAGCCGCCCGAGAGGACCAGGGCGTCGATTTGGTCCACAGTCCGCTCCGGCTCGAGAAGTGCTGTGTCGCGCGTGCCGGGCGCGCCGCCGCGGATATCGACGCTGGCGCGAAATGGGTGGTCCGAGGTCAGCACCGTGACCCCGGATTTGAGGACCGCGTCCGAGGCGTTGCCGACCAGAAGCCCGCTCACATCCGTGATCAGGTTGCGGGGGCCGGCTGGCATCAGAGCCGCGGTTTCTTGGCGGCGGTCTCCGGATCGCCGGTGTTGGGTGTGCCGGCCGGCTCGATCAACAGCACCTCGGCTTCCGCCTCCGCACGCGGGCGGTGGCGGGTGCCGGCTGGGACGACGGCGAGCTCTCCGGGGCCGAGGCGGTGGGTCTCGTCGTCGATGTCGAGGAGCACCTCGCCCTTCAAAACCAGAAAGAAGTCATCCGTGTCCGGGTGGTCGTGGAACGGAAATGTGCCTTGGAACTTCACCACCATGACGTCGTTGCCGTTGTAATCGGCCACGACATGCGGGTCCCAGTGGGTTTTGATCTGCGCAAGCTTCTCGGCGAGGTTCACTTTCATATGCATCGTCCTCCGTCGACTTCGAGCGCGGTGCCCGTGATCATGCCCGCCGCATCGGAGCAGAGGAACACAGCCGCAGCGCCAAGATCCTCGGGCGTCGAAAACCGCCCGATCGGGATCGTTGAGAGAAACTTCGCCCGCATCTCCGGCGTGTCTTCGCCCAGAAAACTGGCCAGAAGCGGCGTCTCTCCCGCCACCGGGCAGAGCGCGTTGACCCGGATGCCGTGCGGGGCGAGCTCCACCGCCATCGTCTTGGTCGCCGTCACCATCCAGCCTTTGGAGGCGTTGTACCAATTGAGGTTTGGCCGAGGGGACAGCCCCGCCGTGGAGGCGACGTTGAGGATCGCGCCCGCGCCCGCGGCCTTCATCTTCGGCACGACCGTTCGGGCCGAGAGGTAGACGGACTTGGCATTGACCGCGAGGACCCGGTCGAAGGTCGCTTCGTCAACCTCTTCCATCGGCATCGGTTTGTGCGTGATGCCGGCATTGTTGACGAAGATGTCGATGCCGCCCATCACGGCCTCCGCCGCCGCGGCGAGCGCTGCCATGCTGTCGGCAAGTGCCACATCCGTTCGCTGCGCGTGGCCGCCGATCTCTGCCGCCACCCGTTCGGCGCCGACCTTGTCGAGATCTGCCACGAGCACTGTCGCGCCCTCTGCCGCAAAGGCCCGCGCGATCCCCGCGCCGAAGCCCGAGGCACCGCCGGTCACGACAGCGCGTTTGCCTGAGAGTTGCATGATGTCCCCCCGTTTTGGCGCCACCATCGGCGAGCGGTGGTGCGAGGGCAAGCCTCAGCGCGTGGCGGCGCGGTACCAGGCGACGATGAGGGCGCGCTCCTCAGGCTCCATGTTGGAGAGGTTCGCAGGCGGCATCGCATGCGAGACGCCGGACTGGAGGTAGACCCCATGCGCATGCCGCGCGACATCCTCCGGCGTCTCGAGCACGACGCCCTTCGGCGGCCAGTGGAGCGTCGGCCAGGCGGGCTCCACCGCGTGACACACCGCGCACCGGGTGGTCACGGCGTCGGCCGCCGCCGCGAAGCCCGGCGCCTCGGTGAAACGCGCGGGCGCGACGGCCTCCCGCTCCACACCCGGCTCGGTCGAGAGCCAGGCGATCGCCACCATCAGCACGAATGCCGCGGCCCATGTCCAGTGCGGCTCCCCCTTCTTGGCGTGGACGGAGTTGAAGTAGTGCCGGATCAGAACCCCCACGAGAAAGATCAGCCCCGCAATCGCCCAATTGTACTCCGTCGCGAAGG
>JBCDHQ010000312.1:0-5203 GCA_038749815.1 Pseudomonadota bacterium | reverse complement strand
CACGGCGAGATGCACTGCCTGAAGCGCTTCTACGAGATCCCCGCCTCCGACCGCCCGCCCACCTCGGAGCTGATCTTCCTCTCGACCCACGAGCCCTGCTCGCTCTGCCTGTCGGCCATCACCTGGGCGGGCTTCGACAACTTCTTCTTTCTCTTCAGCCATCTCGACAGCCGCGACACCTTCGCCATCCCCCACGACCTCAAAATCCTGCAGGAGGTCTTCCGCGTCGCACCCGGGGGCTACGCCACCGACAACGCCTTCTGGCGCGCCCACTCGATCCAGGACGAAGCGACGGGCCAACCGGACCGCGACCGCCTCCTCGCCCGCTGCGCGACGATCAAAGCGACCTACGGCACACTCTCGGATGTCTACCAAGCGACCAAACCCGGATCCTCCATCCCGCTGCCCTGAGAAACCGCGCAAACCGGGTTGTGCGCGGCGCGAGAGTGGCCATTTTAGAGACATGACCCTGCGCGCCATCGGCCTCCTCCTGATCCTCGCCCTCGCACCGCCCGCTGCGGCGCTCGAGACACGACGAAGCGTCCAGGGCTTTGCCGGTCAGATGACCGACAATGAGTGGGGCGATCTTCTCGGCAATTTCGACAGCATCCGCGGTCGAGACGCCTACCAGCTCGGCGGCGGCGTCGGTATCGAGACCCCCCTCGGCCGTTTCGGCCATCTCGGGGTGGAGCTCAACGTGCTGAAGCACTTTGGCGAGAACACGCATTTTGAAGTGACGCTTCCCTTCGTCGTCCGCACCCCGCGCACGCGATGGGCCTATGTGCCCTCCATCGCCTACGGGCTCGGCATCAGCCACGGCACCGACCAGTCGGAAACCGAGATCGCGCGCACCGGCAGCTCGGCGCGAACGCTCGCCCATTGGTTCCTCGAAGCGGAGTTCGGCTCGGACGAGAGCGCGTGGCGCCCGTTCCTCAGGATCCACCACCGCTCCGACGCGTGGGGGGCCTTCGACGCTGACACCGGCTCGAACGCGGTCCTCCTCGGCGTGCGCGTCCCCCTCGACTAGGGAGCCGCGGCAGAGACGGTTTCGTGCGCACTCACTGCGCGGCGGCTCGGCTTGCTCCGCGACATGATCCATCGCTAGATCATTTGACCACACGGTCAAATATCTCGCAGGTCGGAAGATGTCGAAGCCAATATTTCTATCGGCCGCTCTAGTCATGGCTCCAGATTTTGCCGCCACTGAGGCGCTTTATCCAAGGATAGAAGGCGATGTCATCTTTCGTCTGGCCTATGATTACGACTACAAGACCGATGCCAGGACCGCGACAGCTCAGGATGTTGCGCTCAAGATGGAGGCGCGACCAAGTCTTCAGGTTTCAGAGACGTTTGGCATCTCCTCCGAGATCCGGTTGGAGAATGCAGGTCCGCCCTCGGACAATCGCTATTTCGAGGAGCAGGCGCTTTTTGTGCGCAAGCTCTTCATGCTCTACGACCCGACCGACCAGCTCTCGCTCTATGCCGGCAAACTCACCCCGGCATTCGCGTTTTTCTCGCTCAACATCCCCGGCATGTACGGCAACAGCTACAGCAAGGAGATCGAGCTGATTGAGCGGGTGGGCCTCGGCGGTGACTATAGGATCAGCACCGGCACCTGGCGCCACACGCTCAGCGCCGTCCTCTTTTTCGAGGACACCAGCATCCTCTCGGACTCGCTCATCACAAATCGGGGCCGCACGGATCTCGAGGATGGCGGTGCAAGCAACACCGAAACGCTCGAGTCCCTCACCCTCGCGCTCGAGGGCACCACCCCGGCTCCCGGCTTCACCTACCGGATCGCCTATCTGCGCGAGGCTGCCGGGGCAGGCGATGTCGGCGATGAGGAGGGCGTCCTGATCGCCGCAAAACAGACCATTGACCTCGCGGGCGGCCGCAGCCTCGACATGGTGGGCGAATTCTCGGCGCTCTCCCAGTTCGAGGGCTCGGCTGATGACATCATGTACATCAGCGGCGGCCTCTCCTACGCGACCGGCCCGTGGCGCGGAACGCTCTCGGGCACGTACCGGCCCCGGGACCTCGCCACGGGCGGCGTGTTCGAGGATTACTCGCTCCAAACCGCGCTCTCCTACAGCATCCGGGACGATCTCGCGCTCGAGGTGGCGCATGAATTCACGCGCGACAGGGACGACACCGGACAACGGGTGGGCCTGCGCCTCAACAAAACGATCGACCTGAGACTGCCGCGCTAAGCCGCGGTGTAGAGCCGCTCAATCTCGCCGGCATAGGCGTCCATGATCTTCGCGCGGCGCACCTTCATGGTCGCCGTCACCTCCCCGTCATCATGGTCGAGCTCCTTGGCCAGGAGCAACGTCTTCTTGATCTGCTCGACACGGGCCAGATCCGCGTTCCGCGCCGCAACCTCGCCCTCGATCAGCGCCACGACCGCGGCATGCTCCGCCAGCGAGCGAAACGTGGTGTAGGCGATGCCGCGGGCTTCGGCCCAGAGCCGCACCGTCTCAAAGTCGATCTGCACAAGGGCTGTGACATAGGGCCGCCGATCGGCCACCACGATGCACTCCTTGATGTAGCGCGACGCCTTCATCGTGTTCTCGATCAGCGACGGTGTCAGGTTCTTCCCCGCAGCATTGATCATGATGTCCTTTTTTCGGTCGATGATCGAGTAGGAGCCATCCGCCGCTTCCGCCGCCACATCGCCCGTGTGAAGCCACCCGTCGACCACCGTCGCCCGCGTCGCCGCCTCGTTCCCGTAATACCCCTTGAAGACGATCCCGCCCCGGACGAGGAGCTCGCCATCCTCGGCCAGCCGCGCCTCGACGCCCTTCGGAAAGAACCCCACACGCCCCTCGGACGCACCCCAGTCGGGCTGGATCGTCGCGGCCCCGGTCGTCTCGGTCATCCCCCAGATCTCGCGGATGTTGATCCCGATGCCGCGCAGGAAGGCCAGCAGGTCGGGCGAGATCGGCGCCGCCGCCGTCAACGCGACCCGCACCCGGCCGAGCCCGAGATAAGACCGCACATGCCGGTAGATCAGCGCGTCCCAGACCGCGTTCGACACCCGCTCGCGCAAGGACCACGCCGCCCGCGGCGTCGTCTGCCGCCGCGCGGCCGAGGCGAGCGCCCGCTCCATCAGCCACCGATGCACGCGGCCCGTGGTCTGGGTCTGAACCAGGACCTGCGCCTGCATCTTCTCCCAGATCCGCGGCACGCCGAAAAAGAGCTCCGGCGCGACATCCCGGAGGTCCGTCGTGATCGTGCGCAGGCTCTCGCCGAAATTCATCACCCGCCGTCCGGCCAGCGTGTTGATCACGGTCATGTTCTGCTCCGCGACATGGCAGAGCGGCAGGTAGCTCAGAATGTTGATGTCCGAGGCGAGACCGTCGAAGATCTCATGCACAAGACAGCCGGCCGCGAAAAAGTTCCCATGGCTGATCTCGGCAGCCTTCGGTGCCCCGGTGGAGCCCGAGGTGAACACCATCAGCGCGGTCGTCTCGGGCCCCTGCGCCGTGCCCCGCGCCGCGATCTCCTCCGCGTGCGTCGCCAGCGCCCCGCGCCCCAACTCCCGGAGCGCGTCAAAGGCCATCAGACCGAGAAACGTCTCCTGCCGAAGGCCCTTCGGCTCAAACACCACAAGCCGCTTCAGCCGCGGCGCCCGGTCGCCCAGCTCCACGACTTTGTCGAACTGCTCCTGATCTTCGATGAAGAGGACGGCGGTGTCCGAGGCGTTCACCAAATGCTCGATCTCGGCTGCAGGGCTTGTGGGATACATCCCCACAACCGTGGCCCCCGCCGCCTGCGCCGCGAACTGGGTCAGCACCCACTCCGCCCGGTTCTCCGACAAGATCCCCACTTTGTCGCCCGGCGCGACACCGATCTCGATCAGCGCCGCCGCAAGCTCCCGCACCAGAAGGTCGAGCCCGGCCCACGTCGTCTCGTTCCAGATCCCGTAGCGCTTCTGGCGGATCGCGACGCGGTCGGGCGTCGCCTGCGCATGTTCGGCAATGATGTCGACAGATGTCCGGAAGCCCCGGCGCTCAAAATCGTGCATCAGCTCAGCCACCGCTTGCGGCGCTTGTAGTGTTTGACCTCCCGGAAACTCTCGCGCGCCGCGCCACCCGCCCCCATTCCGAGATAGAAGCTCTGCACATCCGGATCGTCGCGGAGCTTTGCCACATCGCCCTCCATCACGATCTGCCCCCCCTCCATGATGTACGTGTAGTCGGCGACCGAGAACGCCACATGCGCGTTCTGCTCGACCACCAGGATCGAGACGCCGTCCTCCGCATTCAGCCGCCGCACCGTCTCGAAGATCTCGGCAATGATCATCGGCGCAAGCCCGAGCGAGGGCTCGTCCATCAGGATCATCGAGGGCTCCGCCACCATCGCCCGCCCGAAGGCGAGCATCTGCTGCTCCCCGCCGGAGAGGTACCCCGCAATCTGCCCCCGCCGCTCCTCCAGCCGCGGAAAGAAGGCGTAGACCTTGTCGTAGTTCGGCGTCCGCCCTCGACCGCGGAGCGCATTCGCCGCCGTGATCAGGTTCTCCTCCACCGTCAGCTCCGAGAAGATCCGCCGCCCCTCCCGAATGTGGAAGAGCCCTTGGTGGACCAGCGCGTCGGGGCGGAACCGCTCCACCCCTGCGCCCTTGAACACAATCCGCCCCGAGCGGACGCGCCCGTTCTCGAGCTCCAAAAGCCGGGTCGCCGCCTTCAGCGTCGTGGTCTTCCCCGCCCCGTTCGAGCCGAGAAGCGCCGTGATCTTCCCCTCTGCCGCCTCGAGAGACAGCCCGCGGAGCGCCTGCACCGTGTGATGGTACACAACCTCGACATTCTCAATCGTCAGCATCGCGCCCCCCGGATGGAGCCGCCCGGACCTGCCGGGCGGCCGCTCTCAAACCTCGAACCAGTCCGAGATCGGCGAGAAGAGGTTCGTCTCGGTCGAGTACTGATAAACCCGCCCGGTCCCAACCTTGTTGTCGGTCACCGAGATCGGCCCACCGTAGTAGCCGCCGAGATCCAGATCCTGGATCGAGCCCAAGGCCGCGGCCAGATTGTCGGCCGTCATCGCCTGACCGGCCTCGGCCGTCCGGCGGAGCGCCACGGTCAACAGCTCAAGCGAGGCCAGCGCCTGCATGCCCCAGGTCGGGATGTAAGTCTCAAGTGGCGTGCCCGCGAGCATCTCCTTGGCCAGCGCTGCGATCTGCTGCAGCCGCGGCGCCCCCTCGGTG
>JBCDHQ010000311.1:0-5213 GCA_038749815.1 Pseudomonadota bacterium | reverse complement strand
GTCATCGAAAAGTACTTCGAGAAGGAGTTGATGACGTAGACGTCATCCGAGAGCTCAAGCGCCGAGACCGCGCGGTCGCCATAGTGCAGACCATGGTAGATCTCGTCCGAGATGAACGCGACGTCGCGCGCGCGCGCAGCCTCGAGCAGACCCGCGAGGGCCGCTCGGTCGAGCATGGTGCCGGACGGATTTGCCGGGCTTGCGACCAGAAGACCGTCGAGATCCGGCGCAATCTGATCGGGTGTCGGTTGGAACCTGTGCACCGCCTCAGTGCGGAGCCCGACAGGAGTACAGCCAAGCGATTTCAGAATGTTGCGGTAGGAGGGGTAACCCGGCTCACCGATGCCCACCCGACCGCCGGCCTCAAAAAGCGACACGAAGGCGAGCGTGAACGCGGCGGAAGATCCGGCGGTGATCACCACCCGCTCAGGGTTGAGATCGAGGTCGTACCAGCGGCCATAGAGCTCCGCGATCCCACGACGCAAGGCGGGAAGCCCGAGGGCAACGGTGTATCCGAGCGCGCCATTCTCCATCGCCTCGGCAAGGGCCGCGCGCGCCGCGCGGGGTGCCGGTGTTGCAGGCTGACCGACCTCCATATGGACGATGTCGCGGCCGGCCTCTTCCGCGGCGCGGGCGGCCTCCATGACGTCCATCACTCGAAAGGGCTCGACCTCGCCCCGCTTTGACACCCGCATCTGATCCGCCTTAGGTTGCCGCTCAACGCCGCTTGGAGGGGTTGCACCATGAAGAGAGGGCTGTTGCAAGCGATTGGCCGGCGCGTTCTGGCCGCTGTCCTACTGGTCATGCTGTCGCTGCCGGCTGCGGCCCAGGGCCTCGTCCGCGACGCCGAGATCGAGGCAACGTTGAAGCGGATCGCTGACCCGATCCTCCGCGCGGCGGGCCTCTCGCCCTCGCAGGTCACGCTCTACATCGTGAGCAACCCGCGGCTCAACGCCTTCGTCGCAGGCGGCAACAACATCTTCATCCACACGGGCCTCTTTCGCCGGCTCGAGGGGATCGATGAGATCCGCGCCGTGATCGCGCATGAGACGGGCCACATCACCGGCGGCCACGTTGCGCGGCGGAACCAGCGGCTTCGGACCGCGCGCGGCATAGCTGGCCTCGGCGTGGTGTTGAGCGTGGCCGCCGTCGCGGCGGGGGCGCCGCAGGCGGGGATCGGGCTCGGCATCGGGGCGCAGGAGGCCGCGCTCCGCGACTTTCTGGCCCACACCCGGGCCGAGGAGGCCGCGGCAGACCAAGCGAGCCTCCGCTATATGGTGGCAGCAGGCGCCGATCCGACGGCGATCACACGGGTGATGAAGCTCTTTTCTGGGCAGGAGATCCTCTCCGGCGCGCGGCAGGATCCCTACGTGCGGACGCACCCGCTCTGGCGTGACCGGCTGCGCTACTTGGAGGACCGAGTGGCGAGCGCACCGCGCGGCCAGGGTCCGAGCCAGCTCGACGCTTACTGGCATGCACGGCTGGTCGCGAAGTTCGATGGGTTTCTCGGCAATCCGTCGTACACGCTGCGCAAGTATAAGGACGACCGGACCGAAATCGGAGCGCTCGCGCGCGCCGTCGCCTACCACCGCCTTCCGGACATCCGGCGCTCCATGCAGACCGTCGACGGACTGTTGTCGATCCGGCCGAACGATCCGTTCTACAACGAACTCAAGGGGCAGTTTCTGCTCGAGAACGGAGACGCCGCGGGCGCGACAGCGGCCTACCGGCGCGCGGTCTCACTCGCGCCACGCGAGGCGCTGATCCAGGCAGGGCTCGGCCGGGCGCTTGTGGCGCGGGGCGGCGCGGACCGCGAGGCGCTCGACGTTTTGGAGCGGGCGCGGGCGCTCGACCCTGCGGATCCGCGTATGTTGCGCGATTTGGCTGTGGCCTATGCGCGCAATGGCCAAGCGGGCCGTGCCGCGCTGGCGAGTGCGGAAAGGTTTGCGTTGCTCGGCCGCCTCGGGGATGCAAAAGTTCAGGCAACGCGGGCGGCCGGACAGCTGCCCGAGGGCTCGGCCGCTTGGCGTCGCGCGCAGGACATCATCGCCGCCGCCGACCGCGGGCTCAGATGAGGGGGTACATCATGCGAGCCATCGTTCTGACGCTGGTCCTGCTCTTGGCCGGCACGGCCGCGGCGGTCGACGACTACACCGACGATGAGCGCGCGGCCCTCCGGGCGGAAATCCGCGCTTATCTTCTCGAGAACCCCGAAGTGCTGCGCGAAGCAATCACCGTTCTCGAGGAGCGGGACGCGGCCCGGCAATTGGCGGAGGACCAGGCCAACATCGTTGCCAATGCCGAGGCGCTTACGCATGACGGGTATTCCTATGTCGGCGGCAATCCGGACGGGGAGCTGACAGTGGTCGAGTTCATTGACTACCAGTGCGGCTTCTGCAAACGCGCGCATCCCGACATCACCGCGATCGTCGCGGCCGACACAGAGCTTCGCTACGTCGTCAAGGAGCTGCCGCTCCTCGGTTCGGTTTCCGTTGTCGCGGCCCGGCTTGCGATGGCGGTGTTGGAGCTTGAGGGACCCGAGGCCTATGCCACGCTCAACGATGCTCTGCTCGAGCATGACGGCCAATTGAGTGAGCCCGTCATTCTCGACTACGTGGCCGAGGTTGCCGATGTGGATGCGGCGATCGAGATGGCGCGCACGCCGGAGATCAGAGGTCGGCTGAACGAGACCCGCGCGCTTGCCAATGCAATCGGCCTCACCGGGACGCCGACCTTCATCATCGGGGACCGCATGGTCCGCGGTGCCCTGCCCCGCGCCGAACTTGAGGCCATCGTTGCCGAGGCGAAAACGGATCCCTGAGGAACCGCTCGCCGCGGGGCACCGCTTTTCACTTTCCGGGCGAGCGCGTATAGAGGCCTAGCCGCAGCCTGAGCGGCGGCGAGGAGGAGCGACCACCGGAATGAGTGAACGCAACGACGCGAGCGATGTGGCCTTTATCGAGGCGCTCGCGCAGATGCTGAGAGCCAATGATCTGACTGAGATTGAAGTGCGACGCGAGTATGGCGAGGACATCGCCCTCGACGTTCGGGTCGCCCGCCAGATTGCAGCGACGCCCGCGCCCGGCCCCATCCTCTCAGCGCCTCCCGCCCAAGTGGCACACGATCCCGTCCCAGAGGTTGTCAGCGATCCTGCCCTCGACCCGGGTGCCGTCACCAGCCCGATGGTCGGCACCGCTTATCTGCAGCCAGAACCCGGGGCATCCCCGTTCGTTCAGGTGGGCGACAGCGTGAGCGAGGGCCAAACCCTGCTCATCATCGAGGCGATGAAAACGATGAACCACATCCCAGCCCCCCGTGCCGGCGTGGTCAAGCGGATCCTCGTCGAAGATGGCGCGCCGGTTGAATTCGGTGCGCCTCTTTTTGTGGTGAGCTAGCCTCCGGTGTTCTCGAAGATCCTGATCGCCAATCGCGGCGAGATTGCCCTCCGCGTGATTCGCGCCTGCCGCGAGCTCGGCATCCCCTCGGTCGCCGTACACTCCACCGCCGACGCCGACGCAATGCATGTGCGCCTGGCAGATGAGAGTGTCTGCATCGGACCTCCCGCCTCCGCTCAATCCTATCTCAATATCGCGAGCGTGATTTCCGCCTGCGAGGTCACGGGGGCCGAGGCGATCCATCCCGGGTATGGCTTCCTCTCCGAGAACGCTGCCTTCGTGCAGGCGCTGGAAGATCACCAGATCACGTTCATCGGCCCGCGCTCGGAGCACATCCAGATGATGGGCGACAAGATCACGGCCAAGGAGACCATGCGCCGGCTGGGTGTCCCCTGCGTCCCGGGGTCGGATGGTGGCGTGGCGACCCTCGACGAGGCCCGCGCCGTGGCCGAGGAGATGGGCTTCCCCGTTCTGGTCAAGGCCACGGCTGGCGGCGGCGGGCGCGGCATGAAGCTTGCGCGCACCGAAGACGAGCTCGAGGGGGCGCTCTCCGGTGCGCGGACAGAGGCCATGGCGGCCTTCGGCAATGATGAGGTCTATATCGAGAAGTACCTCGAGCGCCCGCGCCATATCGAGATTCAGGTGTTTGGCGATGGCAAAGGCGGCGCCGTTCACTTGGGTGAGCGGGATTGCTCGCTTCAGCGCCGCCACCAGAAGGTCTTTGAGGAGGCGCCCTCACCCGTCCTCGATGCAGCGCTCCGGGCTGAGATCGGACGCACCTGCGCGGAAGCCGTCGCCGCGATCAACTACATCGGCGCCGGCACCATCGAGTTTCTTTACGAGGACGGCGCGTTCTACTTCATCGAAATGAACACGCGCCTCCAGGTCGAACACCCGGTGACGGAGGCCGTCTACGGCGTCGATTTGGTGCGGGAGCAGATTCGCGTTGCCGCCGGACACCCGCTCAGCTTCGACCAGGCGGCCCTTATCCCAAGGGGTCATGCCATAGAAGTGCGCATAAATGCCGAACGCCTGCCCGAATTCCGCCCCTCTCCTGGCCGTATCACCGCTTATCACGCTCCTGGAGGGCTGGGGGTCAGAATGGACAGCGCGATATATACGGGGTACGTGATACCTCCATACTATGACAGTCTCATTGGCAAACTCGTCGTCCACGGGGACGACCGGCCGGCGGCCCTCTCGCGATTGGGTCGCGCTCTGGGGGAGTTGATCGTGGACGGGGTTGATACAACTGCGCCGCTTTTCTCAGAACTCCTGGATCAACCTGACATCCAGCGGGGCGACTACACGATCCACTGGCTCGAACGCTGGCTCGAGAGAGGATAGAGGCGGATGCGGGACGAGGGCCAACCAGAAGTCACCGCAGACCTCCTTCTGCAGGCTTATGCGGCGGGCGTGTTCCCAATGGCGGAGCGCGCGGACACGGACGAAATCTTCTGGATCGATCCGAAAACACGGGGCATCTTGCCGCTCGACGGGCTGCACATGTCGCGCTCCCTCCGGAAGACGATCCGCCAAGGGGCCTACGAGGTGCGCTGGGACAGCGCATTCGCAATGACGGTGTCGGCCTGCGCCAATCGGCCGGAGACCTGGATCAATGAGCGGATCCTCAAGCTCTATGATGAGCTGTTCCGGACGGGCTTCGGCCATTCGGTCGAGGTCTACATGAACGGACGGCTGGCGGGCGGGCTCTACGGTGTTGCCATCGGCTCCGCCTTTTTCGGCGAGAGCATGTTCTCGCTCCAACGCGATGCCTCAAAGATTGCGCTGGTCTATCTCGTTGCGCGGCTCCGGACC